>DXDE01000099.1 GCA_019115615.1 Candidatus Agathobaculum merdavium | reverse complement strand
TGCGGGATGGCTTTAAGTGCTGTCTGGTCTGGAAGGCAGAGAATTGTAGCGAAAGTAAATTCGATATCCGTTGTCCGGATGGCGTAGCCCTTCCGCAGTGGGTTCCTGCATCATGCTATCCGATGAAAGATGAAGCCGAGGAATGACACCTCGGCTTTTTCACACTTTTAGAATATCACATATCGCATGTGCTATGCAATGCCCATCATGTGCCATGCAATGACATCTCTACTCAAGCCCTGTTATTTCCCTAACCTTACACAATGCCTGTCCGTGTAGCCGCATTGTTTGTCGAACAGAATGCTGAATTTGCGAGGCAACCTCTTTCCATGTCTTATCGTTTACGTAATACTCGATCAGTAATGCAGCCAGTGTATTGTCCTCAACTTGCCCGATCACCTGCAGGATCTCCGCACGCGTCTGTTCCAGCTTCTCAATCTGCCGATCGGCCGCAAGGCTTACCTCCGCATAGGCCGCGAGCTTATCCCCCGGCTCGCCGCCAGAAACACGCTCCCCCAGTCCTGCCGTGCTGGACACCGCGCGTGCATAAGACCGCTGCTTACTGTCCTCCAGCGCGCTGAGCCGCAGACGCAGCTTGCGCGCCCGCCCCAGCCATTCTTTTGCCGCCATGCTCATGAATCCTATCCTCCTCATGCCATTGCCCGCACCTGTTCAATACGGGCCTTAATACTATCCAGTAAGGTCTCCTGCGTGTCAGCCTTCCCGTTCAGCGCAGCGATCACATCGTGGTCAACGCTCCCGTCCACCAGAAGATGGTGTACTATCACCCTTTCCGTCTGACCCTGCCGATGCAGACGCTTATTGGCCTGCTGGTACAACTCCAGACTCCATGTCGGAGTAAACCAGATCACATGGTTACCGCCCTGCTGCAGGTTAAGACCATAAGCAGTACTCGCCGGATGCGCCAGCAGTATGTCGATCTTGCCGGCGTTCCAATCGTCCTCGTCGGCAGGGCCGCCAAATACTCTGACGCGAAGCCCGCGGCACTTCTTGTGCAGCGCGTCCAGAATACGGTCACGCTCATGCTGGAAGGAATAGAACACCAACGCGCTTTTTCCATTGAGGCTTTCGACCAATTCCAGGAACGCTTCGATCTTGCAAGCGTGTACCACCTGCGGCTGATGATCGGCGTTATACACTGCGCCGCCAGCAAGCTGCAGCAGTTTGTTAGTCAGCACGGCGGCCGTGTCTGCGGTGATCGTGTCCTCGGCGACTTCCAACAGCATATCACGTTCCATCGTGCTATACGCTTTCTGCGCCTTTTCGTCCAACATGACCGGCGTGGTAACTTCGACACACTCCGGCAACGTGAGATAGTCGTCCGCGCTCATGCTGATGCAGATATCACCGATCAAGTCCTGCACGGCTTGCTCCGTCCCCATCTTGGGCTTGTAGGTAAAAATGCGGTCTGCGCTGCGCTTGTCCGGTAGAAAATACCGCTCCCGGAAGCCGCCGATCGTCCGCCCAAGTCGTGCGCCCTCGTCCAGCAGGTACAGCTGCGCCCAAAGGTCGATCAGATTGTTCGGCGCCGGTGTGCCCGTCAGCAGCACTATGCGGTGGATCTTAGGCCGTACACGTTTCAGCGCCCGCCATCGTTTTGTGCTCTGATCCTTGAAACTGCTGCTCTCGTCCACCACCACCATGTCGAACGGCCAGGCATTGCGGTAATAGTCCACCAGCCACTCCACGTTCTCGCGGTTGATCACATACACGTCGGCTGGCCGGGCCAACGCCCGCTCGCGCTTCACGCGGCTGCCCAGCACGGTAGAGATACGGAGGTCTTGCAGATGATCCCACTTTTCCGCCTCCCGGCTCCACGTCGCCTCCGCCACCTTCTTCGGGGCGATGACCAACACCTTGCACACCTGAAAGCGGTAATACTTCAGCTCCTTGATCGCGGTCAGAGTCGTAACCGTCTTGCCAAGGCCCATGTCAAGAAAAAGACCCGCCGCCGGCAGCTCTAACAGTTTGTTGATGCAAAACTTCTGGTAGTCATGCGGTACAAATTCCATCGTTCTTCACCTTCTCCACAAAGCAGTCCACCTGTTCCTTGCTGTCAATCACCTCTACCCGAAAACCAAGGGACTTGAGTGTGCCCATCTGGTGTATCTGCAACGGCCGCGGTGCTGCCCCCGGTGCCTTCAGCTCCACAAATATCACCCTGCCGCCGGGAAGGCACACCAGACGATCAGGCACCCCATCGTTGCCGGGGCTGACGAACTTATATGCCTTTCCGCCAATAGAACGCACTCGGTCTCGCAGGTACTTTTCGATGTCCTTTTCTCTCATATCGAACTCCTTATTTTAGGTAACAAACGCGCTCAATTCTATATATTTTATATTTTGCGGGCACAGGGGGAAACTATATTTTTATTACCCTCTATTCCCTCTATATTTCAATTCAATAGAAAAGATTGTAACATTGTAACAAATACAATATTAATGGCGTTTTTGTTGCGCACATTCCGACTAATTACTTATTTTGGGTTAATAACTCGTGTTACAAATACCCGTTACAATCTATGATAAGATTGTAACTTTGTAACAACGAATTTAGATTGTAACACCTACTTTGTAACGCCCTTTTCGAAGCCCCGCTGCAGTTTGCAGTAGCCAAACCGCGATGGATTTTTCATGCGCTTCCATCCCGGCAAAGCTGTTACGATGCTGTTGATCTCCGCCGCGTCGCTGTTCTTGATAAACCGGGGATCCCCGTTCATCGCCTCGCACCAGATTTCCAGCGCACACACCCTCGTCCGGGGCACCAGCTCACCTGTATACTGCGCCGCCCCCTGCCAGTACATAACCCGCTGCTCCAGCTTCCACGTTGACCAATCCGCGGGAACCGGCTGCTCGAGGAAGTCCTCAATGATACCTTCCTTTACGGTCTCTCCCCGCAGGTCAGCGATCGGCACGCCCATGCCCTGCAGCCAAGTAAGCAGCTGCTCCCGGCTGTTGGGGTTTTCAAGTGCGGTCAGCTCCCGCGCTTCCGCCCTGGCCTGATCCGCGTTCTGCTGATCGCAGTACAGCGCGCCGGCAATTAAGCTGGTATCCAACGCAACACCACGGGCATTGATGAGTTGATCCTGCACCCATTCATCTTGCACAGCCTCAGGAACCGGAAAGCCAGACAGGAGACGCTCGATCTCCATTTCGGTGACAACGTCCTGCCGGTTGTACTCGCGAAACAGTTCCCACTTTGCAGGGTCATGATGTGGCAGGTTCCGGGTACGGCCGCCATTTGACTTTGTCGGAGCGCAAGGTAAACAGAAATACCGGATCAGTGTCTTGCCGGCGGTCATCTTCTGCTTATCCTGCGGAAGCCCGAGAGCCTTGCCGGTTGCGTCCAGCCCCGCGGTATATCCACAGTATAAGCCGTGCAGCATCGTACAGCGCCACTGATCCACCGGCATACCGAGGCCATACCGCCGGGATAAGCAATACCACTCGAAAGCAGCGTTATAGGCGTGCTTGATGTACTCGTCGCTGTGCAGGGCATTCAGGAACCAAAGCGGCACCTTATCCCCCTGTGCCAGATCGATCAATTCAACCGGGCCGCCGTCCAATGAGTAAGCGATCAGCAGGATCTCAAAGTCCGAGCTTTGGGCATACTTATACAGGCCGCTTTCTCCGATAGGAACGGAAGAATAAGTTTCAATGTCGATAGATAAATGGTGCTTCAAGGCAAAGGCCTCCTTAACTGCCAAAGGAAAGGGCGCCCTTATTTAGGCGCCCATTCTCGCTTGTCTTACATGGGCTGGCCGGTGATCGGGTTAATCTGCGGCGTCTGCTCCAGACCCGCAAAATCGCTCTCAGCGTTTGCACGGCCGCTCAGGGGTTCGCCATCGCGAGTCTTGCACACATTGCCGAGACCGCAGCCTACGCCGCGATTGCCGCTGTTGTCATACGGGAAGAAGTTAATGGTGACGCGGGCATACATACCGGAATACACGTCGGTCGGCAGCAGCTCGGCATGCACGTTGCTGATGTGCACGCACTGCGGCTTCTGCTTGCTGGATGCCGTAATGACCCAGTGGCCCTTGCACTCCTCGCCGAAAGGCTCACCGGACGGGCGCACGCCATCACCGTCATAGATCACCGGGTAGCGCATCTGCGGGCGGCTACC
>DXDE01000098.1 GCA_019115615.1 Candidatus Agathobaculum merdavium | reverse complement strand
AGCACCTGACCGATGTTCATACGGGAAGGTACGCCCAAGGGGTTCAGAACGATATCGAGCGGACGGCCATCCTCAAGGAACGGCATGTCCTCCTGCGGCAGAATACGGGAAACAACACCCTTGTTACCGTGACGGCCCGCCATCTTATCGCCAACCGAGATCTTACGCTTCTGCGCAATATACACACGGACAACCATGTTGACACCCGGGGACAGCTCATCGCCGTTTTCACGGGTGAATACCTTAACGTCGACAACGATACCGGACTCGCCGTGCGGCGCACGCAGCGAGGTGTCACGCACCTCACGCGCCTTCTCACCGAAGATCGCGCGCAGCAGGCGCTCCTCAGCGGTCAGCTCGGTCTCGCCCTTGGGCGTTACCTTACCAACCAGAATATCGCCCGCCTGTACCTCAGCGCCTACGCGGATAATGCCGCGCTCGTCGAGGTTGCGCAGTGCGTCCTCGCCGACATTCGGGATATCACGGGTGATCTCTTCCGGCCCGAGCTTGGTGTCACGGGATTCGGATTCGTATTCCTCGATATGGATCGAGGTGTAAACATCGTCGCGGACCAGACGCTCGTTGAGCAGGACCGCGTCCTCGTAGTTGTAACCTTCCCAGGTCATAAAGCCGATCAGCGCATTCTTGCCAAGCGCGATCTCGCCCTTATCGGTCGACGGGCCGTCAGCCAGCACATCGCCCTTCTTGACACGCTCACCCAGATCGACGATCGGACGCATGTTGATACAGGTCGACTGGTTGGAACGCAGGAACTTGGTCAGGTGGTAGGTCTTTTCCTCGCCGTTATCATACAGCACAATGACCTCGCGCGCGGTCACGCGGGTGACAACGCCGTCGCCCTCAGCCAGCGGGATCGTACCGGAGTCGACTGCCGCCTTGTACTCCATACCGGTGGCAACGACAGGTGCCTCGGTCTTTAAGAGCGGTACAGCCTGACGCTGCATGTTCGCACCCATCAGTGCGCGGTTTGCGTCGTCATGGTCGAGGAACGGAATGAACGCAGTCGCAACCGAAACCATCATGCGGGGCGAAACGTCCATCAGGTCAACGTCCTTACGGTCGACCTCGACGAACTCGTCACGCATACGGCAGGTAACGCGGTCGTTGAGCAGGTAGCCGTTTTCGTCGATCGGCTCGGTCGCCTGACAAACGATATACTCGTCCTCGACGTCAGCGGTCATATACTGGACTTCGTCGGTTACGCGGCCGTTTTCCTTATCGATGATACGGTACGGCGCTTCGATGAAGCCAAAGTCATTGATACGGGCATAAGTTGCCAGATACGAGATCAGGCCGATGTTCGGACCTTCAGGGGTCTCGATCGGGCACAGACGGCCATAGTGCGAATAGTGTACGTCTCGAACCTCGAAGGACGCGCGGTCACGCGACAGACCACCGGGGCCCAGTGCGGACATACGGCGCTTATGCGTCAGCTCAGCCAGCGGGTTGTTCTGGTCCATGAACTGCGAAAGCGGCGAGGAACCGAAGAACTCCTTGATTGCGGCCGTAACCGGACGGATATTGATGAGGGACTGCGGCGTAACGATATCCAGATCCTGAATGGTCATGCGCTCGCGGATAACGCGCTCCATGCGGGAGAAGCCGATGCGGAACTGGTTCTGCAGCAGCTCGCCTACGCAGCGCAGGCGGCGGTTGCCCAGATGGTCGATATCGTCGGTCGTGCCGATGCCGTGGCCAAGGCCAAGCAGATAGCAGATAGACGCGAGCATATCGTCAACGATGATCGTCTTGGGGATCAGGTCGTGGCTGCGAGTCTGGATGGTCTTTTTCATTTCGTCGCCCGAAACACCAGAGTCGATGATCTCCTTAAGGACGGAGAAACGCACCTTCTCCTTGACGCCGAGGTCAGCGGCGGAGAAGCCGGTGTAGTCCGAGAAATCGTCAATGTCAACCATGCCGTTGCCAAACACCTTGACAGCCGTGCCTTCGCTCGACTCGATCGTCACGTGGTTGACGCCACGGCGGGACAGCAGGCGTGCCTTGTCGCGGGTCAGGATCTCATCCGCCTCGGCCAGCACTTCGCCGGTCATCGGATCGGACACGGTCTCGAGCAGCTTGTGGCCGGTGATGCGGCGTGCGATATCCAGCTTCTTGTTGTACTTATAACGGCCGACCGCAGAAATGTCATAGCGGCGCACATCGAAGAACATTGCATCCATCAGGCTGGTCGCAGACTCGACCGAAGGCGGCTCGCCCGGACGCATCTTCTTGTAAATCTCGATCAGGGCTTCTTCGGCGGTATGCGCCGGGTCCTTATCAAGGGTCGCGAGGATCAGCGGGTCCTCACCGAACAGCTCCTTGATCTCCGCGTCGGTCTTAACACCGATCGCGCGGATGAACGAGGTAATCGGAATCTTACGGTTCTTATCGATACGGACATAGAACACGTCGTTGGCGTCGGTCTCATATTCGAGCCAAGCGCCGCGGTACGGGATGACGGTCGCGCTCAGCAGCACCTTATCGGTCTTGTCGTACTCCTTGCCGAAGTAGACACCAGGCGAACGGACCAACTGGGAAACGATCGCGCGTTCCGCACCGTTGATGATGAAGGTTGCGGAGTCGGTCATCTTCGGGAAGTCGCCCATGAAGATTTCCTGTTCCTTGATCTCCCCTGTTTCCTTGTTGCGCAGGCGCATGCGTACCTTAAGGGGCGAAGCATATGTGGCGTCGCGCGCCTTGCACTCCTCGACGCTGTACTTCGGCTCCTCATCCATCGAATAATCGAGGAAAGAAAGCTCCAGATTGCCGGTGTAGTCCGTAATGGACGCGGTATCGGCGAAAACCTCACGCAGGCCCTCGTCCAGGAACCACTGATAGGACTTCTTCTGCACCTCAATCAGATTGGGCATCTCCAAAATCTCATTGATGCGTGCAAAGCTCTTTCGTGTGGTTTTGCCGTGCTGTACGTCTTTCACCTTCATGTGCTTTGATCACTCCGTTTCTTTCGGCTGTGTTGGTGTTGATACGCCCGGCGGCGTTGCAAAAATATTGTTTTTGGTCTTGCAATTACTTGCAGACCGTGCTAACATGTAATTAGAAATTGGGATTTTTCCCGAAATTTTGTAAGCGTTTTATTATACCATGTTTTTTATTGCCAAGTCAAGATGATTTCAGTAAAAAAGCGGACGGTTTTCACCGTCCGCTTTGTGTTTTTTACAGCACCTTAGACAAAAAGTCCTTCAGTCTGGGATGCTGCGGGTTCTCAAAGAACGCCTTCGGCTCATTCTGTTCGACAACATTGCCGCCGTCCATAAACAGCACGCGCGTGCCAACCTCACGGGCAAAGCCCATCTCGTGAGTCACCACAACCATGGTCATGCCGTCCTCGGCCAGCTCCTTCATAATCTCGAGCACCTCGCCGACCATCTCCGGGTCGAGCGCCGAAGTCGGCTCGTCGAACAGCATCACATCCGGGTTCATCGCCAGCGCGCGGGCAATCGCAATGCGCTGCTGCTGACCGCCCGAAAGCTGAATCGGATAGCTGTCCGCCTTATCCGGCAGACCGACGCGCTCAAGAAGCTCAATAGCACGCTTGTCCGCCTCCGCATCCGTCATGATCTTCAGCTTGACCGGCGCGAGTTTGATGTTCTCCCGCACGGTCAGATGCGGAAACAGGTTAAACTGCTGGAACACCATGCCCATACGACGGCGAACCAAATCGATATCCGTCTGCTTTGAGGTGATATTCTGCCCTTCAAAAATGATATCGCCGCTGGTCGGCTCTTCCAGCAGGTTCAGGCAGCGCAGGAAGGTCGATTTACCCGAACCGGACGGCCCGATAATAACAACCTTTTCCCCTTTGGCGATGTGCTCGTTTACGCCTTTGAGCACCTCATGGTCGCCAAAGGACTTGTGCAGGTTTTTAACGTCGATCACTTGCGCGCAGCCTCCTTTCGAAAATGCCGAGAAGCTTAGTCAGGATGATGACAATCACCAGATAAATCACTGCGAGACTAATATACGGCACATACGGCGTATAGGTGTTCGCAACAATGTTCTGCGCCTGCTTGGTCACGTCGCGCAGCGCAATGACCGATACCAGCGAGGTATCCTTAAGCAAGGTGATCATCTCATTGCCAAGCGCGGGCAGGATATTTTTGATTGCCTGCGGGATGATAATGTACCACATCGTCTGACGATAGTTCAGACCAAGAGAGCGGCCCGCCTCCATCTGACCAGCACCGATCGACATCAGACCACTGCGCGCGATTTCCGCAACATATGCGCCTGAATTGATGCCCAGCGTAACGACACCGCAAATCAGGCGACCCGTATCATCCTTGGGCACCATGATAACGAAGCAGCTGATAAGCAGCTGTACCATCATCGGCGTACCGCGAATAACCGTCAGATAGACTTTGCTCGCCGCGTTGAGTACACCAAGGATCGGGTTATGCTTCCCTGCGCGCTGTGAATCGTGCGCAGTACGGATCACAGCGATCAGCATACCGATGACAACGCCAAGAATCAGCGCGCCAAGCGTGACAATAAACGTGATTTTCAGACCGTTCGCATACCACGTCCAGCGATCCTGATAAATAAAAGTCTGATAGAGCTGGAACAGCAACGTCTGCAGCCCCTCCGGGAGCGAAGCGACCCAGCTCGGGGCTGTCTCCAGCCAGCTCGCCATAGTGAGAATTCCCACAGTTTATCCCCTTTCTGTATAATGGAAGAAAAGGGGCGGCGCACGCCGTCCCTTTTCTCTTGCCTACCCGTGCTTATTCAGCAGCGCCCTCAGCCGGGATATACTTCTCGATGATGGAAGCGATCGTACCGTCTTCCTTCAGTTCCTTGATCGCGGCATTCACCTTATCAAACAGCTCGGTGTTGTCCTTAGCGATCGCAGCCGCATAGTCTTCATTTGCATATGCGGTATCCAGGATCTTCAGGCCTTCATTAGCAGCCACATAATTCTTGGCCGGCTCGTTATCAATAACAACACAGTCAACCTGGCCGTTCAGCAGCGCAGCAACAGCAAGCGGGCCGTTGTCAAACTGCTTTACAAACTCCTGGCCGTAAGAATCAGTGCAGTACAGGTCGCCGGTGGTGCCGGTCTGTACGCCGATGTTTTTGCCTTCCAGATCATCCGGGGACGCAATGTCCGAACCTTCCGGAACAATGATGACCTGCACGCCGGTAGCATAGGACTCGGTAAAGTTTACGCTTTCCGCACGCTCCGGATCAACCGTCATACCAGCCAGAACGATGTCGATCGTGTCGGACTGCAGGGCCGGAATCAGCGAATCAAACGCCATGTCGGTGATCTCCAGCTCCATGCCGAGCTTGTCAGCAATCGCAGCCGCGATATCCGCATCGATACCAGCAACATTATTATTCTCATCAACATACTCGTACGGCGGGAAAGTCGCATTGGTGCCCATACGCAGCACACCGCCGTCAGCAGACTGCTCGGTCTGTGCCGCATCATCGGTAGCGCCCTCATTGGTCTGCGTATTGCCGCCGCAAGCGGTCAGCAGCATGGAACCCGCCAGTACCATGCTCAGCATGGCGATAGAAAGCTTTTTCATGGTTTTCTCTCCTCCCAAATTGCCGGCCGAAAGCAGCCGGGCATTTCAAACAAGATACATTATACAACGCTCTGATTAAAAATTCAACCTTAATTTCAGCGAAAACCGCGCAAAAATCCCACTGTTTTTCGTCAGAAACACAACAGATACGGTTGTGACCCTCGCGCCGGACGCGGCATAGGCTGAAAATAATCCAATGTCTTGTCAGGAGGGATTCACATGCGTTACCAACGCAAACTTACATATCCAGAGCCATTCCACCTGCTTTCCGGCAGGCAGACACACGGCGCAACCGCAACCGCTGAAAGCCTTACCGGCACGGTTGCCATCCACGCCTCCCCATCCTCTCATGCGCCGGTTGTCGGCCGCGCCCCCTGCGGCGCGCTCCTTCTGGTGATTGGACGGCAGGCCGGATGGCACGCAGTGCGTTATGATAACTGTCAGGGCTTTGTTTCAGGCGAGGAAATTGTGCTGAATTACTAATTTCCCATGTCTTTCCCGCGAAAACATCTGTCCTTCTACCCGGATTTCTCCTTGCGTTCAGCCTGCATAAACAGTATAATAGAAGTGTTCGATGCGATAAAACGCAAGGAGGTACGAAATTTCGTGTATCAGATTTTGAAAAAGCAAACGCTCAACGCGAACACCAAGCTGATGGTGGTCGATGCGCCGCATGTGGCGCGCAAGGCCGAGCCGGGTCAGTTCATCATCCTGCGCGTGAGCGAGGACGGCGAGCGCATCCCGCTGACGATCGCGGACTTCAACCGCGAGACGGGTGCGGTCACGATCATTTTCCAGGAAGTCGGCGCGACGACCATGGCGCTCGGCGAAATGAACGAGGGCGACTGCCTGCATGACTTTGTCGGCCCGCTGGGCAAGGCAAGCGAGCTGGAAGGCCTGAAAAAAGTCGCCGTTGTCGGCGGCGGCCTTGGCTGCGCGATCGCCTATCCGCAGGCGAAGAAGCTGCATGAGATGGGCTGTGAGGTCGATCTGATTGCAGGCTTCCGCAGCAAGGATATCATCATCCTCGAGGACGAGATGAAGGCCGCTTCCACCAATCTGTATATCATGACCGACGACGGTTCCAACGGCAACAAGGGCTTTGTCACCGATAAGCTCAAGGAACTGATCGACGCGGGCAACCAGTATGACGCGGTCATCGCGATCGGCCCGATGATTATGATGAAGTTTGTCTCCGAGGTAACCCGCCCCTACGGCATCAAGACCATCGTTTCCATGAACACCATCATGGTTGACGGCACCGGCATGTGCGGCGGCTGCCGCCTGACGGTCGGCGGCGAGACCAAGTTCGCCTGTGTTGACGGCCCGGACTTTGACGGCCATCTGGTCGACTTCGACAGCGCCATGCGCCGCGGCGCAATGTACAAGGCGCAGGAGAAGCACGCAGTGGAAAACCGCGAGGCGCACTGCAACCTGTTCAAGATGGAGGTCAAGTAATCATGCCGAATACGAATCCGAACAAGATGCCCATGCCCGAGCAGGCCCCGGACGTGCGCAACAAGAATTTCGATGAGGTAACGCTGGGTTATACGCCGGAAATGGCGATTGAGGAAGCACAGCGCTGCCTGAACTGCAAGCATAAGCCCTGCATCTCCGGTTGCCCGGTACAGGTCAAGATCCCTGAGTTTATTGCGCTGGTCGCTGAAGGCAAGTTCCTCGAGGCAGCCGCCAAGATCAAGGAGACTTCTGCTCTGCCGGCTGTCTGCGGCCGTGTGTGCCCGCAGGAGACCCAGTGCGAGCAGAAGTGTGTGCGCGGCATCAAGGGCGAGCCGGTTGCCATCGGCCGTCTGGAGCGCTTTGTTGCAGACTACGCGCGCGAGCACGGCGAAGAGAAGCCGGTAAAGCCCGCTTCCAACGGCCACAAGTGCGCGATCGTGGGTGCCGGCCCTGCCGGCCTGACCTGCGCGGGCGATCTGGCTCGCATGGGTTACGAAGTGACCGTATTCGAAGCGCTGCACACTGCGGGCGGTGTTCTGATGTATGGTATCCCGGAGTTCCGTCTGCCCAAGGCGATTGTTCAGAAGGAAATCGATACGCTGAAGGATCTGGGTGTTGAGTTCGTGCTCAACTTCGTCGTTGGTCGTTCGGAGACCATCGACGAGCTGTTCGAGGACGGCTACGAAGCGGTTTTCGTCGGTTCGGGCGCTGGCCTGCCGACCTTCATCGGTGTACCGGGCGAGAACGCCAACGGCGTCTACTCGGCCAACGAATACCTGACCCGTATCAACCTGATGAAGGCCTACAAGGAGGATTCGGACACCCCGATCTTCCACGCTCACAAGGTCGCGGTCGTCGGCGGCGGCAACGTCGCAATGGACGCGGCACGCTGCGCCAAGCGCATGGGCGCGGAAGAGGTTTACATCGTTTACCGCCGCTCGGAGAAGGAGCTGCCCGCCCGTCTGGAGGAGATCCATCACGCTAAGGAAGAAGGCGTTGTGTTTAAGTTCCTGACCGCGCCGCTCGAGGTGCTGGCTGACGAGAACTACAATGTCATCGGCATGAAGTGCCAGCAGATGGAGCTGGGTGAGCCGGACGAATCCGGCCGTCGCCGTCCGGTGCCGGTGGAAGGCAGCGAGTTTACGTTCGATCTCGACTGTGTGATCGCGGCGATCGGCACGACCCCCAACCCGCTGATCCGCCACACCACCCCAGGGCTGGATACCAACCGCAAGGGCTGCATCATTGCGGATGACGAGCACGGTATCACGTCCAAGGACGGCGTGTTTGCGGGCGGCGACGCTGTTACCGGCGCTGCCACCGTTATCCTCGCGATGGGCGCGGGCAAACGCGCTGCCGCCGCGATGGATGAATACATCAAGAATAAGAAGTAAGCTGCACAAAGCAAAGCCCCACCGATCGGCGGGGCTTTTTGCTGCGCAAAAGCCGCCGGACAGCAGAGGCATGCCCCTGTTTCCCGGCGGCTATGTTTTATGCAAAGCGTTTATTTTGCTGTATCCAGCTTGCCGGTCCATACCGCATGCAATGCAGCATCCCCCTGCTTCAGCTCAACCGTCAGCGTCTGCGACGAAACACTGCCATTCTGTACGGTCTGTACAAGCGAAGCAGTGCCGGCCTGCTCAAATGCGCCGCCTGAATGTGCCAGCGCCCAGAACCCGCCGTCGTACTGTGCAGGGAGCGCTCTAAACGAAAATGTCCATTCCGGTCCTGCATGCTCAATATTCTCAACACAGGCAAGCGGTACTGCGCCATATCCATACAGCAGCGCTGCGCGCACATTGCCGCTTTCCTGCGCTGCATCCATATAATATGGCTGTGTGTATGGTTCCATGCTTGAGGCTTTCAGCGTCAGCGTTCCCTCTGCCGTTGCCGTACCGTTTTCCCTGTCGACTGAAACGCAGTCTTGCGTCGTCAGCGTCATACCATCATCCTGTTTGACCGTCACGCCGCCACGCACAGAAAACTGCGTCAACTCCTTCATACCCGCAGTCGCTTCACGATACAGAGCATACGTTTCAAACAAGGACTGATAAGTCTCGGCCGCTGCTGCGTCAACCGCCCCGTCTGCTACCAACTGATCCAGAAGCGTATCTTCCACATTCTTTGGCTGGAGGGACAGCGCAGTATAGCTAGCCGCCGCTGCATCATCCCGAAGGAACTCCGTCGTATCGACCACTGCCGGATCATACAGACCAATCTGCTGGGCAAAAGCAACGGCATCGTTGTATGCAAAGTCCCCTTCCGCCTCAGAATAGTCCAGTGCACGCAGCATGAATGCGGCGTACATCTGCGCAGAGCATAGCTGCTCCGGCGCGTACGCAGTATCAGAGGTACCAGTCGTTAACCCATTTTCATACAAATATTGTATATAAGGTTGCTGCCAGCTTTCCAAATCCGTAAACGGTGCAGTATATTCCAGCGCAAGCGCATTCGCTTCTTCACCCAGCAACCGAATCAGCATGACCGCTGCCTCCGCGCGCGTCGGCGCCCGGTCAAGGTCGTAGCCCTGCTCCGTTCCCTGAAATAGGCCAAGCGCTTGCAAGCTATCCGCGCAAGCCGTATAATCAGCCGCTGCTGCGGAGACCGCCAAAGAACCGGCAAGCACAGCGCCCACCAGCGCGGTGCGAATTGATCTTCTCATCGTTTCTATGCTCCTTCCGGAAAAGTTCCTTTTTATCTTATCACAACTTTCCGGTTTTTCCAACACAAAACGGACATACTATACGGAAGAAAGGAAGTGTGCATTATGCCCAGCATGCAGAAATGCGGCGTGATCGGCGTTGGTTTTGTCGGCGCAACCTGTGCCTATACGCTCGCTGTCTCCGGCCTATTCTCCGAAGTGGTTCTGGTGGATATGAACCGCAAAAAAGCGGAAGGCGAGGCTGCGGATATCAACCACGGCGTTTCCTTCGCCAAGCCCTGTTTTGTCCGTGCAGGTGATTATGCTGACCTCGCCTGCTGCGGCCTGATTATCATTGCCGCAGGCGCAAACCAGAAGCCCGGCGAAACACGCATCGAACTGCTCAGCCGCAACCGCGTGATCCTGTCTTCCATCCTCACACAGCTGACCGCAGTCAATCAGGACGCCGTGCTGCTGATCGTATCCAATCCAGTCGATGTGCTCACCTGCATGGCGCAGCAGCTTTCCGGCTTCCCTGTCGGGCATGTGATCGGCTCAGGCACTGTGCTCGACACCGCGCGGCTCAAGTATCTGGTCGGGCAGAAGCTCGGCGTGGACAGCCGTAATGTGCATGCCTTCATCATTGGCGAACACGGCGATAGTGAACTGGCCGTCTGGTCCAGCGCAAACATCTCGGGCGTCGATCTCGACGACTATTGCAGGATCACCGGCATTGCCGATCCGGCTGATATGCTGCAGCACATTTATGAAAACGTGCGCGACGCCGCATATTCCATCATTGAAAGCAAGGGGGCGACCTACTACGGCATCGGTATGGCTGTCCGCCGCATTGCCGAAGCCATTGTGCGTGACGAGCACTCTGTGCTTCCAGTGACCTCTCTGATTCAGGGGCATTATGGCGTGGATGGCATCTGCCTCGGCCTGCCGTCGATTGTCGGGCGGAACGGCGTCGAGGCTGTGCTTGATATCCCGCTTTCCGCAGACGAACTGGCCCGTCTGCAAGGCTCGGCACAAAAAATGAAAGCGCTGATTGCAGAGCTGCACTAAAAAAAGCCGGAACGGAAAATCCGTTCCGGCTTTTATTTTACACTTTATGCCGCCGGTGCATCCGCGCCGCCGGTCATTTCTTCATAAGTATCCAGATCAGACGGAAGCGTAACCGTCACGCCGCTGCCAAGCTTATTGACAGTGCAATTCACGGTCATATCCATGGTCATCGTCTGGTCTTCCACTGTCATAGTGAACTTCATTGCGACATCCATAGTCTTGATCATGTCGTTCGAAACCGTTACCTTGGCAGACATATCGTCGATTGCCACGCCCATATCCGCCGTCGTCATGCCCATGTTCTGCAGCACGGAATCGATCAATCCATTCATACCGGACGCCGAATACGTAACGGTGCTCGTATTGCCCGACTTCTCGATCGAATCGATCATGCAGATCGGTTCGGTTTTCTGCATAGCGGACAGGTCGCCCATCTGCTGCATCATGTCTTCGAAGGACATATCCATCTTGACCTTCTGGCCGCCCATATTCATGTAAAGGACGCCATCGGTGTAGTAATACGCGATATCCTGCTCGACCTTGGTTTCCATACCCGGATCCACGAGCTCCTCATTCATTTCGACCTTTACCTTGCCGGTCATTGCGATTTTGGACTGGTCCATCTGCTCCATATCCATGTCCAGCTTTACATCGATCGGCATATCCAGGCTCATCACCTGAACATCATCCATGTCAACGGACGCGGCAATGCTCATCGTCATATCACTCTGGGAAGCTGCGCTCATCTGCTCGGATGCCTTTACATAGCTGTTAAAGCTATCAAAGAATGCCAGCAGATCCTTCGCGTCCGCCTGCGCAACCGCGCCGTCCGCAACCAGTTTTTCCAGCAAAACGGTATCCTCGTCACCCTTGACCGCAGTATTGAGCGCCGTCAGGCTCATTGCCGCGATGTGGTCACGCAGGAACTTCTGCTGATTGCAGTTTGCATAGTCCACCAGGCCGATCGATTCGCCGAAGGTAATAGCGTCTTGATAAGTAAAATCTGCTGCCTCTGCATCGCTATAACCCAGTGCGCGAAGCAGGAAGGTCGTATACATTTGCGCGGAGCAAAGGGACTCCGGCTCAAACGTTGTTTCTGTTGCACCCGAGGTCAGTTCGTTATCATACAGATACTGAACATAGGGCTTTTGCCAGTCTTCCAGATCGGTAAACGGAGCGGTATACTCCAGCTTCTGCGCATCCGCTTCCTTGCCAAGCAAGCGGACCAGCATGGTTGCCGCCTCGGCACGGGTCGGCGCGCGATCCAGCTCATAGCCCTGCTCGGTTCCCTGGAACAAGCCAAGCGCCTTCAACTGGTCTGCGCAGTGATCATAGCTGGACGCGCCGGCGGCTACTAACATACCAACCACCAGCAACATGGAAACCAGCACGATTCTGAATTTCTGCTTCATGTTTTTCCTCCTTATTTTGCACGGCAATTTTCCACCGTTTTTCTTCCTATTATTTTATCATCATGTTTTTGCAAAGTAAATATGTTTTTGTGTCAAGAAAACATAATTTCGATCGAAACACCGCACATGCTTCATTATGATCTAAAGCGGCATGCTGCTGCCCCGTAACGATTTTCCGTTAAATCGAGAAATTCAGCGTTTTCCCTCGATCGACCAATTCCTCCAGCGTTACAGAATCTACATACTGGTTTACTACATCGTAAAGTCCACGCCAGAAGTCAAGTGTAATACATTCATCCGCGCGGGAACATTCCACCGGGTCATTTTCCAGACAGGCAACCGGCACAAGCGGCCCTTCCGTAATGCGCAGGATATCGCCTACGGTATACTCCGATGGCTGCCGTGCCAACTGATAGCCGCCCTGTGCGCCACGTGTCGAAGTGACAAACCCCGCCCGCGCAAGCTGCACGACGATCTGCTCGAGGTATTTTGCCGAGATTTCCTGCCGCTTGGAAATGTCCCGCAGCGGGATATAACCAGCAGCGTCGTGCTGCGCCAGATCGATCATCAAACGAAGCGCATACCGTCCCTTGGTTGAAATCTTCATAATCGATTCCCCCTTTTCCCTCTTTGCATGATTCTTCTCATTTCCTGCACAGCTGACTATTTCAGGTGTGCTATTGTTTAGCAAGCTGCGCAATCACATCTGCAATGTGCTGCGTGGCTTGCTCAACCTCCCAATACAGCTCGGTCGCAGAGATGCGCTCCGCTCCATGACCGAGAATGATCATTTGCTCCATACCGTCCGACGTTGCTACGCGCACGCGATGCTTGCGTGACAAGTCATACGATGCCTGCTCGATATACATATCCGCAGTCTCAGCTTCCTTGGTATACACCACATGCAGGCCGTGCCGCTTTTCAATCGAGCCAACGCCGCCTTTGACCTTATAGGCGTCAAACACAACAATCAGATGGCATTTGCGCACGCTCTGGTAATCGCTGAGCAGATTGATTAATGCCTCGCGTGCAGCATTGATATCGCCTTCTGCGATTGCATGAAGCTCATCCCATGCGAAAATAATATTATAACCATCCACCAATAGGTAATCATCCGCGCGGATGCGCGTAACATATAGCTGTTCCAATGTCGCGGCCTTTTTCCGGCTTTGCTGGAAAGCTTCAAAGCCACGATCCTTAATCGGGCCATACGTCCTCTCAAACAAGGCGCGCAGCTCCTTGTCGTCATCCAGACCGGTTCCGGCTGGTGCGCGACGTGCCGGCACAAAATCTGGCGCCCGGTCCGGCTCGTCCGTTCCTGACGGATGCACACCGGAATTCATATGCGCATAAGCCCGCACCTCATCCCATTTAACAGTGTGCCCTGCGCCATGGGAACAGAACACGGAATCCGCCGGATTCTCTGTGTCGCGCTCCGGATCATAGCCGCTCGCCGCGATCACTGCATCCGCATTGTGGCAAAGCGCATAGCCCGCTGCCGTGCAGCTCAGCCGTCCACGTCCCTTGGTATATGCCGCGACCTCTGTCCAGTAATTACGCATTTCCGAAACCGGCGCTGTACCGGTCAACAGGGTGCCATCTGCCTGCGGAACCGGCGTATCGAAGGTCCCTTCCATGCGCTGGATATCGCTCATTGCACGGCCGACACATTCCTCCGGCAGCACCAACCGGAACGCATACATTGGCTCCAATAGCACGCTCTCCGCCTGCATCAAGCCGTTGCGCACCGCGCGGTACGTCGCCTCGCGGAAATCGCCGCCTTCCGTATGCTTTAGGTGGGCGCGGCCGGTCAGCAACGTGATCTTCATATCGGTTACAGGTGCGCCCGTCAGCACACCTACATGGGTCTTTTCCACCAGATGGGTCAGGATCAGACGCTGCCAATTCAGGTCGAGCGTATCCAACGGGCAGGCCGTTGCAAACTGCATGCCGCTACCTCGCTCCCCCGGTTCCAGCAGCAAATGTGCCTCAGCATAATGCCTGAGCGGCTCAAAATGGCCAATTCCAATCACAGGTGCTGCGATCGTCTCCTTATAAACGATATTCCCTTCATCAAAGGTCACGTCTACGCCGAAGCGCTCAGAGATGATACGTGTGAGAATCTCAAGCTGCACCTCACCCATAAGCTGCAGATGGATTTCACCCAATTTCTCGTTCCACACAACCCGCAGTTGTGGGTCTTCTTCTTCCAGTTGACGCAAATGACGCAGCATCGTATGCGCATCCACGGTTTTCGGAAACTGTACACGATAGCTTAGTACTGGCTCCAGTACCGGAGGCAGCGCACCGGCGGCACTACCCAATCCCATGCCTGGCCTAGTATGTGTCAGGCCGGTCACCGCACAAACCATGCCGCCCTCAGCGCAATCCACAGTCTGAAACTTATCACCCGCATAAATACGGATTTGGTTTACTTTTTCTTGCCAGCCGCCGTCTTCCTCACCGGATAGCTGCGTACGCACCGCAAGTGTGCCTCCCGTGATTTTCAGGTGGGACAAGCGATTTCCTTGCGCATCGCGCGTAATCTTAAACACCTGTGCGCCGAAATCATTATCTAAGTCTGGCTGCAACGTAAAGCGTGACAGCCCCTCGAGCAACGTATCGACGCCTTCCAGCCGCAGCGCAGAACCAAAATAACAGGGAAACACTTTGCGCCGGGCTATCAGCGCTGCCGTATCTTCGTCGGTTACGACGCCGGTTTCCAGAAACCGTTCCAACAATGTCTCGTCACACATGGCTAGTTCCTCGGCCATGCTATCCACCGCGCCAAAGTCCACGCAACCTTCATGGAGCTGTGATTTCAGCTGCGCCAAAAGGCCGTCCCGTGCCTCAGGTCGCAGATCCATTTTATTGATAAACAGAAACGTCGGAATCCGATGCCGCTCGAGCAATCTCCATAATGTATGGGTATGCGCCTGCACGCCATCCGTGCCGCTGATTACCAGCACCGCGTAGTCCAGAACCTGCAGGGTGCGCTCCATCTCCGCAGAAAAATCGACATGACCGGGCGTGTCCAGCAGCGTGACAGACGCATCCGGCAGCGTTAACACCGCCTGCTTGGAAAACACCGTGATGCCACGCTCACGCTCAACTGCAAAGGTATCGAGGAACGCATCCTGATGATCGACACGCCCAAGCTTTTTCAGTGCACCCGTTTGAAACAGCAGTGCCTCAGACAGTGTCGTCTTACCAGCATCGACATGTGCCAATACACCGATAACAAATCGTTTCATATTGCCCTTCTCTTTTATTTGTTTATTTGATTATATCAAAAAAGTATGCTTTACACAAGAGTCTGTAAGGTGCAGTTTGCTCCTTCTCCCCGCGAACTGACAGCAGAAAGCATTTTTTCATGTATTTATATGAAATACGCACGTTTTTCCTTGTTCAGCAGCAATTTCATCTTATATTCCGCCATTTTTCACACATCATACTATCAGCAAAACCCAATCGCGAAACCCAATCAAAAAACAAACAAAAGGAGAGAACAATCATGGCAAACACGAACAATGGCTCGAATCAGGGTATGGTACCGGAAGCACGCGCGGCTATGAACCGCTTTAAGATGGAGGCGGCAGCCGAGGTTGGCGTCAACCTGAAGCAGGGCTATAACGGCGATCTGACCTCCCGTCAGGCCGGCTCTATTGGTGGCCAGATGGTTAAAAAGATGATCGAATCCTATGAGCAGTCCATGGCAAACCAGGGCTAAACTCTGACGGCAAAGCGCGCGGCTTCCGGAAAACCGGAAACCGCGCGCTTTTCATATTTACCGATGAGCACTATATCAGACTGTCAATCGGTCAGAATGTAAACTTTAGCTGTCCGAACGCCGAAGTTATTCGCCTCCGTGCCTGTCATGAAGAAAAGATCAATCCGGTTGCCTTTGATCAGGCCGCCGGTATCCTCGGCAAGTCCGGGGCCGTAGCTCCAGCTTGTACCGTCCTCCGCCACGACAAACACCCGCGAACCAAGTGGAATAACCGAAGGGTCGACCGCGATTGTACCATACTGTGTAGTCGTACCGGTGGCAGTGATTAAACCGCCGTCCTCAAGCCGGTGATAGGCCGTTGCTTTCACCGTCAGCACACGTGAATAGCTGTGCGTTTCCCCATCCGGTGTTGTGATACGCTTGTCCGCAGTGTTGACTGACACATCTGTCGGTGCCGACCAGACCTCGTCCTTCCCCTCAGTAGATAAGCCACCGCTGACTGCAGATAATGTGCTGTCGCTGTCAGAAGTACCAGAAGATCCGGATGCACCATCTGTCTGATCCCCCGGAAAGATAACGCCTTCATTCCAAGCCATCTCCTGTGACGGCTCATCTTCTACAACGCCTGTACCGCGATCGTATACGCAGTCAACCGGTTCGGTAAGCACCGTTTCAGACAACACCGTGCGTCCAACCTCAACGCCATCCTGCAACGCCACGCGATAAACCACTTCTTTTTCGCCCTTCTGTCCCGAACGAACCAGTTGACGCTGCCCTTTTTCCAGCGCATCGCTCTCACGCACCAGAATACCATAGGCAATCTCTTCGATTTCGGTCACGGTCTCATACGTGACAGAATCAATAACGATCTTCGCATCAGCAGATAGATAGGATGTCAGCGCAGGTGTGACGTTTTCGTCTTCCGTCAGTGTGATGTTATTTGCCTCCAGAAGTTCCGCCACTGTGCAAGGAGAAAACGGCACGCGGATGGTCTCGTTTCCACGCTGTATTTCTGCATACAGCGTATCGCCCAAGGTCAAATACGTTATTCCGCCCGACTCATACTGACTGCGTACAATTTTATCGTCAAATCCAGCCTTTTGGCAGGCCTCATCCACGGTACCCGGATACAGCGTAACCGTTACAGACTGTGCGCCGTCTGTCAGCACATATTTATGGCCGATCAGCTGCGACGCGCCTGCCCATACAAGAACGGCTGCCATGATGGAAACGGCCAGCACAACCAACAGCATGCCCCGTGTTTTCCATCGACGCAGCAGCACCGCCATACGAGATTTTATTTTCTGCCGCACGATTTCCCCCTCCTTCCCCGATTTATTATTCTTTTACACAATGATCCTGATTTCATTTTCTCCCTGATGGTAGCTGTGCTTGGCGTAAACCGCCATCTCGCGCACAAGCAAAATGCCCATCGTGTCCATATTTGCCAGCGCCCCGCCCGGCTGCAGACGGATTACGAGCGGGTTGTACCGCTCACCTTCGTACCGGAGCCGCATCACCAAGCTGTCGCTCACCATCAGCTGTACCCGAATCATACCGCTTTCAGGCAAGTGCTGCAAAATCAAACAGTTTAGTTCCTCCACACAGCCCATCATTGCGTAGCTCTGTTTCGGATCAATACCGCGCGTCAGCGCAAGCATATCGATTGCGTCGCTCATCTCCGCGATGCTCTCCGGTGTATTTATCACCGTCTGTTCCAGATCAACTGCATCGCAATCCGCATGCCGTGTCAGCCACCACTTTGGTGCGGCAGGCACGATGCCAAACATCGAAGTTGCTGTAATCAGGCATGGGATTCCGAGCAGGATCGACCACGCAACCGTACTGCCGCCGATCTGCGCCGCACGGGACACGGCATCGGTCTCCCACAATAATCCCGGTGCACCAGCCACGACCAAAGCCGCTGCAAGCGCCGCCGCGATTATGCAAAGCAGCACAGTAAACACATCCCGCCCGGTCTTGCAGCGCATACGCGTGCGCACCGGGAGCAAATACCACACCGCATGGGCCACAGCACCCGAAACGACCGCGGCCAAGCCTTCGACAAGGATCTCAACCAAGCTCTCCTGCGCGATCATGCCAGCCAACAGCATGCCAAGCCCCGCGCCAGCCGCACCGGCCGGGCCATACAAAAGGCCAAACAATATAGGGAGCATATTTTTCGGCCCTGCCGCAGGAATCAAGCCGAGCAACGCAATGAGCCGAAACGGCAGATCGAACAGCAGCGCTGCAAATGCCGTCCCACCAATCAGACGCATCATTGGCGCAATATCATTCTGCCTGCTCATGTGCCGCCTCCTTCTTCCGCCACTGCAGCACACTCCCGTCCGAAGTCAACACGCCCAGCAGGATCAGCACGCAGCCAACCAGCTTATAAGGGGTGATCGTCTCAGGTTCACTGCCGATCATCAACGGCAGGAAAAGCGAACTGAGCAATGTAAACACAATCTCAAACGAGAACAGCAGCGACGCATTGAGCGCGCTGACATAACGCTGTGCGTAAACCTGCATGACTGTGGTGAAACCGCGTACAAAAACCGCTATGACCAGCACGCTGCTCCAAAACTGGATATCACTTGGCAGGGAAAACAAGGTTTCCGGCTGGGCAATCAACCACCCGGCCAGACCAAACAGCGTGCCAAAAAACATCTGGCATAGCGAAGTCAGGATCGGGTTGATGCTGCCGATGACCTGTCCGAGCACGACGATATAAGCTGCACTGAGCACATCTGCCACCGCAATAACCAGCACGCCGTATCCAATTCCATCCAAGCGCGCACCGGTTGCAAACAGCAGCCCCAACAATACGATAACAATGCCGACAAGGTTATGCGCACTTGCTTTCTTCCCGAAAAACAGCATGAAAACCGGCACAAAAACAATATTCGCCGCCGCAAAAAAGGATGCCGTCGACGCGTTAAGCGAGCGTGAGCCGGCTGTGATCAGCAGATTCGCGCCAAACAACAGCACTGCCAAAAGCAGGCCGTTTTTAATGATCTTGCGCGTCAGCTTGCGCAGTTCATCGAAAAATATCACCGCCAAAATGACAAACCCAATGCCGTTGGTCAGCGCCATAAAGGCAAAGGTAGAAATATCGTCCGGAATGTTGCCGAGGAATATGTATTGGATGCCCCAGAAAAATGTAACCGAAAGCAGCACGAGGTTGGCTTCCAGCTTACTCATGCTTCGATCACCTCCGCGCGATATTTTTCCAACAAAAACGCTGGGCGATAAGATAACTTCAGCGCCCGCAGTCCGGCAATACCGATATCCTCTTCAGCGTTGATATAACGAAAATCCTGTGCGCAAAGACGGACGCTTTCCTGGAACACCACGCGGTACAGGAACTTCACCTCTGCCGCAGCCTTCTGCACCAGAATATCATACGTGTCGCGGCCGATCACGCAGCCATAAGAATAGCCGGCTATCTCACCATCTATGCGTACGATCACGCCGGACAGACCGAGCGCGTCGTATTCCGCCATGGCGATCTCGATTGCCCGGTTTTCACCCGCGAGCGACGCATCTTCGCCGGTTTCGTCATGTACAGCGAGCCACTTATGCTGGAAGGACAGAACTTCGTCGGCATGCTGTGCCTGTAACGGCTCAACCGTCAGCCGGTCTCCCAGATGATTGCGGCACTGATGCGCCTCTTTTCGTTTCTGCTTCAGGGCCGAACCCGCAAGTGTTGCCAGCGGCTGCACGTCGTACAGGTACTCCGCCCAGTCACGATCCTCAATTATCCGGTACCGCCCCGGCGCATACATATCAAGCGCTGCTGCCTGATCGGCTGTTAAACCGAAAAAGGCATACGGACGCCCCTCTGCCGCTGCAAATTGTTCTACGCATGCCAGCGCATCCGCAAACCGGTCTGCCGGACAAAGCGGCGCGAAGTAATCCACGCGTCCCGGTGTACGGGACAAGCTGCGCAAAAAGGCTGCGTTATCCGTCAGGCAAAGTTCAGTATCGTATTTTTCCCGCAAGCTATATACCGCCGGAAACGCATACTGGCACGACCGTGTACCTGTATCGCGCGCCAATTTCTCAAGCGCCGCACGATGACCGAGTTTCGGTTGTTCAAACATGAATGAAAACACAGCTTCTCCCCTTTTCAGTTTATTTCGAGCAAGAGCATCGTGATGTCGTCCGCTTGCTCAGCGCCATCAGCATAAACATGGATATCCTCCTGCACGGCTTCGACAACTTTTTCGATCGGCTGGTTTTTGACATCCTCACGATTCATCGTTTCGAGCAGGCGATCCTCCCCGTACAGCTCCTCCGTCGGGTTGAGCGCCTCCGTCACACCATCCGTATACAGATACAGGCGATCACCGCGGTGCATTGTCAGCTCCTCGCTGGTAAACTGCATGTTGTCAAGTCCGGCCAACACAAAACCGGGTTTTACATTAAGCCAATCATACGCCCCACCTGCACGGTATAGCAGCGGTGCATTATGTCCCGCATTGGCGAAGGTGAATTTTCCAGTCGGGATATCCAGCACGCCTACAAAGCAGGTAACAAACATAGCCGCATCGTTGTTTTCACACAGTTGGTTGTTGACCACACCAAGCACTTCGCCTGGATCACCGCAAGAACCTGCCTGATTCTTGATTAGTGTTTTCGCAATAACCATGAACAATGCCGCCGGCACACCCTTACCGGATACATCCGCGATCACAACCCAAAGATGATCGGGATCGGTCAGGAAAAAGTCATAGAAGTCGCCGCCGACCTTTTTAGCAGGGTGCATATCCGCGAAAATATTAAATTCTTCGCGCTCCGGAAACGCCGGGAAAATGCACGGCAGCATGGAGGTCTGGATGGTCGCCGCAACACCCAATTCCGCTGCAATACGTTCGCGATCTGCAGTGATCGCTTCCAGATTGGTCATATATTCCTTGAGGGATACGGTCATGTGATTAATCGTATCGCCCAAGATCTCAAGCTCATCTCCCGTATTTACGTCAATCTCATAGTCGAGATTGCCCGCGCCGATCGTCTGTGCGCCCTGCGTAAGCGTCCGGATCGGATCAGTCAACCGGCGGGACTGCACGCGCGTTGCAATCATAACGATCACCACGATCACCACGATCGCCAAGGCGAAAAAGACCAGCATAATCGCCGTCATGCTGCTGACCGCCCCTGTGGTCTCACCGGTTTCCGCCATAATATGGTCATACATCGCCGCAGCAGGCGCAACGACCTCTTCACGCGGCAGCACCATGCCAAGACTCCAACCAGAAACCGGTACCGGCGCGTAGGATACAAACAGCGGTTCATCTGCCTGCGCCTCAAGGAATCCGCTTTCTCCTGCAAGCATAGCTTCCACCACCGCAGAAAAACCGCGCTGCTCGCCGAGCTTGATCTGCTTATAGTTTCCGTCTGGCCCTACCTCCAGATTGGGTGCAGAGATAACGATACCATTCTGATCAATCAGGAAGGCATAACCTTCCTCACCCACTTCAGCGTTGACGATAGACGCGTTGATATCCTCAATTAGAATATCCATACCCAGCACGCCGACCGTCTTTCCTGCCTGCGTTTTAACTGGCGACGCGCAAGTGACCAGCAGACGGCCAAACACATCCAAATAGGTCTCGGTAAAAACTGTGCCATCCTCGGCCAGCGCATTGATATACCAGTCGCGCTGCCTTGGGTCATAACCCTCATCAAACAGCTGCTGATATTCATCCGTACTGTTGGGATCATAGGACAGCATAAAACCCGACTCGGACGCAAAATATACCGAAGAAATCTTCTCCTGATTTTGCCGGCACAGCGGCTGAAGCACATAAAACGCATGCTCTGTGCGTGCAATTTCGTCAGCTAGCTGTGCGTCAGACACACCACTCACCGCGCCATACTGCATCACCCAGTCGCCGTCGCGCCCCTCGCGGCTGTCATCAATAGCAACCGTTCCGTCATACACCGGGCCGACATAGCTTGCGAGCAATTCAACCTGTTCCTGAATCGATTTCAGCCGCTGATCGGTCAGTTCCGCTTTAGCGGCAGCCTCGGTAATCAGGTTTTCCTTTGCCTGCTCGATCAGCGCCTGTTCGCTGTCCGTCGCTGCAGTACCTCCCAAGTCAGCACTGCTGTCAATCATACGGCTGCGCGCAAGCTGGATGCTGGCGAAAGACACTAATGCACTGGTCAGCAACGCCAGCAGTGAAATACTGAGCACTAGCCGCACGATCTTGCGTTGGATCGCACCCTCTTTTCCCTTTCCGCTCAACACCCTCACCTGCCTAACGCTTTCTTAATTGTCAGAATATTGCTGTTGTTCTCATAGCGATAAGAAACTTCATCCATTGTCTGCTTGACCATGAAAATTCCCAATCCGCCGATGCCGCGCTCCTGCGCGGATAGTGTGATATCCGGATCCTCGCGCTGCAGCGGGTCATACGGTACCCCCTGATCAATCATCTCGATCTGCGCAACCGCAGGCGTACCTTCAATCTGCATGCGGATCGTTGCCATTCCTTCTTTCGGCGGATAGGCATAGCTGAAAATATTAACAAAGATTTCCTCAACCGCGATCATAATCTGGGTCTGAACCGCCGCATCGCACCCGGCATTCTCCAGCTCATTGCTGACGAACGCCAATACCGGATCTAACTGCTCCAGCTTGGCAGGTACACACAGTTCCTTCATCATTCAACCCCCTCTATTCGGTCGATCCGGTCTGTTCAGCATGAATCAAATACAGATTATACAGCATCTGTGACAATTCCGCGCGCGTAACGTAATCCTGCGGGTAAAAGAAGCCGCCCTCCCGGCCTTCTACCAAACCGCTGCCGCGGCACAGATAAACCGCTTCGCGTGCCCAAGCACTGATGTCCTCTGCATCGGTAAAGTCTCCCTGCAGGGAAGCCTGCAGCTTATCGCCGCGCCATGCTGCAAAACGCGCCAGTACCGCGCACATCTCCTCACGTACAATATTGTCCTCCGGACGGAAACCACCGTCACCGTCCCCTGAGACAATACCATTCTGTTGCGCCCACGCAATAGACGATGCGAAGGGGGAATCCTGCGCAACATCGTCAAACTGCACGCTGCCCTCCGGCTCAGGCCGTCCTGCCAAACGCCACAGTCCCTCGACAACCACTGCGCGTGTTGCATAAGCGTCCGGCGCAAAGGTACGCTCGCCGTCTGCTGCGTCGATCAGCTCTTTACCGGCTACGAAATCCAGCACCGGGATATACCATGCCAACGCATCCAGATCATCAAACTTCTCCATTGCCTGACCGGTGAAATCGTCTGGCTCATCTGGATCGGTCGACCCGCCTTGACCGGCCTCAGCCGCTTCCTCACGCACATCTTCCTCCGTTGGCAGCGTATCCAGATAACTGGTGTACGTCTGCGCGGTCGTATCCTGCGGCATGGAGAATACCGGCTCGGTAATTGCCGCGACTGCGGACACCGCGCTGCCACCCGAAACATCGTCGGACACAGCCGTGCCGCCGCTGCCGGGTGCTGCCGAAACACTGCCGCCTGAAACCGTCATTGTGTTGGGCGTATCGGCTGCTGCGCCATCCTCCGGCTGCACCGGAATGACGCCGTCTTCTGTCGTTATAGTTGTTTTTGTGCCGCCGGCACTCAGCCCTGCGGCATCCCTGCCGCCGCCAGACTGTACCGTACCACCGGAAATTACTGTTTTACAGCCGGAAGCGCCCACACCAGCGCCAATGCCGGACGCCTTCTTACCGCCGGTTGCAGCCACCGTGCCACCCGAAATGGATGTTGAGAAATTCTCCGCATCCATCCCTGCGCCAACACCGGGCGCACTGGAGCCGCCGCGCGCCGTTACCGTACCGCCCGTAACCTGCAGCGAGCCACCCGAAGCACGCGCACCGCCGCCGAGCGCCGCACCGCCATAGCTTCCAGTGAGCTGCAATGCACCGCCGCTCACCGTAAAGCTGCCGCCCGTACCGTTCGAGCCTTGTCCGATACCCGTGCCGCCGCCCGACCCGGACGCCGCGATTGTACCACCCGCAATATTAACCGTGCCGCAAGCCGCGTCCGAACCGCCGCCGATACCCGCGGCGCCCGCACCGCCCGAAGCGGTCAGACCACCCGTACTGCTTGCAGAAACCGTCAGTTCCGCACCCGATGCGACCTCGATCGCTGCACGGGTCGTACCGCCGTGCAATTCATTTTCACCTTTAAGGATCAGCTCCACCTTCGCGCCGGATTCCACAAGCAAAGGACACTTCCAACGCTGCTCGCTTAGATCCAGCTGCACATTTTCCAATGTCACTGTGATCTCTGCGCCCTCGCTGACCTGTATACTATGGCTTGCGGCATCAGAAGCGCCGGTCAGTACATACCGCCCACCGGACGGATATTTGCTGCTGACCGTCTGGTTTTCAATCAGATAAAAGCCGTCGCTTTCCAGCTGCGCACCGCAGGGCGCGATATTAATCACGATGCTTGGCGGCACCTCAATATCGACATACGTTGCTGTTCCCGGTGCATTGGCTTCCTGCGCGGAATACCAGTTTTCTCCTGCACGCAGCGTACCGTCAGGATTATCAATGGATTTGGCCGAAATCGCCTGCTGCTCGCCTGTGATCTGCAAGATACCATTCGACTCACCCGTTAGCTGGGACAAATCCTCCGGTGCAAGCAGTGTTTTCTGCGCAAAGCGGATTTCCCCTTCGCTATACAGACCATAGCCAACAGCCTGCACGGTGTTCTCCCCCAGCAGCACCACAGTCGAGCCCGCCGGCAGTTCGATACCATTGATGGTCTTATCTTCAACCGTATTGTCATTTTGCCAAACCCATTCTTTTTCTGGCTCGATCCTGGCATCCATCAGTGTCAGCGTCTTGGTCTTGTAATCCCAATACCAGCCCTCCGACTGATCGATCATACTATGTTCATACTGCGTCAGATCCAGAGTTTCCGTACGGATTTGCGCCGCCGATGCGGAAACAAGCAGCGCTGCCGCGCACAAAGCGCATAGGCAGATCAATCGCGGCAAATAACCTATCCGATGCTTCATCGGTTGTGCTTCCCCCTTTCACCAGGCAAAGAAAAAGGGTCGAAAAAAAAGCCTTTCTTTCCGCCCCCCATTTCTCATTCGATGGTCATAACCGAAGTGAATCCTACCATATCCAAAACATTTTTCACGGTCTCGCCCACATTGGTCAGCACCATGGACATGTGCTTGGACTGCGCCGTTTTCTGACCGATCAGAAGTACGCGCAGCCCTGCGCTGCTGATATAGGTAACCTTTTCAAAATCCAGCACGACCTTTTCCGCGCCCTGAAACGCCTGCAAAACCGCCTGCTGCAGCTGCGAACTGGTCATCGTATCCACACGGCCCTCGATCGCCAGCGTAGTGGTGGTTCCGTTGCGAATGGTTTGAATCGTCATGGTCATACTCTCCTT
>DXDE01000097.1 GCA_019115615.1 Candidatus Agathobaculum merdavium | reverse complement strand
ACAGCAATGTCATCCGATTCTGCCGTTTCCGTACTTTGGCGGAGATAGGGATCAGGCTGAGATAGTGTTTCACTCCCGGCACCTCCCGAAGTCGGTCAGCACGCCGTCGGACACCTGCAGGATGCGGTCTGCGGTCTGAGAGATCGCACGGCTGTGGGTGATTATCAAAATGGTCTGTTCGTACCTGCGGGACGCCTCCTTGAGCAGGGCGATCACCTCGCTCGTGTTCTGCGTATCCAGATTACCGGTCGGCTCGTCGGCCAGAATGAGTGCCGGTCGGGTGATGAGTGCGCGCCCGATAGCGACACGCTGCTGCTGCCCACCGGACAGCTGGCTCGGCAGATGATGGCGGCGCTCGCGCAGGCCGAGCACCGTGAGAAGTTCTTCCAGATAGGCTTTATCCGGTTTCTGGTAATCGAGCAGCACCGGAAAGACGATGTTTTGCTCGACGGTCAGCTCCGGGATGAGATTAAAGCTTTGGAAGATGAAGCCGATATTGCGGCGGCGGAATACGGTCAGATTGCGTTCCTTCATCGAAAAAATGTCCTTGCCGTCGATTCGCACACGGCCGCTGGTCGGCGTGTCCAGCGCGCCGATCAGGTTGAGCAGCGTCGATTTGCCCGAGCCGGATTCCCCGACCACAGCGACAAATTCGCCTTTCGGGACGGAAAACGTCGCGTGCCGCAGGGCATGCACAGCGGTCTCGCCGCTGCCGTAGGTTTTGCAAAGGTCTTGGACTTCCAGTAAATCCATGTTGTGATGGCACCTTCTTTCTGTTGCGATAGGAAAAGGGTACCACGGGAACCCTACTGCTAGATGACTTGCAGCCTACAATATTGTAGGAATCAGGAGATTGATCGTGAAAACCGTGCCGCGGCCTAAGGTGCTGTCCACCTCGATGGTGCCGCTATGCGCTTCGATGATCGCTTTGGCAAGTGGCAACCCCAACCCAACGCCCTGTGTATCCTTGGAAAAACGGCTGCGGTAAAACCGTTTGAAGATATGCGGCAAATCCTCTGGATGAATGCCGCTGCCGCTGTCTTGCACCGTGATTTGGACGATCGACGCAAAGGCGCGCCATGTGACCGTGACCGTGTCGCCTGCCTTGGTGTGGTCGAGTGCATTTTTGACCAGATTGCTGATGGCTTCGCTCAGCCAGTGTGCATCGCAGAACAGGGAGATAGCGTCGTCGCCGGAACAGGACAGCATTGTACCTTGCTGCTGCGCCTGTACGGCAAAGCGACGCTTGACATCTGCTATCAGGTCGGAAAGGTTGTGTTCGGACTTGTCCAGCATGATCGTACCTGCGTCCAGCTTGGTGATGGTTAGCAGATTGTGCACCAGCGTTTGGATACGGTCAAGCTCCTGCTCGGACAGGGCGGTGAATTCCCGGACGGTGTCTGGGTCGGCCTGCTGCTGCAAAATGCCGTTGTAGATATTGAGTGCTGCCAGCGGGGTCTTGAGCTGGTGCGAGATATCGGACAGCGTTTCCTTCATAGACTGTTTCGCGCGGCCTTCGTTTTCAGCGTGGGCAGTTAGGATTGCGGCCAGTGAGTTGACCTCGTGAAACAGGCGGTTGAATTCGCCCTCGTCGTCGCATTCGATGCGCGCGGTGGTATCGCCCGCGAGAAACACGTGCAGCTGTTCAATCGCATGCGCCATGGTCTGGTGCTGCCTGCGAAAATAGCGGTACATGACGGTCAGAATCAGCAGTCCCATGTAGGCGAACGCCGCCGGGAGATACTGCGCGGCGTGTTCGCCGCCTGCGGCGAGCAGCACGGCAGACAGCAAGGAAAACCCAATCGTCAGGGCGAGGACAAGGCAAAACAGACGTTTGATGTGCCGGTCAGTCAGCATTTTCATGGGGCACCTCATTTCGCAGCATTCCATTTATAGCCCATGCGGCGCACGGTGATAATGCGCTTGGGGCTACTGGGGTCATCCTCGATTTTGGCACGCAGACGGCGGATATAGACGGTCAGCGTACTGCTGTCGATATAGTTTTGTTCGCAGTCCCATAGTCTGCCCAGAATCTGCTCAGGTGACAGCACAAGGTTCGGGTGCTCCAGAAATAAGCACAGCAATTTGTATTCGCTGGCGGTCAGTTCGACCGGCGTACCGTTCTTGGTGACTTCGCGTGTCAGCTGATGCACAGTGATACCGCCTGATTGGAGCGTGTTGTCCGGCTGACGGAAATCTCCACTGCGGCGCAGAAGAGCGTTGACACGCGACAGGAAGATCGCCAGCTTGAACGGCTTGGTGATATAATCGTCCCCGCCGATGTCCAGACCCATGATGATATCGGTTTCCTCGTCCGCAGCGGTTAGGAACAGAATGGGCACTTTGGAGGTCTGCCGGATCAGGCGGCATAGGTCGTAGCCTGAACCATCGGGCAGGGTCACGTCCAAAATCACGAGGTCATAGCTGTCATCTTGCCAAAGGTTTTCGGCCTCCAGACAGGTGCGGGCGTTGACGATTTCATAGCCCTGCTGCCGCAGAGCAAAAGACAGACCATGAATCAGGCTCAGGTCATCCTCAACAAAAAAGATACGCTTCATGGGCGTTCACCGTCCTTGCAGTGGGATAGCATTTACAGTTTCATATTATAGAGCTTTATGCGCAGATTACAAGTGACGCAGCGGGACAAAAAAGACCAGCCGCCGGGATGAGTCCGGCGGCTGGTGGGCATGAAGAAAAAGAAAAGTTATTCCATCTTGTTTTTTCAGTATTCATGTGTGTCCGGCAGATTGGATCGACTGCCAGAAAGCACAGTTCGCCCGTTTCCTTGAAAAACAGCAAAATACCGATGATGCGATCTGCTTCAATCGCGCAGATAGCCGAGGACTGCGTAATAATGTGCAGCACAGTTGCCCAGTGTTCGGCGATGGCTTCGGTGGTCTCCAAGCCGGGAAAGGCATCTCGCATCTGCTCCACTAGTGCCATCCAAGCGTTAGTGTCCTGTGTTTGTGCCAGTCTGATTTCCATGGTCAAGTTCCTTTCGCAAATCGTCCAGATATAGCTTCTGCTGCCGTTTCAGATATCCATGAACAAAAGGGCACATCCACCAGTGTTTGGCGTTTACGGTTTCGGTGCAGGTCAGCCGGGTGCCATCCGCTATCGCCTCGAAGATGCCCTCCCAAGAGCCGGACATGTTGCCGTTTTCCATGGTGAAGGCCCAAAGGTGGGGCGGTTTGCAGGCGGTGACCATAAAGTTTGTGGCGTAGCCACTTTTTGTATGTTC
>DXDE01000096.1 GCA_019115615.1 Candidatus Agathobaculum merdavium | reverse complement strand
TGCAGCACGAAATCGTCCATGATCTCCTGCGCCTCGGATTCGGTCAGGATGCCGGCAGCGAGGTCGCGCTCGAAATAGATGTCGAGGAAGGTCGAGGTGCGGCCAAGGCTCATCGCCGCGCCGTTCTGCTGGCGGATGCCCGCGAGATAGCCGAAGTACAGCCACTGCACGGCTTCCTTCGCGTTTTTCGCCGGACGGGAAATATCAAAGCCGTAGTCTGCGGCCATCTTGAGCATGTCGCGCAGCGCGAGGATCTGGTCGGAAAGCTCCTCGGCGGTGCGGATCTCGGTTTCGGTCGTCGACACGTCGCCCAGCGCATCCTTGTCGCGCTGCTTTTCCGCGATCAGGCGGTCGATGCCGTAGAGCGCGACGCGGCGGTAGTCGCCGATGATGCGGCCGCGGCCGTAAGCGTCCGGCAGGCCGGTCAGCAGGCCGACGTGGCGCGCCTCGCGGACATCCTTGGTATAGGCGGAAAATACGCCGTCGTTATGCGTCTTGTGATATTTGAATTCTTCTTCGATCTTGCGGGAGACCTCATAGCCGTAAGCCTTGCAGGCCTCGCGCACCATGCGCATGCCGCCGAACGGGTTGCACGCGCGCTTTAAAGGCTCGTCGGTCTGCAGGCCGACGATGACCTCGTTTTCCTTGTCGAGGTAGCCTGCGCCGAAAGCCGTGATGGTGATAACGGTCTCGGTGTCAATATTGCGTACGCCGCCTTTTTCGCGTTCCTCAGCCAGCAGCGCGTCGAACTTTTCGCGCATTTTGGTCGTGCGCGCGGTCGCGGGCGCGAGGAACGCGCCGTCGCCCTCATAGGGCGTATAGTTTTTCTGGATAAAGTCGCGGACGTTGATCTCATTCTGCCAATCGCCGCCGATAAAACCATTCCATGCGTTGTTCATATGATAAATTCCTCCCGTTTTTTGCTCGCGCTGCCCTTTTTTGGGGTACAAAAAAGGACAGCATCGCGTATTGCTGCGACACTGCCCAGACGGTCGGCATTCATTGCGGAACTCCCTGCTCCCCGGTGGTTTGCGCTCCACCTTATCCCGTCAGTCGCAGGGAATCTGTCTGACCTTAGAATATCACAGCACCGCGCCGCATGCAAGTGCTGAAAGCGACAAATTTTTGCCTGCAAAACCGTTATTCTCTGCGCTGGGAGTCAAAAAAGGGTTTTTTGCAGGGTGGGTGAAATTGGATGAAAACCACTTCACAAGGCGGGGAAAAAGGGGTATGATAAAGATGATCAAATACCAAGGAGGTCGAGACAATGAAAATCGGTATGCTGACGAGCGGCGGCGACTGCCAGGGCCTGAACTCCGCGCTGCGCGGCGTGGCCAAGACGCTGTATAACGAGCTGGGCAATAAGGTGACCATCTACGGCATCCGGGACGGCTATCGCGGCCTGATCGAGGGCGACTATCACGTGATGAGCCCCAAGGATTTTTCCGATATCCTGACGCTGGGCGGTACCATTCTGGGCACCTCGCGCCAGCCCTTCAAGGAAATGCAGAAGGCACAGGAGGACAGCGAGGAGACCAAACTCGAAAAGATGCTCAAAACCGTGCGGGACGAGGGCTTTGACTGCCTTGTCATTCTCGGCGGCAACGGCACGCACAAAACGGCCAATCTGCTTTCGCAGAACGGCGTCAATGTCGTCACCCTGCCAAAGACGATCGACAACGACCTGTGGGGCACAGAAATGACCTTCGGCTTCCAGTCCGCGGTCGACATTGCCGCGACCGTGATCGACTCCATCCACTCGACCGCGTTCTCACATTCGCGCGTGTTTATTGTCGAGGTCATGGGGCATAAGGCCGGCTGGCTGACACTGTACGCGGGCATCGCGTCCGGCGCGGATATCATTGTTATCCCCGAGATCCCGTATTCGGCCAAGGCGATTGCCAAGGCGATCGAAAAGCGCGAGCAGAGCGGCAAGCGCTTCTCCATTCTTGCGGTTGCGGAAGGCGCGATCAGCCAGGAAGAGGCCAAGATGAGCAAGAAGGAGTTCAAGGCCGCGCGCGAGAAAATGGCGTATCCGTCTATCTCCTACCGCATCGCGGACGAGCTCAAGGAGCTGACCGGGCAGGAAATCCGCGTCACCATCCCGGGCCACTATCAGCGCGGCGGCGCGCCCAGCCCGGCCGACCGTCTGCTGACCAGCCGTCTCGGTGTTGCCGCAGCGCAGCTGATCCGCGAGAAGAAGTACGGCTATATGGTCGCGGTGCAGAATGACTGCATCGTTCCCGTGCCGCTGTCCGAGGTTGCGGGCAAGCTCAAGACCGTTCCGCCCGATGGCGAGGTTGTGCGCGCGGCGCGCGCCCTCGGTCTGTCGATGGGCGACTAATACCGTGGATAAAACAAAAGGACGTGCTTTGCACGTCCTTTTGTCTGCCGTATGGCCTCTTAATACTGCTGGTCGTTCTTCTTGTTCTGGGTGCTCATCGGGTTCTTGTTCTGCATGCCGGTCTGCGGGTTCTGGTTCTGGGTGCCGGACGGGCACTGGTTGGTGGTGGACGGGTTCTTCTTGTTCTGCTTGCTCATGGGAAATCACCTCTTTTTGAAGATTTCGAGCATAGTTTGCGCGCGCTGAATGAAAAATATGCGTGCGGGGCTTGCGGAAAAGCGGAAAATCTGTTAAAATTTCTATGCGCCGTATGGCGTTTTTGAGGTTGTATTCATTTTATTTCACATAGAAAGAGGGACTTTCCACTATGTCGGGACATTCCAAGTGGCATAATATTGCCAAGCGCAAGGGCGCGAACGACGCGAAAAAGGCAAAAATTTTCACCAAGATCGGCCGTGAGATGGCGATCGCGATCAAGGAGGGCGGTTCGGCCAACCCGGACTTCAACTCCCGTCTGCGCGACTGCATCGCAAAGGCCAAGGCTAACAATATGCCCAATGACAACATCAAGCGCACGCTGGACAAGTATTCGGGCGCGAATGGGCAGGTCAACTACGAGGCTAACAACTACGAAGGCTACGGCGTGGGCGGCGTTGCCGTCGTTGTCGAGACGCTGACCGACAACAAGAACCGCACGGTTGCGGACGTCCGCCACCTGTTCGATAAGTACGGCGCGGGTCTGGGCGCGACCAACTGCGTATCTTGGCAGTTCGACAAGAAGGGCGTTATCATCATGGAGCGCGGTGAGCTGGACGAGGACACCGTCATGATGCAGGCGCTCGAGGCAGGCGCAGAGGACTTCCAGTCGGGCGAGGACACCTTTGAGATTTACACCGCGCCGGACGATTTCTCCGCCGTGCGCGAGGCGCTTGAGACGCTGGGCTATTCGTTCGTCGAGGCCGAGGTCGAGCTGGTGCCGCAGAACTATATCACCCTCGAGAAGGAAGAGGACATGGCGCAGATGCGCAAGCTGCTCGACAACCTCGAGGACAACGACGACGTGCAGGCCGTTTGGCACAACTGGGAGAACGAGGCCGATTACGAGGGCTGATTCCCTGTTTTTGCGTAAAATGAAGGTATGGCAGCCGCTCCCGCCCGCTCTGCGGGCGGCGGGCGGCTGTTTTTGCGTTTGATGCAAACAAAACGGTTGCGCGAGCGGATAAAATATGCCATGATAAAGGCAGGAAAACGATAGCCCATGCGGCGGAAAGAAGGCAGGATATGCGAATCGGAACGATTGGTTCGGGCGGCATTGTCACTTGGGTGATGCGCGAGGCGGTGCGCATGGAGGGCGTTGTCTACGAGGCGGTCTACTCGCGCAGCAAGACGACCGGCCGCGCGCTGGCCGACCAGTTCGGGGTCAAAAAGGTGTATACAGTGCTGGATGATATGCTGGCCGACCCGGCGGTCGACTGGGTCTATGTCGCGTCCCCCAACAGCCTGCACTATGCGCAGGCCAAGCGGGCGCTCGAGGCGGGCAAGCACGTGCTTTGCGAAAAGCCGTTTTCGACCTGCCGCGCCGAGGCGGAGGGGCTGGCCGCGCTCGCGGAAGCCAAGGGGCTGATGCTGCTCGAGGGCATTACGACACTGGTGCTGCCGCACTTTGCGCGCATCCGCGAAAATCTTGAAAAAATCGGCCCGGTGCGGCAGGTGTCGTGCACCTTCTGTCAGTATTCGAGCAAGTTCGACGCGCTCATGGCCGGGCAGACGCCAAACGTCTTTAATCCCGCTTTTGCGGGCGGCGCGCTCATGGATATCAACCTGTATAACCTGTATTTCGTTTACGGCCTGTTCGGCATGCCGGAGCGCGTGACCTACCACGCGCGGCGGCATGAAAACGGCATTGACCTTGGCGGCGTGGCCGTGCTGGAATATCCTGGGTTTGTCGCCCAGTGCACGGGCGCGAAGGACTGCAAGAGCGACAACGGCGCGCACATCATCGGCGAGAAGGGCTTTATCCGGGTGGACGATCCGGTCAGCATGTGCACGCGCGTCACGGTCGTGACAAACGAGGGCGAGACGGTGTATGACGAGCAGCAGGGCAAGACCGCGTGGTACTGGGAAATGAAGCACATCGCCGCGCTCGCCGCTGCGGGCGACCGCGAAACCTGCCGCCGCCGCATGGCGCAGAGCGCGGACATGATGGAGCTGCTGCACCGCGCGCGGCAGGATGCGGGCATCGTATTTCCCGGGATTGACTGACGTTTTCCGCTTTTCTGACAAAAGGAGGTCATCGCATGGCGGATTTTGTATCACATCATTTGTTTGGCGAGCAGGCGCTGGCCGTGTTCCCCGCGCCGGTGCAGGAGCTGGTGGATAAGCACCCGGTCAGCTTTCGGTGGGGGTGTCAAGGCCCTGACCCGCTGTTTTACCGCAAAATATTACTCGGCAGCCCGCTGCACAAGCTAGGCAACCGCATGCACTCGGAAAAGACCGATGAGCTGTTCGCGGCGCTTGCGCGCGGCGTGCGCGACCTGACGGGCGAGTCGCAGGAGATCGCCGCGGCGTACTTCTATGGCTTCCTTTGCCACCTTGCGCTTGATAGTGAGATCCACCCCTATGTTTACTGCCGTCAGGTGCAGATCTGCGGGGCGGAGCCTAAGCTCAACGCTTCGGCGGTGCATTGCCAGATCGAGAGCGATATCGACTATCTGGTGTACGAAAAGGCGTACCAGTCCCCGGTCACGAACTTCCGGCCGGAAGGCTTTTATACCCTGCCGCCCACCGAGCAGGCCGTGCTCGCAGTGCTGCTGCATGCCGTGCTGAAAAATGTGTACGGCGCGGACGTGGCGGTGCGCGACCTGCGACGCTCGTTTGAGGAGATGCTGACGTGGGAAAAGTTCTTCTATGCCGACAAGCGCCGCACCTACCGCACCGCGCAGCGGCTTGAGCGTCTGGCCGGGCGCGGCGCGATCCTGACCGGGCACATGAAGGTTGAGCGCCCGGCGTGGGACGCGCTCAATGAGCAGCATGCCCCTTGGCACAACCTGTGGAGGCCGGAAGAAACGCGCACGGATTCCGTGCCCGAGCTGTTCGGGCTGGCGCGTATCGGCGCGGCAGGGCTGGCGGGGCAGTACGCCGCGCAGTTCGACGCGGGAATGCAGCTATACTGCCATTTCAAGCAGCCGTTTGACAACGGCTCCCCCAAGAAGCTGCAGCAGCAAACCAAATGCCCGTCTTGAACGGGCAGATATGATGAAACGGAGGCATTTTGCTATGCTTTTGATCCAAAACGGGCGTGTGCTCGATCCCTATACCGGCACGGACGCGCCGCGCGACGTGCTGATTGGCGATGACGGCGTGATTCTCGATGTGCAGCCGCACATCGACGCACCCGCGGGCTGCGAAACCTATAACGCGCAGGGGCTGACGGTTTCGCCCGGCTTTGTCGATGGGCACGTCCATTTCCGCGACCCCGGCCAGACCCAGAAGGAGGACGTGCTGACCGGCGCGGCAGCAGCCGCTGCAGGCGGCTATGCGACCGTGATTTGTATGGCCAACACCGTACCGACCTGCGACACGCCCGAGACCATCCGTTATGTGACCGAAAAGGCGAAGGACTGTCCGGTCGAGGTGCTGCAGGCGGGCGCGGTCACCAAGGGGCTGAAAGGGCAGGAGCTGACCGACTTTGCCGCGCTGACCGCGGCGGGCGCGCCTTGCCTGACCGATGACGGTGTCAACCTGACGTCGGCGGGGCTATGTCGCGCGGCAATGGAGCAGGCCGCGGCGCGCGATATCCTGTTGTCCTTCCACGAGGAGGAGCCGTCGCTTGTGCCTTCGCCGGGCGTAAATTACGGTTCGGCGGCGGCGGAGAAATTCGGCGTGCCGGGCGCGATGCCCAGCGCCGAAACCGCGATGATCGCGCGCGATATCGCGTTGGCGCTTGATACAGGTGCGCGCGTCGTGTTCCAGCATGTGTCCTGCGGCCAGTCGGCCGCGCTCATCCGCGCGGGCAAGGCGCTTGGCGCGAAGGTGTACGCCGAGGTCACGCCGCACCACCTGAGCCTTACCGAGGACGACGTGTGCACACACGGCACCTACGCCCGCATGAACCCACCGCTGCGCCGCGAGGCCGACCGGCAGGCGCTGATCGACGCGCTGGCCGACGGCACGATCGACATGATCGCGACCGACCATGCCCCGCATACCGCCGAGGAAAAGGCGCGCGAGTTCGCCAAGGCGCCGAGCGGCATCACGGGACTGGAGACTGCGTTCTCGGTCTGCAACACCTATCTGGTCAAAACCGGCCGCCTGACCCCGATGCAGCTGCTCGACCGCATGAGCAAGTCGCCTGCCGAGATCTACGGGCTGACCGGCCGCGCGGTCGCAGCAGGCAACTTTGCACGGCTCGTGCTGCTCGACTGGGACAGTGAGGTTATTTACAAAGAGTATAAATCCAAGGGAATTAACACTCCGTATACTGGCGTGCCCCTGACCGGCGCGCCTCGCGCGATCGTCACCGGCACGCGCGTCACACCCCGCTGAACGAAAAAACGACAGCAAAAAAGCCCGCCGACTGCCGCCGGTGGGTTTTTTTGCGCCTAAGTGTGGTATGTTCGCGCCGCAAGGCGCCATAAAACAGAAAAGAACCGCCTTTTTGGGCGGTTCTTTTCATCAAAAGCCCGGCTCAGCCGGGCTTTTGATACAAGTGCGGAGCAAAGTTTCGCGCGCGGAGCGCGTCGGAACTTTGCGCAGCTTTGGCCGTGTCCGCGCTTTCGCGCGGCACAGCCCCTCGATCGGAAGCGTGGTTCCGATCGGAACTTAGTCTCCGATCCCCAGCTCCTGCCGCGAAACGACCTGAATGCCGTTCTGCGCGAGCAGGGAGGTGAACTTTTCGTCGTCCGACACGCGGAATACCATGTACGCGTTGCCGTCCTTGTGGGTGAAGAGCGAGTACATGTACTCGATGTCGATCTCGCCCTCCGCGATCAGCTGCAGAACGGGCGCGAGACCGCCCGGCTGGTCGGGCACCATGACGGCCGTCACCGGCGTCTTGGACAGGATGAAGCCCTGTTCCAGCAGGATTGCGGTCGCCTTCTGCGGCTGGTCGACGATGATGCGCAGCACGCCGTAGTCCGCAGTCTCAGCGATTGAGATGGCGCGCATGTCGATGTGGTTGTCGGCTAAGATCTTGGTGATCTCAGCCAGCTGGCCGGTGCGGTTTTCCAGAAAAACAGAGATCTGATAAACAGTCATGGTAACGCCTCCTTAAATCTTGCGCTTGTCGATGACGCGGACCGCCTTGCCCTCGCTGCGGGCGATGGTCTTGGGCGCGACCAGACGTACCTTCGCATAGATGCCCAGCATCGCCTTGAGCGCGGAAACCAGATGCTTCTCCATCTCGGTGATCTTGCCGAGGTTATCCGAGAAGTTCTCCGGCGTCATTTCTACCTGAACCTCGAGCGTGTCGGTGTTGTTGACGCGGTCGACGATCAGCTGGTAGTTGGCCTGATAGCCCTGCGCGATCAGCACGGTCTCGATCTGGGACGGGAATACGTTGACGCCCTTGATGATCAGCATGTCGTCGCTGCGGCCGCGCGGCTTGCACATCTTGACATGGGTGCGGCCGCAGGAGCACTTTTCGCGGGTCAGCACGCAGATATCGCGCGTGCGGTAGCGCAGCAGCGGGAAAGCTTCCTTGGTGATCGAGGTGAACACCAGCTCGCCC
>DXDE01000095.1 GCA_019115615.1 Candidatus Agathobaculum merdavium | reverse complement strand
GTGTGATTCGGATTATTTTATATTAGTCAGCGGTTATCCGATCGATACCATCAAGTTTTGTTTGACACCATTGATTTAGCAGCAAAAAATTATATAATTAGATAAAATTATAAAATGTGTGATGTCATATGAAAGTAACATTAAAGCAAATCGCAGAAAAGACAGGGGTATCAATCAACACGGTATCGCTTGCGCTGCGGGGGATGTCCAACATCAGCGATGAGACCAGAGAAAGAGTGGTGCGGGCAGCGCGCGAGCTGGGGTATCACAAGCAGCTGAAAACGCCGGCAGGCAGACGAAATCTGTGTCTGGTATCGACCGGGATGCATTTGCAGGATTCCTACTTTTATATGGAATTTTACCAGCTTTTCCTGAGTTACGCCTCCGCGCATGGGTATACCATGCTCGCAATGGAAGCCGAGTATTTTCAGAATAATCCTGCCGAGATCCGCGAACGGCTGGAGCAGTCCGCCATCGGCGGCATTCTGTCCCTGGGGGATATGAAGGAGGAAATGTTTCAAAACCTGTACCAAAGCGGCCTTCCGGTCGTGGCGGTTGGCGCACGGTATTATAAGAGCCCTGTGTGCACCTTTATTGAGGATAACCAGATGGCAGCGCACCAGGCGGTGCGGTTCCTGCTCGAAAGTGGCTACACACGCATTGGGTTTGCCGGCAGCCCGCTGCACAGCATCGCGTTTTCCGAGCGGTATTTCGCATTTCGGCAGGCTTGCTACACAGCGGGACTGTCAGTCAGGCCGGATGATGAATGGCTTGAGCTGATGCCGGAGCATGGCGTAGCAGAAAACGAAAGGCAGATTCTGAGCCGTCTGGATGCTGGCGCAGACTTGCCGGAAGCATTCTTCTGCGCACATGACCTGCTTGCTATTTCCATAATGAAGGTTTTTCGGCAGCAAGGACTTCGCGTACCCGAAGATGTTGCATTGATTGGTGTGGACTATAACCCGATCGGACAGATCATGGAACCACGTCTGACTTCGGTCGATGTGTGCTGCCGGGCGCAGGCCGAAGCGGCAGTGCGCAAACTGATTGCGTTTATCGAATCCGGCACATATTCCCCGGCAAGGATACTGCTTCCGACCGTGCTGCGGGTTGGTGGAACAGTGCAGGACCGAAGAAAACAGGACAGGGGCTGACCGAAAGTCTCCGGAGATTCCGGAGACTTTTTTTATTAGAAATTTGGCAATATGAATATTAATTTTATAGGAATCATGCGGTTCCATAAAAAGTTTCGGAATGTACTGTTGATATGAACAAAAGATTTCCTGCGCTGCTGTGCAGAGTCATGAATCATTTTGATATTTAATGTTATTTTAATATTAAATATCGATTTAAATTATTTGACAGAACGTGTGAAGAATGTTAATATGCACTCGTGAAGAAGAGGAAAAGGGAAAGGCGTGAACGACGAAAGGAGAAAGAGAAATGGAAAAAACAGATGCAGGCCGCGCAAAGGCATGGGGCGGAGGAGGCAGTATAAAGGCCAGGCCGCTGCCCGCAGACGGACGCCTGACATGGGTCACCCGCATTGCCTACGGCAGCGGCGATGCAGCATGCAACGTCGTATACGGCATGATCAGCACACTGCTCACGATCTTCTATACGGACTATGTCGGCGTTTCGCTGGCAACCGTTGGTATCGTTATGCTGATCTCCCGCATTTTTGACGGTACATCGGATGTCATCATGGGCATTGTGACGGAAAAGACAAAATCCAAGTGGGGCAAATGCCGGCCGTGGATGCTGTGGATGTCTGTGCCCTATGCGATAACAGCGGTCGCGCTGTTCACCGTGCCGCAGACCTCGGATTCGCTGCAGTTCTGGTATATCTTTGTCGCATATAACCTGTGCACGACCGTGGTATACACCGCGATCAACGTGCCGTACGGCGCGCTTTCGACGCGCATGACGCGCTCCTCCTCCGAACGCGACATGCTGTCCATCGTCCGTCTGGTGCTCGCCCGCTGCGGACAGATCATCACGGTCATGCTGACCATGCCGCTGGTCAAGCTGCTCGGCAACGATCAGGCCGCGTGGATCAAGGCGATCGCGATCTGGTCGATCATGGCGGTGGCGCTGCTGATCTTCTGCTTTGCCAAGTGTGAGGAAAAGGTGCAGGTGGAAGAGGTCGTCAAGCAGGCCAAGGTCTCGCTCGGCCACTCGATCAAGGCGCTGGTCACCAACCAGTATTTCTGGGCTACCTTGGTGCTATGGGCCATGACCTGTGTGCATACACAGGTGATCGGCACCGTGCTCCCGTATTACTGCAAATATATCTTCGGCAACGACGACTGGATGTATAGTATCCTGTATGTGGCGGAAATCGGCACACTGGTGATCGCAGCCATGTTCTGCCCCATGCTGCTGCGCCGCATGAGCAAAAAAGCGCTTGCGCTGGGCGGTGCGGTGCTGGCAATCCTCGCACAGCTCGCTTTTATGCTCAATCCCGAAAGCTATGGCTGGGTCGTTGCCATGACGATCCTGCGCGCGATCGGTGAAGCGCCGCTGTATGCGATTATCTTCGGTATGATCGGCGACACGGTGGAGTTCGGCCAGTGGAAAAACCACATCCGACAGGAAAGCCTGATCTTCGCCTGCGGCTCGATGGGCTTTAAGGTCGGCACCGGTGTAGCGAGCGCACTGGTTAGCGCATTGTTGGAGTCCGCTGGATACCTCAGTTCGACTGAGGGCGGCGTGGCACAGCCGCAGAGCGCCCTTGACATGATTCACTCGATCTATGCGTGGGCTCCCATCATCATCTGGGGCATTGTGGCAGTCGTCCTGCTATTCTATCATCTGGATAAAAAGTATCCCAAGATTATGGCGGATCTCGCGGAACGCGAGGCACGCGGTGAAATGTAAACCCAGACATATAGAAAGGAAGTATGGTCATGGAAAACAAAGTCAGAGTAGGCGTGATCGGCTGCGGCGCGATCGGTCGCGACCATATCCGCCGCCTTACCGGTCTCGTCCCGGAAACCGACGTAGTAGCGGTTGCCGATTTCGTACCGGGAGCGGCCCAGAAGATTGCTGACCAATACGGCGCGAAATTTTACGCTACGGGCGAGGAGCTGATCGCCGCCCCGGAGGTCGATGCGGTGCTGATCACCTCGGCCGACCCCTCACACGCAGGCTATGTGCTGGAATGCCTGAAGCACCAAAAGTATGTATTCTGCGAAAAACCACTCGCGCAGACCGCGTCGGACTGCGAAAAGATCATGCAGGCGGAGCTGGCCTGCGGCAAGCGGCTGGTACAGGTCGGCTTCATGCGGCGCTATGACCGCGGTTACGCGGCCATGAAAGAATTGATTGCCGGCGGCAAGCTGGGCGACCCGCTGATGATCCATGCGGCGCACCGTAATGTTTCTCAAGCGCCCGGATTTGAGACCGACTATGCCATTACCCGTGTAGCAATCCATGAACTGGACATCTCCCGTTGGCTGCTGGGTGATGAGTACGCGACCGCACAGGTATTGGCTGTCCGCCAGAGCAAGGCGACTAAGGGTGAGTGGCTTAATCCGCAGGTGGTCATGCTGACGACCAAATCCGGCCAGCGCATTGATATTGAGGTGCAGACCGACGGGGCATATGCCTACGATATCCAGTGCCAGGTCGTGTGCGAAAACGGAACGGTCAACCTGCCCGACCCAGCGGCAGTTGTCACCCGCGCAGGCGCGAAATACTCCTTCGACATCCTGACCGACTGGTCGCAGCGCTTTATCGAGGCCTATGATATCGAGTTCCAGCAGTGGGCGAAGGCCGTGCTGTCGGATCATCTGACCGGCCCGAGCACATGGGACGGCTACGCAGCCTGCGTGGCGGCGGATGCCGTAATGCTCTCCCGCAAGACTGGAAAGCCGGAGCATGTACACATGATCGACAAGCCGGCGCTGTACGCCTGAGAGATAATCATATACCATATCAATACTAATAAAGGAGCAATTATCATGAAAAAGGTAAAAATCGGTTCTGTTGGCCTCGGCCGCCTCGGCTATGAGCACGCCTGCAATATTGCCAATCTGGTGCCCGGTGCGGAGTTGACCGCGCTGTGCGATGTGGATGAAAAGCGCGTCAAGGAAGTTGCTGCAGAGCTGGGCGTCCCCTACACCTACACGGACGTAGCGGAGATGGTCAAAAACCCCGAGCTGGACGCGATCGTGATCGTATCTCCGTCCATGTACCATGCAGACCATATCAAACTGGCGCTTGATGCGGGCAAGCATGTGTTCTGCGACAAGCCGCTCGATACTACGATAGAGAAGTGTAAGCAGGCAGAGAAGGCTGTGGAGGCCCATCCGGACAAGGTGTTCATGCTCGGTTTCATGCGCCGGTTCGACGATTCTTATGCAGAGGCCAAGCAGCGCATTGACAACGGCGATATCGGCAAGGTCGTGCTGGTCCGCTCCTATACGCAGGATCCGCGCACCACCATCGAGGGTACGCTCAAGTTCGCCCCGCATTCGGGCGGCCAGTTCCTCGATATGTGCGTACATGATATCGACCTGATCCGCTGGTTCACCGGCTCGAACATCAAAAAGGTATGGGGCATCGGCGGTGTGTTCGAGTTCGACCTGTACCGCGAGCTGAACGACGCGGACAACGCGGCTGCGACCGTACAATGCGAAAATGGTGCAATGGGCTTTATGTTCACCAACCGCACACACGGCGCGGGTTGCAATGTTGAAACCGAGATCATCGGCACACACGGCACGCTGCGCATTGCAAATATCGGCCGCAAGAATATGCTCCAGATCGTGGATGGCAGCGGCGCCCGCGAGGAGTATTATCCGGACTTCCTCAGCCGCTGGCATCAGGCGTATGTCAACGAGATCAAGGAGTTTGTGGCCTGCATCAACGAGGGCCGCAAGCCGGGCGTCACGGTTTACGACGGCACCAAGGTTTCGCAGGCGGCCTACCGCTGCAAGGAGTCCTTTGAGACCGGAAAACTGCTTGAAGTAGAGGAATGATCGCTTTCCCTGCCGGGTTCAGGGCGTGCTGCGCGCCCTGTCTTAGCAAAAAATAATTTTTCAATCATGCAGCAATCTCCTTTATATATGGGAACCCCGCCTGAGCTTTGTCTTAGGCGGGGTTCTGCATGATACATCTGTATTAGGTGGTTGACAACTGGATCGCCGTTCGCTGTCCCTTGAGCTCCTCCCGTTCCAGACCTGCACGGTTTGCAGCAGGGTTTTCATCTCAGCCAGGGCGAGGCTTACAGGATCCGCAGGCAGCAGATATTCGTCAGGTTGGAAAAGATGATTTCCAACTAATTCCTGCCATCGATATATGCCTCCTGCACGCGCTTCGCATCAATGGTGATGATTTTCGGGTGCCAGCTCTTATCCCAATTCTGGGAAAAAACCAGGGTGTCCGTCAAGCCCATCAGATAGCTCACAGACACACCAAAATACTCGACCAGTTTTTCCCACACGGGCTGGCCGCGCGGCGGCGTGCAGCGCGGAAGCCGCAGGCGCAGGCCTGCACCGCCGGGGCGGGCGCGGCGAAGCCGCGGCCGTCCCCCAGATTAAGCCCCCTGTATCTAACAGGGGGGCATGAACGACAATAGTCAAGCTCTTCTTACTACGCGCAAACCCTGATGGCGTCTGGGTTTGAAGCACTTTGCAGGGGCTGTAACATTGGAGGGCGGGAATCAATTTTCCGATTCAAAATCAGTAATAGACGGGAGGAATAGGATGTATCAACAAACATGGATAGAGGCTTTCAAAGAACAGCAGACGGCAATGGGCGTAACGCAGGGGCAGCTCGCGGATATGGCAGGGATCTCACGCGTACACCTGAGCCGCCTGATGAATGGAAAGCAGGAATTGACAGACAGGCATAAGGCGATGCTCGATGCTGCACTCGATAAATTTTTACCGGATGCTCTTACAGCCAAGGTGGACTATGTACGCATCCGTTTCCCCACACAGGATGTGCAGCATATGATCGAGGATATCCTGTGGCTCAGAATGCGGCATATAGCGCAGAAGCCTTGCAGCTTTTACGGATACACTTCGATGTTCTACCATGGCGACATTGCGGTTCTGCTTTCGCCGTATGAAGAACGCGGCATATTACTCGAACTCAGGGGCAAGGGCTGCACCCAGTTCGGGAACCTGCTGAACGGGCAGTGCCGCAGCTGGGGCGAATTCTTTCAGCACTGCCTTGATGCAAAGGGCGTATGCAAGCGGCTGGATATTGCCATAGACGACAGGGCGGGTTTCCTGAATATCCCGAAACTGATAGAAAAATGCGGCCGCGGCGAATGTGTCACACGGTTCCGCTGCTATGAGGTGAATGAATCAAGCGAGAACACCTATTTGGAAGAACAGCGCTTGGAACGTGAGCGGTGGGAAAAGATTTTCAGTTGATGCGGGACGCAGACATTTGGGACGACCCCTCGCTTTTGGAACTGGTTTGTTTACCCTTGCAGGAGGAAGTGGAGCTCGCCGCACGGAAAGGCAGGACAGGTCATACGCTTTATCTCGGCTCTAAGCGTTCCGAAGCGTATTTCTGCCTCTATGAAAAGGACTACGAACAGATGGTACGGTATGGTATTCCACTGTGTGAAGCAGAGGTAAAGAACCGGTTTGAGATACGGCTGAAAAGCGAAAGGGCGTATCTCGCGGCAAAGGATATCATTGCAGGCGGCGATCTGATGCAGACGGCATTTTCCATTATAAACAATTATGTGCGCTTTGTGGACAGGGACAAAACCAAACCTCATGCGCGCTGGCCAATCAACGGGGATTGGGCGCAATTCATCGGGACGCACCGGAGTAAGCTCAAGCTGACGGCAGAACCGAAGCCGTTTGACTGGCTGCGCATTTTGGATTGGCTGTCCAAGCAGGCCGTACCAACGATCAGGATGCTGGTGGAGATCGACCGGAAACGAGGAACGCACGTAGTGGAGGAATTGTTCGATAACGCAGTGCTGACGAAACGGCACGAAAAGCTCATACAGGAAGCGCTTGCACAGATCGAAGCACAGCAGCTATCCGTTGAACCTTAGAAAGAGAATACAGTGATGAAGAACCAGACCAAGGGAGCGGTATAGCTGCGGGCGTTTGAAGATGCCTGCACCTGTACCGCTGTTTTTATTTCAGGAATGAAAAAGTAATGTTGTGGGAGGTGGCCGAATGGCAGAAATCTATATCCCGGTCTATGAACAATACACGCTGACGATCAAGGAAGCGGCCTGCTATTTCCGCATCGGGGAAAACAAGCTGCGGCGGCTGGCAGAGGAAAACCCGGATGCGCCGTGGCTGATCCGGAACGGCAACCGCATTCAGATCAAGCGCAGACAGTTTGAAAAGATGATCGACAGCTTAGATGTGATCTGACGGAAAAAGAGCCTTGATACGCAATGAATGATACCACAAAAAGTGAAAGAAAGGGCTGTAATTTTACTACTGCTGTGGTATAATCATTATGTCGTATCAAGGCTCTTTCCATGAAAATCGGAAAGGAGCGATACCATGTCGGAAAAACGGCGCGATTCGAGGAACCGCGTACTCAGGACTGGGGAGAGCCAGAGAAAAGACGGAAGATATCTTTACAAATATGTGGATGCAGATGGGAAACCGCAGTCTGTATACTCATGGAAACTGGTTGCGACGGACAAAGTGCCTGCCGGGAAACGGGATTGCATTGCCCTGCGCGACAAGGAACGGGAGATACAGAAAAGCCTTGCGGATGGCATCAGCACGGCAGGGCGGAAAATGACCGTCTGCGGACTGTATGACAAGTACACAGCACTGAAAGGCAACGTGAAGCGCAGCACCAGAGAAAGCAGGCAGTTTGTTGCGGGAGTGCTACATGCGGATGCCATCGGCGCAAGGGATATTGGTTCTGTAAAGCCCTCTGACGCGCAGGAATGGGCAGTGCGGATGAAAGAAAAAGGATACTCCTACCGCCTGATCAACAACATCAAGCGGTCACTCAAAGCATCCTTCGCAATCGCAGTGTCCGATGGCTGGGTGCGGAAGAACCCGTTCAACTTCACTCTGAACGCTGTGATCAGCAATGACACGCAGGCCAGACAAGCCCTGACCGAAGAACAGGAGCAGGCGTTTTTACAATTCCTGCAAAGCAGTCCGGTCTACCGCCGGTATTATGATGAAATCCTTATCCTGCTGAAAACAGGGCTGCGCATTTCCGAGTTCTGCGGGCTGACAGTGGATGATATCAACTTTGCGGACGGCATTATCAATATCGACCATCAGCTTTTGTGGGAGAC
>DXDE01000094.1 GCA_019115615.1 Candidatus Agathobaculum merdavium | reverse complement strand
GCCCATGGTTCGATAAGCAATAACCCCGTAAACAACAGAATATTTTTCCCTTAGGAGCGGTCTGGATAGACGGTTCCTATTTGCCGTGTCTGGAAATAAGCAAAAAGACGTATGTCTTTTTGTCTATTATGCGTATGCTTATATGCAACACTAACAATTCTGATTTGTCAATATCTAAAATTGTTAGTTACCTTTAATATTGCAACTTGCGAACTTTTTCTATTTTCTTTTGAAGCATCTATACAGTTAAAAAAACAGCCCCATGCCATACGGCGTGGGGCTGTTTTCACATACTTCTAAAGACTCAATCCTGAAAACGCGAACGCACTTCCATATACTGCACGATCTCTTCGACTACACCCTCGAAGCCCAGCACACCGCTGTTGATCGACAGGTCATAGTTACGGGCGTCATACCAATCGTGTCCGGTATGGTGCTTGTAATACTTAGCACGATACTCGTCAATCTCAGCAATCTTACGCACCACTTCTTCCTCGGGCAGCGAGTCGACCTTCATTGCCTCCTGCAGGCAGAAATCCGGGTCTGCATGCACGAACACACGCACAACATCCGGACGCCCCTTGAGGATATAGTCCGCGCATCGGCCAATGAGCACGCACGGGCCTTGATCCGCCAGCTGACGGATGATCTTGGCCTGATAGTCAAACAGCGCGTCATCCCGCAGGTACGCCTTAGAGGAGTCACTCGGCAGCGGGAACTCGCTCTTATACCGGCTTTTCAAACGGGTCAGCAGATCGGGTTTAAGTCGCTCGTCGGAAAACAGCATCGCGTTGATGCCGCTGTCCTCAGATGCCATGGTGATGATCTCGCGGTTGTAATACGGGATGTGCAGCCGGTCGGACAGCATCTTGCCAACCGTCTTGCCGCCCGAACCATACTGGCGGGCGATGGTGATGATATACGGCTTCATCTTTGTCTCCCCCTTTTACTCACCCAGATATGCTTTCTTGATTGCGTCATCGTTCAGCAGGTCGGACGCCTTGCCGCTCTTGACGATCTTGCCGGTTTCCAGCACATAGCCGCGATCCGCGATCGAGAGCGCCTTCTTAGCGTTCTGCTCAACCAGCAGCACGGTCGTACCAGCAGCCGAAACCTCCTGAATGATCTTGAACACCTCGCCGACAAACAGCGGCGACAGACCCATGGACGGCTCGTCCAGCAGCAGGATACGGGGCTTTGCCATCAACGCACGGCCCATCGCGAGCATCTGCTGCTCACCGCCGGACAACGTGCCTGCCGGTTGGTTCTTGCGTTCCTCCAAACGCGGGAAACGTTTATATACATCGGCCAGCGATGCCTCAACCTCGCCCTTAGGACGGGTATACGCACCCATGCGCAGGTTCTCACGCACAGTCAGTCCCGCGAACACGCGGCGACCTTCCGGCACGTGGCTCATACCCAGACGCACAATCTCATGGCCGGGCTTCTTGGTGATGTCCTTGCCCTCAAACGTCACCGTACCGCCCTTGCTGGGCAGCAAGCCGGTGATCGTGTGCAGCGTTGTGGTTTTGCCTGCGCCGTTCGCGCCGATCAGCGCGACGACCTCACCCTCATTGACCTCGAAGAAAACGTCGCGCAGGGCATGGATCAGGCCGTAATACACGTTAATGCCCTTGACTTCCAGCATTGCCATTGGTTGGTTTCCTCCTTTCTTATTCGCCGAGGTAGGCCGTGACGACCTCCGGATTGCTCAGCACTTCACTCGGCGTGCCCTCGGCCAGCAGACGGCCGAAGTTGAGCACATACAGGTATTCACAGATACCCGAAACCAGCTTCATATCGTGCTCGATCAGCAGAACGGTCACGCCGAACTTTTTGCGCACCAGTTCGATGGTCTCCATCAGTTCTTCGGTCTCGTTCGGATTCATACCAGCTGCCGGCTCGTCCAGCAGCAGCAGCTTGGGATCGGTCGCGAGCGCACGCGCGATCTCCAGCTTGCGCTGCTTACCGTACGGCAGATTCGCCGCCTTATAGTCGGCAACGCTTACCAAATCAAACACTTCGAGCAGTTCCATCGCCCGACCATCCATTGCACGTTCCTTTTTCCGGTACGAGCCGATGTGCAGCAGGCTTTCCGCCAGCGTATAGGTGATCTCATTGTGCAGACCGGTCTTTACGTTGTCCAGGACCGACAGATTGGAAAACAGGCGGATATTCTGGAACGTACGCGCCACACCCATCTTGCAGATGTCGTGCGGCTTTTTGCCGATCAGGTTCTGCCCATCCAGACGGATACCGCCATCGGTCGGGCGATACACGCCGGTCAGCATGTTGAACACGGTGGTCTTGCCCGCGCCGTTCGGCCCGATCAGACCGACCAGACCGCCCTCTTCGATTTTCATACTCAGTTCATCGACGGCGCGCAGGCCGCCGAACGAAATGCCAAGCGAGGTTACTTCCAGCATTGCCATATTACGCGCCCCCCTTTTCCTGCTGCTCAAGCTTTCTCATCTGCTTCATGCCGCGCTTTTCGAGCAGGCGCTGCTTGAGCGAAGAGTTATTGAACAGCATCATCGCGATCAGCAAGATCGCATAAATCAGCATACGGTAGGTGTTGACCGCACGCAGCAGCTCAGGCAGCAGCGTCAGCAGGGTCGCCGCAATGATCGAACCCCAGATATTGCCCAGACCGCCCAGTACGACGAATACCAGAATGAGGATCGAGGTATTAAAGTCGAACTTGGCAGCTGTGATCGTAGAGTAGTTCATCGCATACAGCGCACCCGCCATACCCGCAAACGCCGCGGAGATAACAAAGGCCATCAGCTTGTAATGCGTGGTCGAAATGCCGATCGAATCAGCTGCGATCTTATTATCGCGTACCGACATGATCGCACGTCCCGCGCGGCTGTTGATCAGGTTGAGGATGATGAACAGCGTGATCAGGATGAGCACAAAGCCCGCCGTGAAGCTGGACAGCTTGGACACGCCAGACACGCCCATCGGCCCGTTGATGATCATTTTGCCGCCCTCGGCCAGCTCAAACTTCTGCTCGAGGATGCTGAAGTGCAGGCCGGACGCATCCTTGCCGACATACAGCACGTTGATGATGTTCTTGATGATCTCGCCGAACGCCAGCGTAACGATCGCAAGGTAGTCGCCCTTGAGGCGCAGCACCGGAACGCCGACGATGACGCCTGCAATCGCGGCACAGATCGCACCGACAATGATCGCAAGGATCAGGCGCACAGTGCCCGACGGCACCGTGTCCGCAAGGCTTGTGGTAACTACAATGCCCGCAAACGCGCCGACCGACATAAAGCCCGCGTGACCGAGCGACAGCTCACCCAAGATACCGACCGTCAGGTTGAGCGATACCGCCATGATGATATACGAGCAGATCGGCACAAGCAGACCCTTCATCGAGCTGGAAAGGCTGCCGGTCAGCACCAGCGTCTGTACCACAATGAACGCGACAATAACAATACCAAAAGACAGCAGCGTATCGCGTCCGCTGCGGGTAGAGGCGTATTTCTTCAGTTTGTTCATATTGTACCGCCCCCTTAAACCTTTTCACTGACGCGCTTGCCGAGCAGGCCGTCCGGCTTGACCAGCAGCACAATAATCAGCACCGCAAACACGATCGCATCCGACAGCTGGGTCGAGATATACGCCTTGGCAAAAATCTCGATCACGCCCAGCAGGATACCGCCGAGCAGCGCGCCCGGAATCGAACCGATGCCGCCGAATACCGCCGCCGTAAACGCCTTGATGCCGGGCATCGAACCGGTCGTCGGCAGCAGGGTCGGATAGGCCGAGCAGAGCAGCACGCCCGCGATTGCGGCAAGGCCGGAGCCAATGGCGAAGGTCAGCGAAATCGTCGTATTGACGTTGATGCCCATCAGCTGCGCCGCGCCCTTATCCTCGGATACCGCGCGCATTGCCGTACCCATTTTGGTCTTGCCGGTGAACAGCGTCAGCGCGACCATGATAACCACGCAGGCCACGATCGTCACGATCGTCACGCGCGTGATCGTCAGCTGACCGCCAAACAGCTGGATCGGGTCGCCGGTGACGACCGAAGAAAAGCTCTTGGTACTAGAGCCCCAGATCAGCAGCGCCGCGTTCTGCAGGAAATAGGAAACACCGATCGCCGTAATCAGTACAGCCAGCGCGGGCGCCATGCGCAGCGGCTTATACGCCAGCCGCTCGATGACCACACCCAGCGCTGTGCACACTACGACCGCAAGCAGCACGCCCGCGATCGGCGGCCAGCCGAGATAGGTCGTGGCACAGAAGCACATGTAGCCGCCGACCATGATAACGTCGCCATGGGCAAAGTTCAGCATCTTGGCGATGCCGTAGACCATCGTGTAGCCCAACGCGATGATCGCATAAATGCTTCCCAAACTGATGCCGTTGATCAGATGCGTAAGCAAGCTCATGGTTGATACACCTCAAATCTTTTATATTTCTCTTGTCCGTTTGTGCGATGGGGCGGTGGCTTGGCAGCCTCCGTCAAGCCGTCGCCCCACCCCATAAATGCAGGGAAAGCGGGAAAACGGACAAAGGAGGGTCGTCGTAACCTACGGCGCCCTCCTTTGCTTCCCATTACGTCTTATGTGCGCCGTGCGCACCTTTTCCGATAGCCGGAGAGGAAGCCCCTCTCAGACTGGTTTTACATACCGACGTAAGCGCCGTTCTCGATGACCATGCCCTTCGGGCTCTTGGAAACCGCACCGGTGGTATCCCAAGTCATGTTCTCGCCGGTCAGGCCGTTGAAGGTCATGGAGGTGAACTGCTCGATCATCGCAGTGCACAGTTCCTCAGCGGACATATCCGGGGTAACCTCGGCAGCCTCGAGCGCCTGTGCATAAGCGTAAACGCAGTCATACGCATCGGCCGCAAACTGGTTCGGAACCTCGCCGTACAGTTCCTTGTACTTGGTGACGAAAGCGACGGTCTTGTCATCGGTTGCGTCCGCGTTGAACGGTGTCAGCAGCATAACGCCTTCAGCCAGAGACTTGTCAAAGTTCTCAACCGTCAGGATGCCGTCCATGCCGTCCACGCCGAAGAACTTGGGAGCGTAGCCCATTGCATTGGCCTGGGTCAGGATCAGGGAAGCCGGGGTGTAGTACATCGGCAGGAACACCAGATCCGCGCCCTTATCCTTTGCATCGTTCAGCTGAACCGAGAAGTCGGTTGCGGAAGCATCGGTGAAGGTGGTGTCGGAAACGATCTCCAGACCCTTTACCTCAGCCTCAGCGACGAACTTGTCGTGGATGCCGGTGGAGTATACGTCGTCATTCTTCCAGATGATCGCAATCTTGGTGCCGAGCTTCTGATCCGCGATATATTCTGCGGAAGCGGTGCCCTGGTTCGGGTCAGCAAAGCACATCTGGAACACGTTGTCCTTGCCCTCGGTGGTAGCCACAGAGGAAGCAGACGGAGTCAGCGCGAAAATACGATCCGCATTCAGGTCGGTCGAAATCGCCTCGCAGGGCTTGGAGGTAACCGAACCCAGCGACAGCTGCATGCCCCAGTCCTTCAGGGTGTTGTACGCATTAACAGCCTTCTCGGTGTTGTTCTCGTCGTCCTCGAACTTCAGTTCGATCTGCACGCCGCCCTTGGCGTTAATCTCCTCAGCTGCAATCTCCGCGCCGCGCTTTACCGCGTTGCCGTAGATCGCCGCATCGCCGGTCAGCGGAGAGGTGCCGCCGATCTTGAAAGCCGCGCCGGAAGCGGTGCTGCCGTCTTCGGAGCCCGCATTGTCAGTGCTGGCAGTGTTGCCGCCGCAGCCAGCCAGAGTGCCGACCAGCATCATACCGGCCAGGAGCATGCTGAGACTTTTCTTCATGGTTATCTTCTCCTTTTCTTTCATCTTTCCCGCCCCACGCGCCATACAGCCCAAAGGGCGTTCGGATTGTCTTCTATTATACTACGCTTTTGTGCCTCCGGCACCGTCTTTTTCAATATTGTGTGCAATTTTAGAGAAAACACCGATTATCTTTTGGGTAAAAACGCTGATTTTGTGCTTTCTACTGAAAAACATTTGTCCGCGGTGCAAGGAATCATGCAGCCAAATGCCCGTCCGGCAGGTTTCTTTGCATGCGTCCGTCTCAGGCGGACACCTCCGGTATGCGCGGCATCAGCAGGCACACGCAATGCGCCGCGATACCCTGCTTTGCGCCTGTGAAGCCGAGTTTTTCCTCAGTCGTAGCCTTGACAGACACACGCCCGACCTCACAGCCGAGCGCCGCGGCAATATTCTCACGCATTGCGTCAATATGCGGGGCCAGCTTGGGCGCCTGCGCCAGCACAGTCGCGTCCAGATTGCCGAGGGCATAGCCCTCCCGCTCGATCAGCGCCGCCACATGGCGCAGAAGCGCCACACTGTCCGCGCCCTTATAGCGTGGGTCGGTATCCGGGAAGTGCTTGCCGATATCGCCCAGCGCCAGCGCGCCCAGTAGCGCATCCATCACCGCATGCACCAGCACGTCCGCATCCGAGTGGCCGTCCAGCCCGGTTTCGTGCGGGATATCCACCCCGCCGATGATACATTTCCGTCCCGGCACGAGCCGGTGTACGTCATAACCGTGTCCGATACGCATATCACTCCGCCCCCTTCTGCAAAAATGCCTCTGCAATCAGCAGATCCTCAGGCGTAGTGATCTTGATGTTCTCATAGCTGCCGTGTGTGGCGGCAACGGCTTGTCCCATCGCCTCGACCGCCGCACAGTCGTCGGTGAACGTACGTCCCTGCCGCACGGCAGCGTTCAATGCGCGCAGCAGCGTCTCGCGCCGGAACACCTGCGGTGTCTGCACAGCCGCCAGCGTATCGCGCGGCACGTCCGCTGCGATGCAGCCGTTCTCAATGCGCTTGATGCTGTCCTTAACCGGTACGACTGGCGCAGCAGCGCCCGTCTCTGCTGCGGCGTACACCGCTTCCGCAATGACCGCTTCGGAAACCAACGGCCGCGCGCCGTCATGCACTGCGACCAGCACAGTATCCGCAGGTGCTGCCGAAATGCCCGCCAGCACGGAGGCCGTACGGCTATCCCCTCCGCGCGTGACCGTGCGCAACTTTTCGATACCCGCCGCGCGCGCCAGCTCGGTATAAGGCAAAATATCCTGCTCACGGCAAACCAACACAATATCGCGTATGGCCGCACATTTTTCAAATGCCGCCAGCGTGTGCGTCAGCACCGGCACGCCCGCCAGTTCCAGCAGCAGCTTGTTTTCCCCGCCCATGCGCTGCGACGAACCCGCTGCTACGATCACGGCGCACACCGCCGCGGGTACAGATTTCTTTTTCCGTTTTCCCTGCATGATAAATCCTTCCTTTGAAAAAAGGCTTTGCTTTACCGCAAAGCCTTTTGTATTTTTTCACTGACACAGATGCTTTTCCACAAGCGCCGCGATCTCCTGCGCGCTGCTGTCCAGCGCATAGGCAAGCTCGGACTCCAAGATCTGCCGCGCCGAGGCGAGCATCTTTTTCTCCCCGGTCGACAGGCCGCGTTCGCGGTTGCGCGCGGCAAGGCTTTTGATCACTTGCGCGACTTCATGCAAATCCCCCGAACGAAGGTGCAGCATATTCTCGCGGTAGCGCTGGTTCCAGCCCTTATCCTCGCCGCAGGTGATGCTGTCCAGCCCACGCACAAATTCCTCCGCTTCGGCATGCGAGCATACCGGCCGGATACCCAGCTTTTCGCACGCGTCAATCGGGATGAACAGCTGCGTTTCGTCCATCGCAAGGGTCAGGGCATAATAAGTCGCGCCTGCACCATCGATCGTGCGCTCGACCAGATCCGTGATTACGCCTGCACCGTGAAGAGGATGGACGACCTTGTCGCCGATCTGAAACATAATGCCTCCGTTTCCAGCAAGCCTCTGTTATCTTTTTCAGTTTACACCATAGCGCGGTCTTTGGCAAGGTTTTTCACCGTTTTTGCACAAATCAGCGCACCAATCAGCAGCAGCCAGATGCCGCCGCCCATTTGCCACAGCCGTATTCCGCCAAGCGCCAGTCCGGCGGCGCTCCCCCCTGCAAGCAGCCCGCGCAGCAGGCCAAACCGTCCCGCGCACAGGTGCGAAAGCGCCATCCCGCCATCAAGCGGCGGCAGCGGCAGCAAATTAAACAAGCCGAGCAGCGCACTCGCACCCGCGAGCCGCCACCAGCCGCAGGAAGCAGCCAGCGCGGTCAGCGCAAAGCTCGCCGCCGGACCGGCAAGGCATACCGCCGCCCGCGCACACCGTCCGGGCGGCAGCGCGCAGTGCAGCACCGCACCGCAGGCGGTCAGCGTCAGCCGGTGCAACCGCCCACCTGACAAGTGCAGCACAAGCAGATGCCCCCCTTCGTGCACCGCCGCAGCCAATAGCACAAGCGGCAGCACATTCGTCGTATCCGCGCACCAAAGCGCGGCCAGCAGCACGATAAACCCGTCCTGCACCTCAACCCGTCCGCGCGTCACGTCACATCCAGATAATCCGCCGGGTCGAGCGCCATACTATCCTTCCATAGCTCAAGATGCAGGTGCGGGCCGGTCGCGTCCCCCGTCTGTCCGACGAGCGCGATCTCACTGCCGCACTTCACCTCGTCATTCACACCCACAAGGATGCTGCTGCAGTGCGCATACAACGTGGAAAAACCGCCCGCGTGGTCGACAATCAGATAATTGCCGTAATTGGACTCGCCCACCTCGCGTACCATACCATCGGCAAAGGCCGTGATCGGCGTCCCCTCGTCGGCTGCAAGGTCAAGGCCGTAGTGGAACGCCTGCTCGCCGCTCGTCGGGCTGACACGGCTGCCAAACGGCGAAGTCAGCACACCCTCGACCGGCAGGACGTGGTCAAAGCTCATCGCATGCACTGCATCATCCACTGTATCCGGAAACAGGCTTTGCTCGCGGCCAAGCACATCCTCTGCCCCGCCGGAAGACGCGGCATAGGCTTCCTCCCCGGTATCCGCCGGTTCTTCCGCCCCGCCGAATACAGTCAGCATGTTGTCCACCCCGGGCGCGCCCACAAGCACATCCGACACCTTTTCCCGTGCGGCAGCAGCAAAAGGCGCGTCCGAATATTTGACCACGCCTGCGGCAAGCACAAGCGCCACGATTACGAGCATCCCCCTGCCGCTGCTCGTTTTCTTACGCACCGGCCGTTTTCCTGTCATGCGCACGCCCCCTTTCGCATGATATAGCCTATGCGTCAGCGGACAGGGATAGAACTATCGTTCCTTTTTCGCTTTGTGCAGCAGTGCCGTCGCAGCCCTATCTGCACTTCCCATGCAAATACAAAACGAGGGCTTCGGATGATATCCGAAGCCCTCGTTTCTGTCGCATCCCTGACGGGATGACCCTATCAGTTCAGGATTTTCAGAAACAATTCCCGGTTAAAGCGGCTGTGGAACTGCTCGATCTGATCCGCAATGCTCTCGCAGCACTGCTTGACCTCCGGATTTGCCGAGCCCTTGGCATTGCGCTCTTTGAACACATGCCCCCACTCGGTCAGGTCGATCTTGAAGATGAAGTTGCTGGGGATGCTGAGCATGTACAGGCCGCGCTTAACGTCCGGATCGTCCGCCATATCCGCGCGGATATAGCCGTTGACCGCCTTGACATACTGCACGCCATCATGCTCGAACGTTTCCGGTACGGACAGGCCGAGCGCCTGCAGCGCCAGATCAGTCGGCATGATTTTGCCGGTGTACCAATCGGACATCTCATAGGAGAACGACGCCAGACGCGTGCTCGAACGGATGATGCGGTTGTTGAAACGCTTGGCATGCGCGTCCCAGTCGTCCTGCCCGGCGCGGTGCAAGCCCTCAACCGTGACCGACATATCGATAAACCGCAGCATGGTCGTGTGCTTCCAGCCCCACTTGGTCAGCTTGTCCAGCCAGTCGTCAAATTCAGCGAAGGCATCCGCCTGTGCCGCGTCGTACGCCTTCAGGCCGCCGTCCGGCCGCAGCACGGTGCGGCAGATATCGCGGATGTGCAGCTCTTTTTCGCGCGTCCAAGAGCGCTTACTCATAAACATCGATACGATCGCGTCGTCGATGCCGGAAATCTGGTTGAGATAGGTTTTCATCGTCTTTCCCTCTCTTTTTTAGATTGCATTGATTATACCATACTTATCCCCCGCCCTGCAACGGCAAAGGCAGGACAAAGCCCCGCTGCGGCATAACCGCAGCAGGGCTTTTGCTTGCAGGAAAAGTATAGCTTATGCCAGACCCAGCTCCTTGACGCGGGCCTGCGCCGCAGCGAGGCGGGCGATCGGCACACGGAAAGGCGAGCAGGAGACATAGTTCAGGCCGACATTGTGGCAGAACTCGACGGAGGACAGGTCGCCGCCGTGCTCGCCGCAGATGCCCAGCTTGATGTCAGGACGGGTGCGGCGGCCTTCCGCTACGGCAAAGCGGATCAGCTTGCCAACGCCGTTCTGATCCAGACGGGCAAACGGGTCGGACTCGAGGATCTTCTTCTCGAAGTAGGTCTCAAGGATACGGCCGACGTCGTCACGCGAGAAGCCGTAGGTCATCTGGGTCAGATCGTTGGTGCCGAAGGAGAAGAACTCGGCTTCCTCAGCGATCTCGTTTGCAGTGACTGCGGCACGCGGGGTCTCGATCATCGTACCGATCATATACTTCATCTTCAGGCCAGAAGCTTCGATCAGCTCATCAGCCTTGGCCTTGATGACCTTCTTGACGAAGCGCAACTCGTTGATCTCGGATACCAGCGGAACCATGATCTCAGGCGTGATGTGCAGGCCGTCTTCCTTCCAGACGTTGATCGCCGCGGAGATAATGGCCTCGGTCTGCATCTCAGCGATTTCCGGATACAGAACGTCCAGACGGCAGCCGCGGGTGCCGAGCATCGGGTTGAACTCGTGCAGGTCGGCAACCTTAGCCTTGAGCTTGTCGAACGGCACGCCCATCTCATTTGCCAGTTCCTGAATGTCCGCATCTTCCTGCGGCAGGAACTCATGCAGCGGAGGATCAAGCAGACGGATGGTTACCGGCAGGCCGCCCATCGCGCGATAAATCGCCTCGAAGTCGCCGCGCTGCATCGGCAGGATCTTAGCCAGTGCTGCCTTGCGCTGCTCAACAGTATCGGAAATAATCATCTCGCGCACAGCCTTAATGCGCTCGGTCTCAAAGAACATATGCTCGGTGCGGCACAGGCCGATGCCTTCCGCGCCGAACTTGCGCGCCTGCGTTGCATCGCGCGGGGTATCGCCGTTGGTGCGGACATGCAGCGTGCGGATCTCATCCGCCCAGCCCATGAAGCGGCCGAAATCGCCGGTCAGCTCTGCATCCTGCGTATCGATCTTGCCGAGGTATACGTTACCGGTCGAGCCGTCGAGCGAGATGAACTCGCCTTCCTTGACAACCGTGCCGTCAGCAAAGGTCAGGGTCTTGTTTTCCTCGGAAACCTTGATGCCGTTTACACCGGCGACGCAGCAGGTGCCCATGCCGCGCGCAACAACCGCTGCGTGCGAGGTCATGCCGCCGCGAGCGGTCATGATGCCTTCGGAAACAGCCATACCGTCGATATCCTCCGGGCTGGTCTCCTGACGGACCAGAACGACCTTCATGCCGGTCTTGTGCGCAGCAGCAGCCTCTTCTGCGGTGAAGTAAACCGCGCCGCAAGCAGCGCCGGGGGAAGCCGGCAGGCCGGAAGTGATCGGCTTGGCAGCCGCAAGGGCAGCCGGAACGAACGTCGGGTGCAGCAGCGCGTCGAGCTGCTTGGCCTCAACCTTCATCATAGCCTGCTCCTTGGTGCAGACGCCCTCGTCAACGAGGTCAACCGCGACCTTCAGCGCAGCCTGCGCGGTGCGCTTGCCGTTACGGGTCTGCAGCATGTAAAGCTTGCCGTTCTCAATGGTGAACTCCATGTCCTGCATGTCACCATAGTGCTGCTCCAGACGGGAGGAAATGTCGACAAACTGCTGATAAACCTCGGGCATGGTGTCTGCCAGCGCCGAGATCGGCTGCGGGGTACGGATGCCGGCTACGACGTCCTCGCCCTGCGCGTTCATCAGGAACTCGCCGTACAGCTTCTTTTCACCAGTTGCCGGGTTGCGGGTGAATGCAACACCCGTGCCGGAGGTGTCGCCCATGTTGCCGAATACCATCGACTGGACGTTGACGGCAGTACCCCAGGAGTGCGGGATATCGTTCATGCGGCGGTAAGTGTTGGCGCGCGGGTTGTCCCAAGAGCGGAATACTGCACGGACAGCTTCCATCAGCTGCTTCTTGGGGTCCTGCGGGAAGTCCTCGCCGAGGGACTTCTTATAGTGATCCTTGAACAGGACGATCAGTTCGCTCATATCGTCCGCATCAAGCTCGTTATCCATCTTGACGCCCTTCTTGTCCTTGACCTGATCGATAAAGGTCTCGAAAGTGGACTTGGGCAGCTCCATAACGACGTCAGAGAACATCTGAATGAAACGGCGGTAAGAGTCGCGCGCAAAACGCGGGTTATTGGTCAGCTTGGCAACAGCCTCGCAGATCTCATCGTTCATACCGAGGTTGAGGATGGTGTCCATCATGCCGGGCATGGAAGCACGCGCACCCGAACGAACGGAAACCAGAAGCGGCTTCTCCGGATCGCCGAGGGTCTTGCCGGTAACCTTCTCCAATTTATCGAGGTACTCAAGGATCTGATCCTGAATGTCCGGATAGATCGTCTTGCCGTCCTCGTAATACCGGGTGCAGGCCTCGGTCGTAATGGTGAAGCCCTGCGGTACGGGCATGCCAAGTCCGGTCATTTCGGCCAAATTGGCGCCCTTGCCGCCAAGCAGCTCACGCATTTTTCCGTTGCCTTCCGGGAACATGTAAACGTACTTCTTCATTTGGGTCTTTTCCTCCATTTCGTTTGGTGCTCTCTCAAAACACACTTCAATCACGCATGAATATTATAGCATGCCGGACGCGCGCTGTTCCATTGTGGAAATCCACCGATTTGGCAAGTCCTTCTTGTGCAACATGCTATATATTCCCGTTTTTTTCACAAAAAATACGCAATGCTTCTTGTTTGCTTTAGCATTTCTTTTGCGTTTTTCACCAAAAAAATTAACAATTCTGCGATATGCACTCCATTTATCGCATATTTTGTGAAATCAAACGAATAAATGCCGGAAGATATGCGCTTTGTATCCCCTTATGAACAATTCCCTGCAAAAGAAAGATCGACGGCCTGTACAAGGCCGCCGATCGGCTGTGAGGCAATGCCGGAAACGAAAACGCCCAGCACTTCCTGTCCCTGATATGTGGTTTCAACCAGTTTGACGGACAGCAGATACCCCGCCGAGGAGGTAAACGCACCATCCGAGAACTGATAGAAAGTGTTGTGGTTGAGTGCCGCATAGTATTGCAGCAGCTGTGCCGTACCGTCGCCCGTCAAATCGGACAGGCGATAATAGAAGCAGGTCGTACCGCGATCCTTCGTGCTGCCCAGCAGCGGAACCCCGGTAATCGCGCCGAAATCCGGTACGGGATACAGCTTTGCATAGCACGTGGACGCATCCGGCTGGTGCGAAGCAGTATACTGCGCCGGTGTGAGCGCCGCGCTACCCTCCAGCGTTTCCAGCACCGAAACCGGCACGGAATACGAGGGGGAACCATTACTACGGCTGCTGACGGTGATACCGACCAATCGTCCCTGTGCATCGACCAATGCGCCGCCCGAATTGCCGCTGATTACCGTCGCGGTCGATTCGATCAGCGTAGTCAGGTAATCGCCGTTTTTCGGGTCGGTGACCTTGCCGGAAGTGATCTTGGCCGCACCGCCGCCCGGATAGCCGAGCGCATACACGGTATCGCCGGTCTGCACATCGGTAGAGGTTTCCAGATATGCCAGACCGCTGCCAACCACGCGGATATGCGAGATATCCGCGGTCGTATCGATGTCATAAATGCTGACCTCGCGCTTAGTGCCGTCATACATCTCCGCGACCAAACGATATACGCCATTGGCGATATGCCCGCAGGTCACCGCGTCACCATCCGAACTGAGCACGACGCCGCTGCCCACGCTGAGCACATTCCCCCGCGCATCATAGGAATACAGCTTAAACACCGCCGGGATACAGCGGTCAAACACCTCGCTGGAGGTCAGCTCTGCGGACACACTCAGCGTGAATGTCTGCCGCAGGGACGGGTCAGCCATACGGGTGACGATCGCCGCCGCTTCGCTGCGGCGTATCGTGCTGGTCGGGCGGAAGCTGCCCGCGCTGTCCGAACCAGTGAGCACGCCCGCGCGGTACAGCAGGTATACCGCATCAGCATAAGACGCGGAGGTGGAAACATCCGGGATCGCACCATCCGCGACGGTGTTCATCTCGGTCAGGGCTTCCTCCGGCAGCGCCGCAGCCAATACGGACGCAAACACCGCGCGCGACGCAGGCTGCGTATAGTCCGACCGCGCCGCGGTCAGGATGCGGTTCTCCAGCGCGTAATCAACATAGGTCTGGTACCACGGCTGGCTTTCCGTGAAGTCCGCGCTGCCGGTATGGTAGATGCTGTGCAGGCAGGCGGCAAGCTTGATCGCCTCCGCCACGGTCAGCTCGCTGTCCGGCGCGAAACGCGTATCCGACTGGCCGTTGATCAGGCCGTATTCATACGAAGCACGCACATTTTCCGCATACCACGCATCATCGGCCACATCGGTAAACTGGCCGGGGGTATAGGTTGCCTGTATGGTGAAGTTTTCATAGCCTGCAAGCGCTGTCGGCAGCATGCCAAACAGCAATGCGACAGATAGCAGCAGGCTGCAAATTCGTTTTTTCACTGGTAGTTCCTCCGTTTTCGGGCTGGCCTGGTCGGCCTTACCTCAGTATACGCCCAAACGGTTGTCGGTTTGGTGAACAATTTGTGACGTTTGCAAATTTCAGCCGCGGTAGGCTGCGACGATCTCGCCAATGTACATGGTGTGGTAATCCTGATCGCCGTACCACTTGTCAAGCGTCTCCTGCTGCAAGATATCCTCGGGTGCGATTTCACTCTTGCAGCGCTTGCGGCATACCAGCACCAGCTCTGCCTCAGCAAAGGTGGGCTGACCGTCGACAAACGTCGGTGTCAAGCCGCTGCCGTGCATCTTATCCATGTCGCGGCCGGACTTGCTGCCCAGCACGCTCAGTGCGTCGCGGTAGCCATCTCGTAAAAAAGACAGTGTAAAATACTCAGAGTTATCAACAAACTCCTTGGTGTAACGGCTGTGGCGGATATAGCAGGTCGCGGACGGCTTGCCCCAGATCACACCTACGCCGCCCCAGCTGGCGGTCATGGTGTTCCACTTTTCCTCCGTACCGGCCGAAACGAGCATCCACTGCTTTCCGATCAGGTCGAACGGGTTAAAAGACTGCTTATCGATATTGATTTTGGTGAAAGACATGGGAAATTCCTCCTCTTGGTTGGTAGCATTTACAGGCAGGAACCGCTTACTCAAGCGGCATGTTGCGCCGCATCTTCATTTCCTGCCACTCCTCCTTGGAGATCAGAATCTGACGCGGCTTGGAGCCCTCGAACGGGCCGATGATGCCGCGCTCCTCGATCTGGTCGATGATGCGCGCGGCACGTGAGTAGCCCACCTTGAGACGACGCTGCAGCATGGACGTGGACGCCTGCCGGCAATCCATAATGACGTCGATCGCTTCCTCGATCATCTCGTCCTCATCCTCGCCGGGGTCGCCAGACGAACCGCCGCCCTTGCCATCCATCTGCTCGGCCTGCCGCTCGATATGCTCAAGGATCTCCTCATTATATTCGGCGGTGCTCGTCTGCTTGATATGCGCAATGACCGATTCGATCTCATCCGACGAAATAAAGCAGCCCTGCACGCGGGTGGGCTTGCCCTCGCCAAGCGGCGCATACAGCATATCGCCCTTGCCGATCAGCTTTTCCGCGCCGGTCGTGTCCAAAATGATACGGCTTTCAATCTGGCTTGCCACCGCAAACGCGATGCGCGACGGGATGTTGGCCTTCATGATGCCGGTGATAACGTCAGCCGACGGACGCTGCGTCGCAACGACAAGGTGCATGCCCGCGGCGCGCGCCTTCTGCGCGATACGGCAGATCGAGGTCTCGACCTCCTTGGCCGCGACCATCATCAGGTCGGCCAACTCGTCGATAACAATGACAATCTGCGGCAATACCTGATACTGCTCGGGTGCATCACTCTCCTCGGCTTCAGCCTTGGCGCGCTCAGCACGCATCAGGTCGTTATAGCCGACAAGGTTGCGCACCTGATGGTCGGCAAACAGCTTGTAACGCCGCTCCATCTCGCCGACCGCCCAGCCGAGCGCCCCGGCCGCCTTTTTCGGGTCGGTCACAACCGGGATCAGCAGGTGTGGGATGCCGTTGTAGTTGCCCAGCTCGACCATCTTGGGGTCGACCATGATCAGGCGCACCTCTTCGGGCGTGGACTTATACAAAAGCGAGATCAGCATTGAGTTGATGCACACCGATTTACCCGAACCGGTTGTACCGGCGATCAGCATATGCGGCATCTTAGCAATATCGCCGATGACCGGCTTGCCGGTGATGTCCTTGCCGACGGCAAAGGACAGATGGCTGCGCGCATTGGTGAACGCGGGGCTGGAGATACACTCACGGATATAGACCGTGTTGACCGTCTTGTTCGGCACCTCGATGCCGACAGCGATCTTATCCGGGATGGGTGCAATACGAACATTTGCTGCGCCGAGCGACAGCGCGATATCGTCCGAAAGCGCGGTAATGCGCGAGATCTTGATGCCGCGCGGGATGGTCAGCTCAAAACGTGTGACCGATGGACCGCGCACGATGCCGATGATCTGCGCATCGATATTAAAAGATTCGAGCGTATCGAGCAGGCACTCGGAGTTTTCCTTCAGTTCGGTCTCCGCCCCGGCGACCGAGGTGCGCTTGCCCTTTTCCAGTAGGTCGATCGGTGGGTAATCATACACCGGCACGGGCGCCTTCTGGCTCTCGTCCATCTGCTCGCTGAGCGCGGCCTGCTCGTCCTCGGTCAGTTTCTCCGCCTTGGCCGGCTTTTCAGCCTTGGGGGCTGGCTCGCTGTGCTCGACAGGCGGCTCCTCCTCGCGGTTTTCAACCAGATCGAGAATGCTCACCTGTTCGCCCGTGGTTTCCTCCTTCAAAGAGCGCAGGTATTCGTCCGGCGCCATCGGCTTGCCGCCGCGCACATGGCGTACAGGCGCATCCGGATCGGCGCCCGGCTTATCCTCACCCGGCGGGTCGGTATCGATCGGGATATCGATATCCGCCTTGCGGCGCGCGGCGCGGCGCTCCTCACGCTTCTGCGCATGTGCCGCCGCGACCTCATGGACGTTGGGCAGCTTGGCGGGCGCTTCATAGCGTGCGCGCTCCTCTTCGTCCTCATACTCATAATCCGGCGTACGGAACATCTCTATCAGCGTCTGCGGCGTGATGCGGCAGGCCGCGAAGATCGCCACGACGGTCAGCAACAGCAGCACAAGCAGCGCGCCAACCGAGGACAACGCCCATTCGAGCACCATGTACAGCCCGCCCGCGAGCAGGCCGCCGGACTTCCCTTCCATGCCGGTTTTGAGCAGGTCGAACAGCGTTTTCATTGAAAAACCGTAATCATTCGCGCTGGTAAACGCATGCACGATACCGCCGATCAGCAGCGGCAGCACCGCAATGCTCACGCCGCGCAGACGCACCGGCCCCTTTTGCCGTGCAAACAACAGCGCAGCCAACGCCAGCAGCGCAAACGGCAGCAGGTAGCTGCCCTTGCCGATCAGTGCGCTGATACCGCGGTGCAGCCAGTTGGTCAGCACGCCGTCGATCGGCAAAATCGCGAGCAGGCACAGCAGACCGACTACCGCCCAGATCGCGCCCCAAGCGGCACGCGACAGCGCCGGTTCCGGCTCGGGTGCACGCGCCGCCGTCTTACCGCGCGGCGCGCTTTTTTTCGTTGTGGTCTTTTTTGCAGCCAAAGTGTTTTTCCCTCAATTCATTTGCTTTGCCGCGCGAAACAGCGCGGACCTCCCCCAGACGCTTCCGGGATTTTTCGGATAAGTGCGAAGAAAAGTCCCGGTGTCCGGAACTTTTCCTCTCCGATACGCCTTCAGGCGCATCAAACCATCTTGATCAGGCTCGCAACGATCGTGATCGTACCGATCAGCGTACAGTACACCACGAACGGGCGGAAGTTGCCGCGCTTCGACACGAAACGCACCATGCGGATGGCCGCAAGGCCGCTCAGCATAGCCGCCAGAATGCCAACGATGCAGCAAGCCACAGTCACGTCGCCCATGGCGGCGGCAGGGTCCTTGACCACGTCGACCAGTTCCAAAATGTTCGCGCCCAGAATAACCGGCAGCGACATGATAAACGCAAAACGCACGGCGAAGTCACGCGAGAAGCCGCGGAACAGGCCGGTGCAGATCGTGGTACCCGAGCGCGACAGGCCGGGCAGCACCGCGAAGCACTGGCTGATGCCGACGATCAACGCGTCCAGCCAGGTCGCATTTTCCTCGGTCTTGTGCTTTTTCGGCGCCTTTTCCGACAGGAACAGAATGGCCGCTGTCACGAGCAGCAGCAGGCCAACCAGCAGCGGCGAGGAAAAAGCCCCCTCCAGCTTGCTCTTGATCGGCAGGACTGCAAACATCGGCACGATCGTCAGCAGCAGCATGACGATAAACCGGCGATGCGGATGGCCGTTGATTTTGAAACCATCCCGAATCCAGCCGAAAAACTCAACAAACAGTTCCTTGATGTCCTTCCAAAACGCCACGATGACGCTGAGCAGCGTGCCGAAGTGCAGCAGCACATTGAACAGCATGTAATTGCTCTCCGTGCTCGCGCCGAACAGCGTCTGCACCAACACCAGATGGCCGGAGGACGAAACCGGCAGGAACTCGGTCAGGCCCTGCACAACGCCTTGTAAAATGGCAAACCATAGACTCATGCAATATGTCTCCTTCTGACGGGGTAAATTTTACATACGGATTTATTATAGCATATCCACACGCCGAATACCACCGTTTTCCGCAAAAAGGCTGTCTTGTACAGCACCTTATTCATTTTCAGCAAGAATACGGTCGATTGCGGCGGCAACGCCGTCCTCGGCATTGGTCAGCGTCTCCCGCTTGCAGATCGCCTTGACCGCATCATTGGCGTTGCCCATCGCGATCGGCAGCGCGACCGCGCGCAGCATTTCAAGATCGTTCTCGCTGTCGCCCATCGCGGCGGCATGCGCAAGATCCGTACCCAGCTGGCGGCACAGCATGCCCAGCGCATTGCCCTTATCCGCCGCAGGGGTAACGACCTCAATATTATCCGTCGCGGAACTCATCACGCGCACGCCCGGGATTTGCTCAATTTTTTCCCGCGCCATACGGAGAATGACCGGATCATTGCTGCGGGCAAAAATCTTATCGACCGAAACATGTCCATCCGCGATATATTCCGCGATCGAGGGCACGACCCGCTTGACCGCAAGGAAACCCTCGTTGGATTTGTATTTTCCGAACTCCATCTCGTCATACGGCGTGATGAGCAGCGTTTCACCCACATAGACCATGACGGTCAGGCCAATACGCTCAACCGCTGCGGCCGCGCGCACTGCGTCCTCCCACGGCATGGACATGCGCATGGTGCACTGTCCGGTCGACACGCGCGACAGCGACGCGCCGCCTGCCGTAACCATCAGATCGTCCGCACCCAGCTTGACGGCAAACTCGCTTGCCTCGCCGCAGATACGGCCGGTCGACACCACCACATGTATGCCCGCTTCGCGTGCACGGCGCACCGCGTCCATGGTCGCGGGCGAAACATCATTGTCCGGCGTCAGCGCTGTTCCATCCAGATCGAGCGCGATCAGCTTGATCTTTTGCATCATATTTTCCTCTCCCTGCATTTCAATCCGTATTCAGGATACCGCACCGGGCAATAAATTGCAAGCCTGCAAAGGGTCAAACATTTGTTCTTGTGGAATATCGCTTTTGCCGCTATTCTTATCGGCATGGGAAGACAAGCAAATCTTTTCCCGAAAGGAGCGGATGCCATTGTGCCAAGAAAGAAGCAGCCGGACGATCTGATCCGGATGCTGTACGACATTGCGGACGACGCGGAAGCACCGGCCAACAGCCGCCTGAGTGCGATCAAGGAGATCCTCGACCGGACAGTCGGCAAGGGCACGATGCTGGGCGGCGAGGTGCAAAATCCCGAGCCAGTCGAAATCGTGTTCCGGATCGTAGACGCACGATCGGATACGAAATAACCCCCCGGCAGGCTGCGTTCGTTCAGTCGGACGCGTTCGAAACGCTGTTCGGCGGCGCAGCAGGCGGCGGCAAAAGCCACGGGCAACTGCTCGACGCGCTGCGGTTCGCTGTCTGTTACCCCGGTTCGCGGCAGCTGATGCTGCGCCGCACCATGCCCGAACTGGAACGCTCACTCGTGCCCGCTTCGCTGCGGCTGTTCCCGCAGTCGATTGCCAGTTACAAGGTCAGCGAGCATCTGTGGCAGTTTGCAAACGGTTCGACGCTCGAGTTCGGCTACTGCGACGCGGAAAGCGATGTGACCAAGTACCAGAGTGCGGAATACGATGTGCTGCGGTTCGATGAGCTGACCCATTTCACCGAAAGCCAGTTCACCTATCTGATCTCGCGCGTGCGCGGGGCAAACGGCTATCCCAAGCAGGTCAAGAGTACGACTAATCCGGGCGGGGTCGGTCATCAATGGGTCAAAAAGCGCTACATCGATCCGATGCCGCCCGACACCGAAACCGAGTTCGACGGCGGCTCACGGTTGTTCCTGCCCGCGCGGCTCACGGATAACCCTTTCCTGCATCGTGCGGACGCGGGCTACGAAAAGCGGCTGCGGCTGCTCTCCGTGCGCGACCGGCGCGCGCTGCTCGACGGCGTGTGGGAACTGGACGAAGGCCGATACTTCAGCGAGTTTAGCCCCGACCTGCATGTTGTCAAACCGCACGCCATCCCAAAGGACTGGCGGCGGTATCTGACCATCGACTACGGACTGGACATGCTGGCGGCGCTCTGGATTGCGCAAAGCCCGGACGGGTACAGCGTAGTATACAGAGAGTTATATCAGTCCAGTTTGATTATCTCGGAAGCCGCAGCGGCGATTCTCGCCTGCGAACTGTCCGGCGAGCACATTGACTGCCGTCTGGCACCACCCGATTTGTGGAACCGGCGGCAGGAGACCGGCAAAAGCGCAGTCGAGCTGTTCGCGGACTGCGGACTGGATTTCGACAAAAGCTGCAACGAGCGTGTTGCCGGTTGGCTGGCGCTGCATGAACTGCTCGCCCCGCGCAAGGACGAACAAGGTCAACCGCGCCCGCACCTGACCGTCTTCGACACCTGCCGCAACCTGATCCGCACGCTGCCCGCTTTGCAGCACGATGCGCGCAATCCGTCCGACGTGGCAAACACACCGCACGAGCTGACCCACGCGCCCGACGCGCTGCGCGGCTACGCTGCGACGGTGTACGAGCCGCCCGCACCTGTTTCCCCTACGGCTTACGACTGCGAAGTCGGGGATTTTCTCGCGTACTGAAAAGGAGGAACCCTATGACCATTTTACTTTACTGCATCGGCGCGGCGCTGCTGGTGCTGACCGGCGCGGTCGTGTCCGGCGGTCTGCGGCTGCCGCAGCGTCCGACCAAGGGCGACAGCAACACGCCCACGCCTGTGGACGATGCGCTCAGCCGCGATCTGGCTGCGCTGATGGCTTACGGACGGGAGGACATGACCGATGAAATTTGATCCGTCCCCCACCGCCATCTGGCGCAAATATGAGCGCGACCGCGACTACAAGCGTTCGATCGGCCTATACGACCGCGTGCGCCGCAATGAGGCGTTTTACCTCGGCCGCCAGTGGGAGGGGCTGCGCGTGCAGTCGCTCGACCCGCTGATCTTCAATGTGCTGCGCCGCTGCGTCAACCTGTTTGTGTCCATGCTGGTCTCGGACGATGTCGCGGTACGCGCCCAGCCGTTTGACATGGATGGCGACGGGCGCAAGACCGCCCGTGTGCTGGAACATGCCTTTGCGTCGGCGATCGAACGCTCGGGTGTCAAGGCGCTCGGCCGCCCGCTGCTTAAAAACGCCTGCGTAGACGGCGACGCCTGCTTTTACATGCACTTTGACCCTGCGCTCGAAACCGGGCAGGCGGTTAAGGGCGATATCGTGGCCGAGCTGATTGATTCGACTAATATCTGCTTCGGCAACCCGGCCTGCGATGAGGTGCAGCGCCAGCCGTATCTGATTCTCGCCATGCGGCGCGATGTGGATGAAGTACGCAAAGAGGCACGCGCAAACGGTCTGTCTGCCGCTGAAGCGGAGGCCATCGTGCCGGACGACACCGAGGACTATCTGCGCTATCGCTTAAACGGCGAAAACGACCGCGTGACCGTGCTGCTGCACATGCGCAAAACCGAGCATGGTGTGGCGTTTACCAAAACCACGCGCACCGCGACTGTCATGCGCGAAAAAGAGCTGCCCTACCGTTATTATCCGGTCACACACCTGTGCTGGAACCGCGTGCGCGGCTCGTGCCACGGCGAAAGCCCGCTGACCGAAGCCATCCCCAACCAAATCGCCATCAACAAGCTGTATTCGATGTATGTGCAGTGCATCAAACAGGTGGCCTTCCCCAAAATCATTTACGACATGACCCGTTTCCCCAACGGCTGGTCGAACGATGTGGGCAAGGCGGTCGGCATGCGCGGCAACCCGAACGAAGCGATTGCCACCGCGTTCAAGGCGCCCGACATCTCCTCACAGGTGCTGGCGCTGCTCAAACAAATGATGAACGACACCGCCGAACTGATGGGCGCGAGCGAAGCCGCGCTTGGTACGGTCAAGCCGGACAACACTTCGGCGATCGTAGCGGTGCAGAATGCAACCGCTGCCCCGCTTGAACTGACCAAGATGGAGTTTTACCGCTTCACCGAGGACTGGGCGCGTATCTTCCTCGACCTGATGGGCGCGCACTACGGCGTGCGCACGCTGGTTGTCGCGGACGAGCCGGGCGAAACGCCCTACCGGCAGAGCTTTGACTTCTCAACGCTTGCCGGGCAGGATCTGCGCTTGCAGGTGGATGTGGGCGCGGCAAGCTACTGGTCGGAGACCATGCAGACCACGACAAACGATCACCTGCTTGAAAGCGGCGTCATCACCGACCCGCTGATCTATCTGGAAAACGTACCTGATTATCAGGTGCGCGGCAAAAACGATCTGCTGCACGCACTCCGCATGCAGCGACAGCAGCAAAAGGAGGCTAATACAAATGCAAACCAAACGCAAAACGACCAGTAACCCGGTGTCCGTACCGGCGCAGGGCGCACAGACTGTCCCGGCCGCCGCCGACCCGTTTGCGCAGAGCATGCCCGCACAGAACACGGGAGACCCGGCGGCACAGGCTGCGCAGGGCGGCCAGCAGACCGTTCCCGTCCCAGTGGACGGGCAGACGGTCGAGCTGACGCTCGAGCAGCTGATCGAAGCGGCCAGCCTCGGCCTGTCCAAGCAGAATGCCTATGTCCGCCGCAACCGCGCGGCAAACGGCATGCCGAACGGCCAAATCTACGCCGCCTTTGTTGAGGAATACCCGGACGTACGCCCGGAAGAGATCCCGCAGCAGGTATGGCAGTGGGCGCAGCAGGAAGGCTCGCTCGTCTCGGCCTACCGCAAGTGGGAGATCCTCGAACTGAAGGACGAGCTGGCCGCGCTCGAAATGAACCAGAAAAACCGCCGTGCAGCGGTCGGCCCGGCGCAAAGCGATGGCGAACCGGCAGGCGTCGATCCGGTAACGCTTGCTCTGCTCGGCAGATAACACAAATCGTATAAACAGGAGGTATTATACTTATGGCTATCAATCTTGCTACCAAATACTCCGACCAGATTGCGGAAGTTTTCACCCGCGCATCCTTCATCAAGGGCAAAACCGCGGAAACCTTTGACCTGACGGGCGTGAAAACCCTCAAGGTCTACACGCCGATCACGGTGGAAGAGGTCGATTACGACCGCGACGGCGGCCTCAAGCGCTACGGCGACGTGACTGAAATGCAGGACGTTGTGCAGGAGCTGACCATGACGCAGGACAAAGCGTTCACACTGACGATCGACAAGGGCAACAACCTCGACCAGAACCTAGTCAAGAACGCCGCCGACATGCTGCGCCTGCAGCTGAACGAAAAGTCCACGCCGGCAGCAGACAAATATGCGTTCCAGCGTTTTGTCACCATGGCGGGCACGCTGGCGGAAAGCGAAAAGCCGACCAAGTCCAACATTATCTCCAAGATCGCGAACGCTTCGCAGGCGCTGGACGACGCGCTCGTGCCGGACGACAACCGCTATCTGTACCTGACCAGCGAAATGTACAAGCTGGTCTGCACCTCGGATGAATTCGCGGGCGTGGATGTGCTGGCGCGTCAGTCGATCGCCAAAGGCGTATGCGGCGAGGTATTCGGCATGAACGTCGTGCGCGTGCCGAAGTCCTACCTGCCGGACAATGTTTACTTCCTCGTTGCCCACAAGGACGCGGTGCTCATGCCGTACAAGATCGCGGATGCCAAGGTGCATGAGGACCCGGTCGGCGTGTCCGGTGCGCTGATCGAAGGCCGTCACTACTACGATGCTTACGTGCTGGGCGCGAAGTGCGGCGGCGTGTATGCGCTGGTTGCAACCGGTTCGATCTCGGCTGCACCGACCATCTCCGAAGGTAAGATCACGGCCACCGGCACCACCATCCGCTACACGCTGGACGGCTCTGACCCGCGCTACTCGGATTCCGCTAAGGATTATGTGGCGGAAACCGTTCTGACCGCAGACGAAGGCTGTCAGATCCGTGCCTATGCGATTGAGGAAGGCAAATACCCGTCCCCGGTTGCAGCGGGCTAAATGGAAAAGCCGCCCATAGGACGGCATAAGCAGGCTCCCAGCCTGTCAAACAGGCTGGGAGCTATTCTGAAAGGAGGATCTCTATGACCGGAACGGAATGTTATCGTGCGGCGCTGAACCTGCTGAGCGAAACGCGCGACACCGGTGCGTATTACGAGCAGTTTGCGCTCGGTGCGCTCAATCAGCTGCTGGTGAACAGCCTGCGCGAGATCAATGCTGTGCGGCTTTCGCACGGCGAAGATGCACTGGCAGCCCCGCCGCATATGACAGCACTGGACGAGGATATCCCGGCAGACGAACACCTTGCGGCCGAGTGCCTGCCATACGGACTGGCCGCGCTGCTGGTCGCAGACGATGACAAAGCGAAATTCAACTGGGCGGCTTCGGAATACGCCGATCGCTTGCTGCGCCATTGCCCCGCGCAGCTATCCGCCATACAGGAGATGATCTGATGCGTGCTTATTGTTTCCCGCAACCCGAAACCGTGCGCGAGACCGTGGTCAGCAGCTTCGGCGGCGTAGACTTCCGCACCCACCCGACCAAGCTGCCGCTGTCCCGCTCGCCCGACATGCAGAACATGATCTGCGACCAGAACGACTATCTGGTAAAACGCACCGGCTGGCAAACGCAGCACAACTACGGCGCACCCATTTACGGCCTATTTCCCCTGCCCGACGGGACGGGCTGCGTCGTACACGCGGGGAAAACACTGTTTGTCCGCGCAGATGACGGCGCGCAGACTCCACTATGCACCGACATGAACGAAACATTCTCACAGTCATTCGTCATGGGCGGCGTGCTCTATCTGCTCGACGGCCAGACCTTCCGCGCGGTGCGCCGCACCGAAGCGGACGATGCCTGGGAAGCCGTACGCGTGCAGGACATCGCCTATGTGCCGACCACGACTATCTCCGCGCAGCCGACCGGCGGCGGCACAAGCTACGAAGCGGTCAATCTGCTGACCCCCAAGCGCATCAATACCTTCATCGGCAACGGCACGGCCACCCAGTTCCAAGTAGACGCAAAGGAGCTAGACGACACAGAGGTGACTGCCGCGGTCAACGACAAGACCGTGACGGTTTCCTCGGTCAACCGCGAAACCGGACTGGTGACCCTTGCCGCTGCACCCGAAAACGGCAATGGACTGGCCAATGTCGCCATCACCTTTTCCAAAACGGTCGAAGGCTACGCCGACAAGATCAACCGTTGCCGCTTCGCAGGGCTGTATGGCGGCAAGAACGACACCCGTGTGTTTCTCGCCGGCAACCCGGACGAGCCTGCCTGTGACTGGCAGAGCGGTCTGTACGACCCGACCTACTTCCCTGACACCGGCTACACACGCATGGGTACGGACGCGTCGGCAATCGTTGGCTACCTCAAGCAGTACGAAAGCCAGCTGATTGTCAAAGAGGGCGGCGCGCAGGAATCCACCAGCTACCGCCGCACCTTCCTGCTTTCGGACGACGGCACGGCGCTTTACCCGCTCACACAGGGCGCGCAGGGCACGGGCGCGGTCTGCCCGCGCAGCTTTGCTTCGCTCGGCGATCTGCCGCTGTTCCTGTCTGCACGCGGCGTGCAGGGTGTGTTCGGCACAACGGTTGCCGAGCAGCGCACGATCCGGTCAGTATCCGACGCGATTGTCCCCCGACTGGAAAACGAAGCCGGATTGGAAAACGCCTGTGCGATCGTATTTGAGGACAAATACTATCTGGCGATAAACGACCATGTATACATTGCCGACGGCAAGCTGACCGAACCGAACGGCGATCCGGCATGGTTCTACTGGGCAAACGTACCCGCCCAATGCCTTGCCGAGCTGGATGGAAGGCTGTGGTTCGGCACGGCGGATGGTCGGCTGTGCCGCTTCTCGCTGGCAGAAGAGGACGGCGCCTACCGCGATGACGACGCAGCCATCGACGCCTACTGGCGCACCCCCACCCTGCCGCTTGAGGATTGGGGACGGGTCAAAACCGTGCGCGACGTGATACCGACGCTTATGCCGCACTCACGCTCCGGCGCTACCGTGCAGTACGAAAGCGAGGACGGCAAAACGCTCGCCATGTCGCGCAACATGGATCTATTTTCATTCAAGACGCTGGACTTTTCACGTTTTTCTTTCCGGTGTATCCCCGGTGCGATCAGCTACCGTACCCGTTACCGCCAGCACCGCATGCCGCTGCTCGCCGTACGCATCGGCAACGACCGGATCGACGAGCCCTTCGGCCTGCTCGCGCTCACCATCCGGTGGACAGCTGGGCCGACCATCATTTGAGAAAGGAGGAGCATCATGGCTCTGAATTACAGAGAGGATTTCGACTATTCCGAAGCAATCGCGAATACGCAGGACGCTGCCGAGCGCGAACAGCTGCTGACCGAGCGCCAAAATAAGATCGATGCGGAGGGGCTTGCGGGCAAAGTTCCTTCCAACGAAGCAGTTGCAACATGGAACGGTGACTACCAGCCGTATTCGGTCTCGTCCGGCTCATCCGGCGGCAGCGGTAACAGCGGCAGCTCGATCAGTCAGCTGTACGAAGCGGCAGAGGCCGCACGCCTCAAGCGTCTGGAGGCCGCGCGCCAGCGCATCCAGCAGCAGCTTGCCAGCAACCTGTCCTCGATTGAGAACGATTATGTCGCCGGCATGACGCAGACTGATATCAACGCACGGCAGTCCGTCCTCACCAACGAAGAAAAGATGGCAGCGCTTGGTCTGAACATGGGTGCGCGCGGTGCGGCAGCCACCTCGGGTGCTGCCGAAACCAGCCGCATTGCGATCGATAACCAGTACCGCAGCGATCTGAATGCACTGGGACAGGCACGTCTGACCGCACGCGCCGCTGCGCAGGACAACGCAGCTTCACAGGAGGCTGCGCTCGAAAGCGAATACTATACCGCCGCCGAAAATGCAGCGCTCCAACAAGCGCAGATGACCCTGTCGCAATACAACGCCGACCGGGATTACAGCCTGTCTCTGGCCGGTCTAACGGGTTTCCTGAACGGCCTGCCCACACTGGAATACCGTCAATACGCGTCCAGTTTGACCAGTCAGGCGCAGACTGACGCCTACGAGCAGGCACTCACCCGCTGGAAAACCACCGGCTATGTGCAGTCCGGTGATGCTGCCATCCTCGGCGTGCCGGCCGGCACACCGACGGCGGATGTCAGCTATCGAAACGCCAGCCTCGCGCTGCAGAAATGGAAAGCCGGCTATTGGTATTGATATGCGTTCCACTGCATAAAACGGCCGGCCCCTACGACAAGCGCAGAGACCGGCCTAAAAGAAATGAAGGTATGGGCAAAATAGAAAAACAAGCCTGAAAAGGGAAACCCGTGCTTCTATTTGATGTATTCTTGGTTATGTTTTGTCATTTTACTAAGTACATAGTAGCACATGTGCCCTCTCAGGTCAACACTTTAATGCCAGATACTTGTATTTTTTCTTTTATGTACCATTATGTAACCTTTCCTTTCCAACTGGCAAAATTGATTTTTCATGCAAAAAAAGACGTGCATCCAGAGGATGCACGTCTTTTATTTTACGGAAACTTACTTGTTCTTCAGGTTGAAGAAAGCGTCCTTGCCGAGGTACTTTGCAACGTCCTCGCCCAGCTCTTCCTCGATGCGGAGCAGCTGGTTGTACTTGGCAACGCGGTCGGTACGGCTCGGTGCACCGGTCTTGATCTGGCCAGCGTTGAGCGCAACAGCGATGTCAGCGATGGTAGCGTCCTCGGTCTCGCCGGAACGGTGGGAAACAACAGCGGTGTAGCCCGCGCGGTTCGCCATCTGGATCGCGTCCAGGGTCTCGGTCAGGGAGCCGATCTGGTTAACCTTGATCAGGATGGAGTTAGCAACACCCATGTCGATGCCCTTCTTCAGACGGGTGGTGTTGGTAACAAACAGGTCGTCGCCAACCAGCTGGATCTTGTCGCCCAGAGCCTTGGTCAGCATCTCCCAGCCTTCCCAATCTTCCTCAGCCATGCCGTCCTCGAGGGAGATGATCGGGTACTTCTCAGCGAAGTTCTTCCACATGCGAACCAGCTGCTGCTGGGTCATCTTCTTACCGGACTTCGGCTGGATATAGCACTTCTCTTCGTCGTTCCACCACTCGGAGGAAGCAGCGTCGATCGCGATCATGAAGTCCTCGCCCGGCTTGTAGCCAGCCTCTTCGATCGCCTGAACGATAACCTTGAGCGCGTCCTCATCCTTCTTCAGGTTCGGAGCGTAGCCGCCCTCGTCGCCAACGCCTGCAGCCGGGGTGCCGTTCTCCTTGAGGGTGGTCTTGAGCTGATGGAATACTTCTGCACAGCGGCGCAGCGCCTCACGGAAGGACGGAGCGGAAACCGGCATGATCATGAATTCCTGGATCTCAACGTTGTTGGTCGCATGCGCGCCGCCGTTGAGGATGTTCATCATGGGCATCGGCAGGGTCTTGGCATTGCAGCCGCCGATGTAGTTGTACAGCGGCAGGGACAGAGCTTCAGCCGCAGCCTTGGCAACAGCCAGGGATACGCCCAGAATAGCGTTTGCGCCGAACTTGGTCTTGTTCGGGGTGCCGTCTGCATCGATCATAGCCTTGTCGATCGCCTGCTGATCGAGCGCGTTCATGCCGATGATGGTCTCAGCGATCTCGCCGTTAACAGCGTCAACCGCCTTCAGAACGCCCTTGCCATTGTAGCGGGACTTGTCGCCGTCACGCAGCTCGCAAGCCTCGAAAATACCGGTGGAAGCGCCGGACGGAACAGCCGCACGGCCCATATACGCGCCGGTGTCGCCCTCAACATAAACCTCAACCTCTACGGTCGGGTTGCCGCGGGAGTCCATAACCTCACGGCCGAGTACATCAACGATTTCAATGTAGCCCTTCATAATTCTTACTCCTTTTTATTTGAAAATTTGGGGATACGCAATAGTTTACTTGACGAGCAGGCTGTGGCCGGTCATTTCCTCCGGCTGCGGCAGGCCCATCATCTCGAGCAGCGTCGGCGCCAGATCCGCCAGCACGCCGCCTTCCGCCAGCTTGCCCTCATGGCCGACCATAACGAGCGGCACAGGGTTGGTGGAGTGCGCGGTGAACGGGGTCACACCGTCCGCGTCAAGCATCTGGTCAACGTTGCCATGGTCAGCGGTGATCAGACACTGGCCGCCCATCTTGAGGATGGCGTCCACGACCTTGCCCACGCCGTCATCGGTCGCTTCGATCGCCTTGACGGCAGCATCGAACACGCCGGTGTGGCCGACCATGTCGCAGTTAGCAAAGTTCAAAACGATTACGTCGTACTTGCCGGACAGGATGCGCTTTACGCACTCCTCGGTCACGGCAGGCTCGCTCATCTCCGGCTGGAGGTCGTAGGTGGCCACCTTGGGAGACGGGATCAGCGCGCGATCCTCGCCCGGATACTCCTTCTCAACGCCGCCGTTGAAGAAGAAGGTGACGTGCGCGTACTTCTCGGTCTCTGCGATGCGCAGCTGGGTCAGACCCTTGTCCGAGATATACTCGCCGAAGGTGTTCTTCAGGCTCTGCGGTTTGAAGGCAACCTCCACGCCGACGATCGTCGCGTCATACTGCGTCATGCAGACGTAGTGGATGTTGCGGCGCTGGCGCTTGAAGCCGTCAAACTCGTGATCGACGAACGCACGGGTGATCTCACGCGCGCGGTCGGGGCGGAAGTTGGCAAAGATGATCGCGTCGTCGTCCTGCACGGTCGCGCCCTCGGTCACAATAACCGGAACGACGAACTCGTCGGTGACGCCTGCGTCATAAGACTTCTTCATCGCCTCATGCGCAGTAGCCGCGTGCTCGCCGATGCCCTCGGCGATCGCCTGATAAGCCTTCTCTACGCGGTCCCAGCGCTTGTCGCGGTCCATCGCGTAGTAACGGCCGGAAATGGTCGCAATGCAGCCCACTTCTACCGCGTCGATCTTCGCCTGCAGACGGTCGATATACTCGATACCGGACTGCGGCGGGGTGTCGCGGCCGTCCATGAAGCAGTGGAAGCATACCTTGCGCAGACCGTTGCGGCGCGCCAACTCGAGCAGCGCGAACATGTGGTCGATGTGCGAGTGTACGCCGCCATCGGACAGCAGGCCGAAGATGTGCAGGGTGGAATTGAACCACTTGCACTGGTTGATTGCGCTCATGAGCGCTTCATTCGAGAAGAAATCACCGTCCTGAATGGACTTGGTGATACGAGTCAGCTCCTGATAAACGATGCGGCCCGCACCGATGTTGGTGTGGCCAACCTCAGAGTTGCCCATCTGGCCGTCCGGCAGACCAACGTCCAGACCGGAAGCGCCGATATAGACCAGCGGGTTTTCCTTGAAGATGCGGTCGAGGTTCGGGGTCTTTGCCGCCTCGATAGCGTTGCCCTTGACCTCATCACGATGACCGAAGCCGTCCATGATGATCAGCGCGGTCGGCTTCTTCGGCTCGTCCGCCTTCTTGGCTGCGGTCTTACGGGTCGTAGTCTTCTTGGCCGCAGTGGTCTTCTTGGCAGTCGTGACCTTCTTCGCTGCAGGCTTCTTTGCCGCAGCCTTAGCCGCTACCTTTTCCTCGGTCTCCGCCTTAGCCTCAACCGCAGCGGCAACCTTCTCCTCAGCCTTGGCTGCGGGCTTGGCTTCCACCTTGGTCTCAACCTTGGCAGCGACCTTCTCCTCGGCCTTGGCCGCGGGCTTTACTTCCGCCTTGACAGCCGCCGGCGCGGCCTTTGCCGCCTCGGTCTCCGCCGCGGCGGACACGTTCTGTTTCTTCATAGTGCTATAAACTCCTTTTCGGAAGCGGACGAAAGGGGACAACGCTCTTTCCGATGTCCCCTCCCGCACGCACGGTGCGGGAGCAAGCCCCCACCGTATTCCTTATCTTATTGATTGGCTGCTTCCACGATGGTCGCGAAATCAGCGCTCTTGAGGGAGGCGCCGCCGATCAGGCCGCCGTCCACATCGGGCTGGGCCAGCAGCTCGGCCGCGTTCTTGGCGTTCATGGAGCCACCGTACTGGATGGTGATGCCACGGGCCGCACGCGCGCCATACTTCTCACGCAGGCAGTCGCGGATCGCGCCGCAGACCTCGCCGGCCTGCTCCGCAGTCGCGGTCTTGCCGGTACCGATCGCCCAGATCGGCTCATAAGCGATAACGACCTTCTTGATATCCTCTACCGCAACACCCTGCAGGGCGATCTTGATCTGCTTGCGGATGACTTCCATGGTCACGTCCTGCTCGCGCTCGGTCAGGCTCTCGCCAACGCACAGGATCGGGCGCAGGCCGTTCTCCAATGCAACCAGAACCTTCTTGTTGCAAGCCTCGTCGGTCTCGTTGAAGTACTGACGGCGCTCAGAGTGGCCGATGATAACGTACTTGACGCCCAGTTCCTTGAGCATATCGGCAGAAATCTCGCCGGTGAACGCGCCGGACTTCTCAAAGTGCATGTTCTCCGCACCGATAGCAATCTTGGAGCCCTTGGCAGCCTTGACAGCAGCCTGGATATCAGTGAACGGTACGCAAAGAACCATTTCGCACCACTTGGTCTTGGAAAGCAGCGGCTTCATCTCCTCGATGAGGGCCTTCGCCTCGCTCGGCGTCTTGTTCATCTTCCAGTTGCCAGCGATGATGGTCTTACGGTATCTGCGATTCATTTTGGTTTTTACCCCTTTCAAACTTTGGGACGGCCAGCCCGTCCGGTTCAAAATTATGTATTATAGCGGGGCACGGGTGTGCCCCGGTATAAAGCACATGTGCGGGACTTACTTGTCCTGCAGGCAGGCGATGCCCGGCAGCTCGAGGCCTTCGAGGAACTCAAGGGAAGCGCCGCCGCCGGTGGAGATGTGGGTCATCTTGTCGGCAAAACCGAGCTTCTCAACAGCCGCCGCGGAGTCGCCGCCGCCGATGATGGAAACCGCACCGGAAGCCGCGATCGCCTTGGCAACTTCCTTGGTGCCAACTGCGAAGGTGTCGAACTCGAATACGCCCATCGGGCCGTTCCAAACAACCGTGCCCGCGTTCTTGACAGCGTCAGAGAACAGCGCAACGGTCTTCGGGCCGATATCCATGCCCATCATGTTGTCCGGCAGCTTGCCGGCGTCGTATACGACCGGCTCAGCGTCTGCACCGAAGTGGTCGCCGCAAACGGTGTCGACCGGCAGCAGGAGCTTAACGCCCTTGTCTTCCGCCTTCTTGATCAGGCCGAGTGCCAGATCGAGCTTGTCCTCCTCGCACAGCGAGGTGCCGATCGAACCGCCCTGCGCCTTGGAGAAGGTGTAAGCCATGCCGCCGCCGATGATAACAGTGTCGCACTTGTCGATCAGGTTGTTGATAACGTTGATCTTATCGGAAACCTTCGCGCCGCCGAGGATGGCAACGAACGGACGGGCCGGGTCAGACAGCGCCTTGCCCATGATGGAGATTTCCTTGTTGATCAGGAAGCCGCAGACAGCCGGCAGGTAATCCGCGATACCAGCGGTCGAAGCGTGCGCACGGTGCGAGGTGCCGAACGCGTCGTTGACGTAGATTTCCGCCATGTCGGCAAACGCCTTAGCCAGCGCGGGATCGTTCTTGGTCTCGCCCTTTTCAAAGCGGACGTTCTCGAGCAGAACAGCCTCGCCCGGCTTGACCTCAGCGGCCAGCTTCTTGGCGCTCTCGCCGACAACGTCAGCGGCCAGCTTGACTTCCTGGCCGAGCAGCTCGCTCAGGCGCTTAGCAACCGGAGCCAGCGAATACTTCATGTTGACTTCGCCCTTCGGACGGCCGAGGTGCGAGCAAAGAATGACGGCCGCATTGTGGCCGAGCAGGTACTTGATGGTCTCCAGTGACGCACGGATGCGCTTGTCATCGGTGATGTTGCCGTTTTCGTCCTGCGGAACGTTGAAGTCACAGCGGACGATAACCTTCTTGCCATTTACGTCGATATCCTCGACGCTCTTCTTGTTGTACTGCATAAATATCCCTCTCCCTTTCTGAATGTAAAAGTTAGCGATACGGAGCATTTTAGCGGTCTTCCGATATGAAGAATTCCGCTTCCATTACAAAATTATACTCGTTTCTGCCGTGCTACGCAAGCAGAATTGTGAAAAACCTTGTCTTTCCGTTCTCTTTCAGCGAAAATTTGCGTTTTGCCGTGAATAATTGTGAAATATTAAACAATATGCCCAATTAACCCTATCCGCGGGACGGCCCATAGAAGGCTACGGCCAGCGCCTGCGGTCCGGTATTGGTGATAACCGACGGCCCGATCGGGCTGCGCAGCACGCCCTTAAAACCGATCTCGGTGCGCAGGCGTTTTTCCAGTTCGTCGATACGGGCGGCAGGCACATCGCCGTAAAGCAGGAGCGCCGTTTGCTTCTCCGGCTGCTGCACACGGCTGGACACCTTGCGGATCAGGCCGGACACCAGCGCCTTGTCGCCGCGCACCTTGTCGCACACCGTGACGGCGCCGCCGTACACATGGCTGATCGGCTTGAGGCCGAGCGCTTCGCCGACAAACGCCGCGCCGCCTGAAATGCGGCCGGATTTTTTCAGGTGTTTGAGGCTGTACACGCCGAGGAACGCCTCGACGCGTCCCAGACGGCTGGCAACGACCGCGCGGATCGCCTCGTAGCTATCGCCCAGCTCACGCATGGCCGCCGCGATCGCGACAATGTGGCCATAGATATAGGTGTAGGTCGCCGAATCGAAAATCTCGATCTGCATCTTATCGCCATATTCCTCGCGGAACATGTCGCGCGCAAGGCAGGCTGCCTGATAGGTGCCTGAACCGTTCGCGTTGATCAATACGCCCAGCAGGTGCGTGCAGCCGCGCTCAGCCGCGCGACGGTAGGAATCGAGGAACACAGTCGGCGTGACCATGGCGGTCGTCGGGATCTCGCGGCTTTCCGCAAGCAGCTTCCAGTATTCCTCGGGTGTGATATCGTAGTATTCACGGATTGTGCGCCCTTCATGCGTCAGCGTGATCGGCACAATCTCAATACCGTATTTCTCGACCAGCTCCTGCGGGATATCCGCAGACGAATCGGTCAGAATATGTATCTTTTCCATGTCTCCTCCTTATCCCTTTTACCCCTGCGGGAACGGGCCGGCGAGCTGCAGGTTCGCAAAGCCGGTCTGCCGCAGCGCCTCGAACACGATCACCGCCACCGAATTGGACAAGTTCAAACTGCGCGCCCCCTCGCGCATTGGGATGCGCACGCAGCGCTCGGGATGCTCCACCAGCAGACTTTCGGGCAGCCCTTTTGTCTCCTTGCCGAACATCAGATAGTCCCCGTCGCGATATTCCACCTCATGATAGGCATGCGGCGCTTTTGTGGTCGCATAAAAATAACGCCCATCCGGGTTTTTTTCGAAGAATTCATTCAGGTTTTTGTACATGCGGACGTCGAGCAGGTGCCAATAATCCAGCCCCGCGCGCTTCATCCGTTTATCGTCGATCGCAAAGCCGAGCGGCTCGACCAGATGCAGCACGCAGCCCGTCGCCGCGCAGGTACGGGCAATGTTGCCGGTGTTTTGCGGGATCTCCGGCTCGACCAGAACAATATGCAGCATGGGTCTCTCCTCATTTCCAAAGCTTTCTTTATTTTAGGCGATTTATATGTTTTTTTCAAGCTGTTTGCGGGTTTTTCCGCAAAAAATTATCCCCCGATCGAAAAAGATCGAGGGATAATAACGTCCTGTTATGCAATTTCCGCGTAAACACCGTAAACATAACCCTGTGCTTCGGCCTGCTCATCGGTAAGCACCTCGCCGGTCAGCTGCGGACTGTGTTCACCATCTACATATTCGCAGCCCAGCTTGCCGGTATGCAGGGTGAGCGTCTGGGTGTCGGTCGTGCCGTCGGTGAAGGTAACGGTGACAGTCAGGGTTGCGCCTTCAAATTCATCGATGCGCGTCTGCCACGCATCCTGTAAATCGCCCTCCTGTGCCATATCGACCGGCTTAGGCTCGCCCCACAGGCCGTAACTGACTTCCGGATCATACGCGTCCACAAAGCCATTCTCTACACGGCGGCTGATATCCACCCACCATAGTCCCTTTTCCGGCTCCGATTGCACCATCATGTCGTCCGCGCCCGCAGTCACTTCGCTGGTGCCCTGCAGGATCGCTTCGACATCCGCTTCTTCAATATTCACCCGTTCCGACCGGTACAAGCCGCCCTTGTCCATCGATGCACTGACCGTCTTGATATTGTCACCGGTCACGCGGAACAGACAGCCGCTGAAAAACCCTTTGGTTGCACTGTCTTTGCCGCCCGACGCGATGTCAAACACGACTTTGCTGCCCTTGGGTTCGATCGTCTCCCCCGTATCTGCAGCGTATGCCACGATGCCGAACGAGTGCGCGACCGCCTCGGCCACTGCGTCGGACGCGGGCTGTCCGCTTTGCTGTGATTTCCAGACCGCCGTACCGCCGACCACCACGCCGAACGCGCACGCCACAGCCACGATCCGTTTTGCCATGCCAAACCGGCGGCGCGGCACAACCGCCAGATGCTGCGGCACATCCTGCTGTTCCTCGCGGCGTGCCTGCCGCGCAGCAGCGAGCGTCCTTTCCTTCAGTTCATCGGGCGCTTTGATATTCTTCATCTGTTCCCAGTTGTTCCGGTTGTTCATCGTCAGATCCCTCCAGTTCGAATTTCAAGCGTTTGCGGGCGCGGTGCAGACGGGTGCGAACGGTCGCCGGGCGGCAGCCCACAAGAGATGCGATCTCGTCCGTACCGTAGCCCTCCACATAGTGCAGCCAAACCGCGGTGCGCAGGTCATCCGGCAGCGCATGCACCGCCTGCCATAGCTCGCTGTTCGTTTCCGGCATCGGCGCCGCAGCATCGGGTGCGGCTTCCAGTGGCGCCGTGCGTTTGAACCACGCCGACCGGCGCAGGTCGTTGCAGCAGTTGACCGTCACGCGCAGCAGCCATGCCTTGAGATGCTCACCATCCCGGAATTCAGTCTTATCGCGCAGCAGGCGCAGAAACACATCCTGAAAGACGTCTTCCGCGTCCGCGCGGCTGTCCATCCGGCACAATGCCAACCGATAGACTGCGTCGCCATATTGCTCCATCGCATCCGACAGAAATGCGTCTGAGCGCATATCGTTTTGCATCCTGCTCTCTCCTCCTTTCTGCCATCAACACGGAATGGAACGCCCGATTGTTCCCGTACCCATGCAGCAAAATCGCCCTAGCGCCATCATCTATTGTGCGAACCATCTAATCCAGATCGCGTTTCATTGTCGCATTGCACAATAATTTCCGAAAAACAACAGGAACATTAAACAAAATTATACTTGCTTTTTTATATAAAATCACTATAATAGAATCATCAAATGCAAGAAAAGCCCAGTACACTACGAAACGGAGACTTTTCCCATGTGTAAGAGGTTTTCCTGTTTCGGGACCCTCGGTCTGATGCTTTCCGATATCTGCTGCGTTGATAACGCACTGTTTCCTATTCGCTCGGAAGTGAGGTC
>DXDE01000093.1 GCA_019115615.1 Candidatus Agathobaculum merdavium | reverse complement strand
GTGCACAGCGTCAGCACCTGGGTCTGGCCGCGGGTGAACATACCGGAACCGTGTACGCGCGGCAGCACGTGCACCTCGGCAGCCAGCGGACGGACTTCCTCCATGCCGCGGCCGTCGACGCGCTTGCCGTTTGCCAGCCAGCGGCGTACGATCTTCTTCTGCAGCTTGTCGACGCACTCACCGAGGTTCGCGCCGTGCTCTTCTTTGTATTCGTCGGAAAGCGTTGCCTCGAATTCATCGACGATCGCGCGCACGCCCGCGTCGCGGACGGTCTTGTCGTCGGTGTCCATGGCAACCTCAAACTTGTCGTTGCACTCTGCCTCAAGCTTGTCGAACAGGTCGTGGTCGATATCGTGATGCTCGTACTCGAACTTCGGCTTGCCGATCTCGTCCTTGATGCCCTGGATGAACGCGCAGATCTTCTTGAGCTCCTCATGCGCCTCCATCAGGGAATTGAACATCCGATCCTCGGGCACTTCCTTCGCGCCCGCCTCGATCATGACGATCTTGTCCTTGGTTGCGCACAGGGTAACGTCCATCTCAGAAACCTTGCGCTGCTCAGAAGTCGGGTTGATGACGGTCTTGCCGTCGACAATGCCGACCTGGCAGCCCGCAACAACATAGTCAAACGGGATATCGGAAATCGAAACCGCGATGGACGCGCCCAGCAGCGCTACCACCTCGGGGGAGTTGTCATAGTCGTTCTCTAGCACGGTGCAGACGATCGATACGTCGTTACGCAGGTCCTTCGGGAACAGCGGACGCATCGGACGGTCGATCTGGCGGGAGGCGAGGATCGCCTTCTCGCTCGGACGGCCCTCGCGGCGCATGAAGCTGCCCGGGATGCGGCCTACCGCATACAGGCGCTCCTCAAAGTCGACCGAGAGCGGGAAAAAGTCGATACCGTCGCGCGGCTTGGCGGAAGCGGTCGCGGTGACGAGCACGGCGGTGTCGCCGTAGCGCACGAGGCACGAGCCATTGGCCAGCTGCGCCATCTTGCCGGTCTCTACGGTCAGCTTGCGGCCGGCGATCTCGGTTTCATAAACACGGTAGTTTTTGAAATCGAAGGGGTTGATGTTTGCCATGTTATTTCCTCCTTTTTTATGGTCCCGGAGGGCGGCGCATCCCCTTTTTTAGCACTTGAAGCAAAAGCGGAAAGCGCTCCGGTTCTCCTTCAACTGCTAAAAAGCGGTTTTGCCGCCTTCCATTTGAAAACAGAAACAGGGGAGCAGACTTGCTCCCCTATTTGCTTGTTCCTCTTACTTACGGATGCCGAGCTTAGCGATCAGCGCACGGTAACGGTTGATGTCCTTCTTCTGCAGGTACGCCAGCATGGAACGGCGCTGGCCAACCATCTTGAGCAGGCCGCGGCGGGAGTGGTTGTCCTTCTTGTGGACCTTCAGGTGCTCGGTCAGCTCCTGAATGCGCGCGGTCAGGATCGCGATCTGGACCTCCGGGGAACCGGTGTCGGTCGCGTGAGTGCGGTTTGCCTCGATAACGGCAGTCTTGTCTTCCTTGCGGATCATAATGCGTTTCACCTTTCAAAATAGATTTTTACTTACCCACACGCTGGGCTGCGGCTTGGTGAAATGGACACGGTAGGGACATGTCCGGTCGTCCGTCAGCTAAGCACGGGGCGAAAGCACCATATATGATACCATGCACGCACGATTTTGTAAAGTAATTTCTGCTTTTTTATTTACTTTGCTTTATTTGTGTACTTTTCTTTGGTTGTTTTGTCGAATTGTACAATTATGAATAAACTGTGAACGAGATTTTGTCAGTTTTTCACCTTGTCTTTATCGGCGGCCCAGTGCTATAATTCTACCATACTCGGTGGACAGCCTGAATGATTTCCGCTTGAAGCCGTTTTTATTTATTGCTAAAGACACGCGACGGGGCGGTGCAATAGCGCGGCCTGATGTCGCGTTCTTTTTTGTTTCGTCACGCCTTCGGTGCTTTTCCTGCACCGAAGGCGTTTTTTTGTACTTTTCTGCGCAAACTATATTCAGCCGAACGATTGGCTGCGCAATTCAAGGTTATAGGCCAGCAGCACGCGCAGCCGCTTTTTGCCGCGCGTCAAATGGCGCGAAACCGCCGACTGGCTGATGCCCAGCTTGTAGGAAATCTCCTTGCCGGACAGTCCTTCCACCTCGCTCAGCCACAGCACCTCGTATTGCCGGGCAGTCAGCTGCTCGTGCAGCGCACGGAAAAACGCCTCGCGGAACTGCCTGCGGAACGCGCTGTCATCCGTGCCAAGCTGCGCCAGATACCCCTCATATGCCGCGCGGTCCGCCGCGGCGTCAGACAGCAGCCCTGTTCTCATGCCCGTCGCCTCCTCTCTCATAATAATGCTCCATCATGAACACCGCCTTGCGGCTTTCATTGATGAACCCCTGCAAGCAGTTGATGCGCTGCTTGAGCCGGTATCTGACCTCAGGCTGGCGCGCACGGCGCCGTGCGGCCTGCAGTTGCCGGACACGCAGTTCCATCAATGCGGTGTTAGAGCGGTATTCCTTTGCCATTTCCTGCAGCAGCATTGCGTTCCTCCTCTAAAAACCGAACATTTGTTCGTTTCTTTGATATCAATAATACTATATATTGGAAACTTTGTCAACCGAAATCAACATCTGGTGTTCTATCAATTATTTCACCCGCATATATTGGCAGAAGAAAGGAGGCGGTGGACATGCGCAGGCTGCTGCTGACCGGCTGCGCGCTGGTGATGGCGCTCTATCTGGGCCCTGCCATATGGCTGCTCGGCAGCGATACCGCTGCCGCGGATGGAACGACCGGAACAGATGCGCAGGCGGTCATCCAAACCGCGCCGACGGATGGGTACGACACGGTTACGGTATCGATCGACGGCGAGCCGACCGAGCTGCCGCTCGAAACCTATGTGGCAGGCGTAGTGTCGGCAGAGATCGCAAACGACTTTCCGCTCGAAGCGATCCGTGCGCAGGCGGTAGCGGCGCGCACCTATGCGGTTTACAAAATGTCAGGCGGCCGACCGGACGCGCATCCGGATGCCGACCTGTGCGACGATTATCACCACTGTGCCGCCTATCGCGATATTGCCGTGCAGACCGCGGCAGGTACCGACCTGTCTCGCGTTGAGCAGGCCGTGGACGATACCGCGGGCGAGATTCTGACCTATGACAATGCGCCGATCGTCGCCGTGTTCCACTGTGTCAGCGGCCCGCGCACCGAATCCGCGCGCGACGTCTGGGGCGAGGATGTCCCCTATCTGCAAAGCGTGGTCAGTCCGGGCGGCACCGCTTATGATGGCTACGAGGACGCGGTTACGCTGTCAGCCGACGACTTCCGTCAGATCGCAGCGGAAGCGTTCCCGTCCGCCGACCTGTCCGGCGCGCCGGACAGCTGGTTTGCAGCCTCCGTCCGGTCGGACGCAGGCGGCGTAATCACGGTAAAGCTCGGCGGCGTGACCGTGGACGGCACAGCCGTGCGTGAAGCATTCGGCCTGCAATCGACCAATTTTACACTGACCACCACGGATGACAGCATCACCTTCCATACCATCGGCTACGGCCACGGCGTCGGCCTGTCGCAGTACGGCGCGAAGTACATGGCCGAGCAAGGCGCGGACTATGTCGAAATTCTTTCGCATTATTATCCCGGCACGGTGCTGACCGATGTATAAAGCCCTTCCTCCGCGGCCATACTGGAGAAAACGGAGGTAAAGGGTTATGAAACAATATCATTCCAAACATACCGCCATCCTGTCGACGCGCGGCTTTTACACCATCCTGACCGTGTGTGCGCTGATTATCGCAGCGTCCGCATGGGTGCTCTGGTCGGACGCAACAGCAGACCCTGCCGACGAGACGCAGGCCAGCCTGCCGATCGTCACGCCTGCTGAGACGCCCGACCTGAGCGTCGACACACCGGTGCTGAGCGAGGACGACGCAGCGGCCGACGAAGACGCGGCGGAAACGGAAACCGAGCCGGAAGAGGCCGAGCAGGACGAGGCGGAGGAGTCTGACGACACAGCAGCCCCGGTCGAGCCGACGCCGACCGAGACCGTGAACGCGCCGGTCTATGTGCGTCCGGTTTCGGGCGCAGTGATCACGCCGTTTTCGGGCGATGAACTGCTGTTCCAGCCGACCATGGGCGACTGGCGCGTGCACAACGGCACGGACTTCGCCGCCGAGGCGGGCGAAACCGTGATGTCGCTGAATGACGGCACGGTGCAGGAGGTTGTCGAGGACGGTCTGTACGGCACCTGTGTGACCGTCACGCATGACGCCGACCTGACTTCGACCTACCGCGGCCTGACCGATGTGCGCGTCGTGGCCGGACAGGCCGTTTCGGCAGGCGAAGCGCTGGGTACGGTTGCCGAGACAATCGACGCGGAAGCCGCACTGGGTCCGCACCTGCATGTCGAAGCAACACGCGCAGGCACGGCAGTCGATGTGCTTGAGCTGCTGGGCGAGGACGAGGTCGAGTAAAAACGCATAGAAAAAGCCGCGGGGCAGCTGCCCCGCGGCTTTTCGCGTCTGTTTGGTTTTATTCAGCCGTATCCGGCATCAGATCCGCCGTCTGTATCGTGGATTCTTCCTCCGGCGCGGTCTCCGTATCCGTTTCGGCAAGCACGATCGTGTAGTTACCGGTCAGGCCGCCGCCCGCGACCGTCACGATCTGCCCCGCCAGCAGGAAATTCAGCGCCCCGTCGGCCGACTTGGCCGTATCGCCGGTAACCTCCGCCGTGCCTTCGGTACCGTCGGAAAAGCTGTACGCAAAGCTGGTCTCGCTTTCCTGCTGCACGACTGTCAGCGTCACACCCGCTGCGCTGACATATTCTCCCGGCCAGCCCTCGCTGCGCTCGGCTGCCTCGTCATACAGCGGGAATGTGCTGTAATCCTCGAGCACGCCGTCGCCCAGATAGTGATATTTCTCGCCGGTCTCGCAATCGACCGCGACCTTGCCCACCGTGCGGTTTTCTGCGCGGGCAATGACCTCAAACACGAAATAGTCTCGCGCGTCTTCATCCGCGCCGACCGTCAGCGTCTCCTCGGTCTGCTCGACGGCATAATCCTCCGCATCCAGCACATCTGCGACCTGATCGCGTGCCTCTTGCTCGCTCAGGCCCTTGTCCACGCTGCTCTGCAGCAGACCGGCCTGCTCGGCCTGCGCCAACGCTTCCGACTGCGGATTGACCTTGGCTGTCTCCTCCGCCGTCGGTTCGAGCACATCAGTCTGCTTCGCACAGCCGGACAGAAGCAGGGTGCCGAGCACCGCCGCAGCGATCGTTCGTTTCATTCCGCCTGCCTCCCTTTCTTCTTCTCCCTAGGTACTCAGACGGCGCCGCTGCCCGCGGCGCCGCTTACATCATACCGTATCCTATGCAAAAATGCAACGGTCACTTATCCCAAAAATCTGTCAATCCGTTCCTGTTTCCGCTGTTTTTCCCTTGCCGCGCCCTCTTTTCGGGCGATGCAGCACTTTTTTGACTTTTTCTGCAAAGCTGTCGGTCAGCGAATAGTAGACCGGGGTAATAAGCAGGGTCGCGATCGTTGAGATGACCATACCGGTCATCATAACCACGCCCATCGGGCGCATCAGCTCCGCGCCCTCACCGCGCGAGAACACCATCGGCACCAGACCGAGGATGGTTGTCAGCGCGGTCATCAACACCGGGCGCACACGGCGCGGGCAGGCATTGAGAATTGCGGTGCGCTTATCCTCGCCGCGCTCACGGCGCTGCAGGATATAGTCGATCAGAACGATCGACGAGTTGACGACCGTACCTGCCAGAATGATAACGGCCAGCAGCGCCACCATGGACACCTTGTTGCCCGTCGGCCAGAGCAGACAGAGCGAACCTAGCAGACCGATCGGCAGGATCAGCATGATCGCGACCGGCAGCATAAACGAGTTAAACTGGCTTGCCAGAATGAAGTATACCAGCAAAATCGCGACCAGCAGCGCAGTCATCAGCGACTGGGTCGTCTCGTCGATGCTGGAAGCCGAGGTGTCGCCCTCGCTGACCTCGACGCCCTCAGGCATTTCATAATTTTTCAGCAGCTCATTTACGCGCTGCATGATATCCACACTGTCGCCCGACTCGGTCTCGCCCGAGATCGTGACCGTCTGGTACTGGTTGATACGCGAGATCGACTGCGGCGACAACTCGGTATACACATCCGCCACGAGCGACAGCGGCACCGTGCCGCCGGTCGCCACAGGCAGCTGCAGCGATTTGAGCGCATCGATATCCTGCGTACGCGTCTCGTCGCCCGAGATCGTCACGTCATATTCCTCGCCATTCATGCGCAGCGTGGTCGCGACCGAACCGGTCATCTCCCCGCGCACGAGCGAGCCGATGCTGGCAGCCGTCAGACCAAAGCGGGACGCATTTTCGCGATTGACCTTGATCGCAACGCGCGGCACCTGATCGCCCGCGGACGACTCGACATTGACCGCGTCAGGCAGTTTTTCGATCTCACGCGCCAGATCCTCAGCGGTCTCAGCGAGCAGGTCATAATCCTTACCGGACAGCTGCACACTGATCTCCGAGCCGGTATCCATGACCATCATGCCTGCATCCGACACGGTCAGCTCACAGCCCGCGATATCCGCAAGGTCGCGGCGCAGCTGGTTTGCGATCTCCGATGCCGAGCGGTCGCGCTCGTCAAGCGGCTTTAGCATGATCGTCACGCTCGCGCCCGAGGCGCTCGACATGATCGAGGTCGCGCTGCCCGTGCTGTAATAGATCAGATCTGTCTCCGGCACAGTCTGCTCGACGATCCCGACGATGCGGTCCTCGATCGCAGCGGTTTCCTCCATCGTCGAGCCGCTGGGCATGCCGACCGTCACGTCGATCTGCCCCTGATCCATCTCGGGGATCAGTTCGGAGCCTGCCAGCACGATGCTGACGACCGATACCGCGCAGATGATAACAGTGATGCCCACGCCCATCCAGCGGTGCGAGAGCATCGTGCCCAACGCTTTTTTATAGATACGCGCGGCCGGTTTATCCGCAACCACCATTTCTCGCAAACCCGGTCTGGTTACCAGACTGTGCACCCCGCCGCGGTCGAGCAGCATATAGCACAGCAGCGGCACAAGGGTGAGCGAAATGATGAGCGACGAAGTCAAAAGGGCCACAATCGTGATGCAGAACTCCTTGAACATCATGCCCGCAAGGCCGCCGGACAGACCGATCGGCAGAAATACCGCGATGGTCGTCAGCGTCGAGGCCGTAACCGAAAGCACAACCTCCTTGGTGCCCATAACGCAGGACTCCCAGCGCTCATAACCATCCGACCGGTAATGGAAAATATTCTCCAGCACGACGATCGAGTTATCCACGATCATACCGACGCCCAGCGCAATACCGCCGAGCGACATGATATTAAGCGTAATATCCAGCGCATACATCAGTAGGAAGGTGAACAGGATGCAGCACGGCATCGCAATCGCGATCGACAGCGTCGCACCGATATCGCGCAGGAACACGATCAGCACGATCGCCGCAAACAGCACGCCCATCCAGATATTGCTCATGGCGTTGTCGACCGTCATGTTGATGTAATCCGACTGGTCCATGACCAGATCCCACTGCAGCGCGCCGTTATTTTCGGTCAGCGTATCGAGCTGCGCCTTGGCGCGCTCAGCGATATCGACCGTATTCGAGCCGGACTGCTTATTGACCGACAGAAGCAGACATTCCTCGCCGTTTACCTTGGTCAACGCGTCGCGGTCCTTGGGCTGCATAGATACGTCCGCGATCTGGCTCAGGCGCACCGTGCCGCCCGCGGGCAGCGAAATCAGCGCGTTCTTAACGTCGTCGACCGACTGATACTCGCCGTCCGTGCGCACGGACAGTGTCTGTGAGCCGCTGTCGATCTCACCGCCCGGCACGGCCATATTGTCCGCGCCCAGCTGCTGCGCAACCGAGGTGACAGTCAGGTTATAGCCTTTGAGACGGGCTGCGTCTGTCTTAACCGCGACTTCGTTGTCGTAACCGCCCATGATATCGACCGAGGCCACGCCGTCCAGCCGTTCGAGCGCAGGCGCGATCTCATCGTCCGCCATCGATTGCAGGCTGGCCAGATCCGCGCCGCGCAGCGCGACCATAATGACCGGCATCGAGTCGATGTCGATCGACATAACAGTCGGGTCGGACGCATCCTCAGGCAGCATGGCCTTGGCTTGGTCGACCTTGTCGCGCATATCGGTCATGGCCTCGTCCAGATCGGTGCCGAACGCGAATTGCACAACAACCATGGACAGGTTTTCCGCCGAGGTCGAGGAAAGCGTTTCCAGACCCGCAAGGCCGGCGCAGGCGGACTCGAGCGGTCGGGTCACCTGCTGCTCAATATCCTCCGGACCGGCACCTGAGTAGGTCGCATACACGATCGCGACCGGCAGTTCCATATCCGGCATGAGCGCCAGCGGCAGCGACTGAAAGAAATAAAAGCCGAACACGACAACCAATATGTAAGCCAATATGGTCATCACGTTGTGCTTGATACAATTTTCCGCCAGTTTCATCCGGGTCAGCCCTCCCCGTCCGCGGCTTCGGCGGTTTCAGCGATTCCGTCCGCGGTTTCGGCGGTTTCATCCGTATTTTCACCGCCAACGATGCGCACAAGCGAGCCATCGGTCAGATAGGACTGCCCCTTGACGACCACGCGGTCGCCCTCCGCAAGGCCGGAGACGATTTCGGTGTCCGATTTGCTGACTAGGCCGGTTTTGACCGGCGTGCGCACAACCGTATTGCCGCTCGCCTCGTCAATGACAAACACATAGCGCTCATCGCCCGAGCCGGTCAAAATTGCCTCGGTCGGCACGGATAGCGCCGCATCACGCCGCGCGGTGTAAAACGTCACGGTCGCAAACGAGCCGATCGCGGGCGTCGCATCCGACGGCAGCGTGACCGGAATATCATACAGGCTGGTCTGCGCGTTGGCCGCTGCGGGCAGCGCGCCGATCTTGCCATCCATCTGCTCATCTGACCAGACCGAGATCAGCACCCCAGCGTTGTCCCCTTCGTTGAGGTTGGCGTACACGTCCTCAGCTACCGACGCCATGACCTCGATTTTGCCATTCTCCGCGATCACCACGCCCGGCTGCGCGGACGAAGCCATGCCGCCGCGCACAACGTTGACCGCGGTCACCGTACCCGCGCAGGGCGCCTTGACTGTGCCAAGTGCGGCCTGCGTCGTGATCTGGTCCATAGACGCCTGTATCTGCGCCAGCGACGCCGACTGCTGCGCCTGCGCCTGCTGCAGACCCATCTTGGCCTGCTCGAGCGCCTGCTCGGCGCGCGTCACATCCTGCTCGGCCGCCGCGCCGATTGCAAACAGCGCCTTGGTGTTGTCCAGCGCAAGCTGCGCCTGCTCAACCCCGATCTGCGCCGAGGCGATCGTGCCGTCGGTCGCAGCCTTGGTCGAGTTATAGGACTGCTGCAGCGCGCCCAGCGTCGAGGTGACGGTCGAGGTGTCCACTGTAAAAAGCACCTGCCCCGCAGCGACCTTGTCGCCCTCCGAGACCGACAGTGTCAGCACCTGTCCGGCCAGCAGCGGGAACACCTGCACCTCATTGACCGCTGTCACCTTGCCCGTAACAGCGTATTCCGCCTCCATCGGGCCGGGCTTGACCGACATCACCTCAACCGCGGTGCCGGTCGGCGCTTCCTCCTGCACTTCCTGCTGGCCGCAGCCCGCGCCCAACAGCAGCGCCGCCGCCATGCAGGCGGCTAACATCCGTTTGTAAACCATCCGAAGATACTCCTTTGCCAGAACCAAAAAACCTTGCCGCCGCTTGCTGCTTACACGCCGCTCATATACCCGCGGCGCGCCCAGTCGTAAGTATTATATGCGGTGAACAGGTCGTGTTCGGCCGTGGTGACCGCATCCTGCTTGGCTGCAAGATCATCCTGCGCGGTCAGATAATCCATCTGTGATATCATGCCGCGATCGTATTGCAGCTGATCGACCGCAAAGTTCTTTTCCTCCATATCATATGCAGCCTGCGCCTCATCCAGCAGGCGCTTTTTATCCTGCACATCCAGATACATCTGGCGGAACGAGTTGGTCACGCTTTCCTCGGTGTTTTCCAGCGTAAGCTTTGCCGCTTCATACGCGTCGACTGTGGACGTAACGTCGTCCTCATAATCGTTGGACGCCTTGCGCACCGCATTCTGCGCCGACCAGATCGAATAGCTGTTTTCCATTGCCTGCGCCAGATCGGTCGTATAGTTCATATCCGACAGCTGTTTTGAGGTCACCGTCGGCGCGACGGTCGGCTTGACGGTGGTGCCCGCCGTATTGCCGCAAAGCAGCGAAAGCTGGTTTTCCGCTGTCTGCTGCACCAGCTCGAGCGTTTCCCGCTGTGCTACGACGCTGCGCCGCGACTGCTGCAGGTTTTCCAGCGTCAGTGGGGCAGCCATCCCCAGTTCAACCTGCTTTTCGACCGCCGCAATCTGCCTGTCGAGCGCGGCAAGGTTGCGGTCGAGTGTTTCGATGCCCTCGCGCGTCGAAATAATGCCGAGATAAGCGGTCTGCGCGCCGACAACAATCTGGTTGGCCGTGTTATCCAACTGCGCCTTGGTTTCGGCGTAGGTTTCGTCCAGCTGATCCTGGGCAGCTTCCTGTGCATCATCCAACCCGTCAATCGTCATTTGCATGGATTCCATGCCCTTTTGCGCCAGCGTGCGCAATGTCATTGCCAGCTGAAGCTGCGCCTGCACCGCTCCATCACTCGACCCCAATGCCTGCAGTGCCTGCACATATCTGTCATATGCGTCGTATTCGGTCTTATACTGGTTGAGCTGCGCCTGATATTGCATCTCCTGCATGAAAAACTGCGCATCCAGATCCGTATTTGCAATACCTGCAAGCGTTTTATGAAAGCTCTGGATCGTCAGATTATTCGCACGCACGGTCTTTTCCAGCCCGATAAAGCCAATATTCTGCGCGTCCTGCACGGGCGGTACGGCGTTAATACCCTCTCGCTCCAGCGTATCCAACGTCACGTCGATTGCGGCAGACGCGCCAAGCCCGGCCACGCCGGATACACTGAGTGCGCCGGCCTGCGCGGTCAATGCCAGGCACAGCGCGCCAGCCATCAGCGCGCGGCTTTGATATCGTTTCATGGTTGTATCGTCTCCTCCCAACAGCCGTCCCGTCAATCCATCGGTTCCAGTTGTTAGCTTCCTTACTATTAGCGCACTAACATCTTAGGCTTGTGCCCCCGCCCTGTCAATGGCGTTCACAAAAACTACACAAAGCACTTTATAACAGTTCGCGCGTAATAATGCTCGTGTGGATATATTCGATACCCTGTCGGGGCAGCTCCCCCGTGCGTAATGTATGCGCCAATACCTCGATCGCACGCGTGGTCTGTGCGGAAAAATCCTGATCAATGATAAAGTCCAGCCGTCCCTCCTCGAGGTATTGCCGCGCGTGCGGCGTCAGGTCATGGCAGACAACATGCACCTTACGCGCGGGCTTGGCGCGCTCGAGCGCATCCATGCAGCCGCGCACGGATTCGTTGGCCATATAAATGCCGCGCAGGCGCGGGTTATTACGCACCTGCTGCAGCACGCCGTCGTAGGTCAGCTCATACTGCTCGACGCTTTCGATGACCTGCGCGTTGACCGTGCCGCCAAAAATCTCATGGATGTGGTCGAGAAAGCCGCGCACGCGCAGGCCGTGTGCGGTAAACTCGCGGTTGCCGGTCACGACCAGCACCTCCGCGCCCGCGATATAGGGCGCGAGCAGCCCCGCCGCCACCCGGCCGGATTTGACCATATCCTGTCCGATATGGTACAGCCGGCGGCTTTGCCGTACATCCGAATCGCAGGTGATGACCGGAATACCCGCCGAAACCAGCCGGTCGATCTCCTCGCTCATGGCGAGCGTATCCGGCGCGGTCAGGATCAGACCGTCGATACCGCGCTCCTCCAGCCGCCCGATCGCCTCAAAATACGAGCGGTGCGAACGGTTTTTCAGCTCCTCCACCAGTACATTGATATCGCTCAAGCCGCGGTTATGTACCGCCACGCGGATGCCCTCACGCATACGGCGGATGAAAAACGCATCCCAGCTGGGCAGGATCACGCCGATGCGGTAAGCCCCGCGCCCGGCGCGCGCCGCCTGCCGCTGGGCAGGCGTTTTATAGCCGTATTCGTTGATCATCTTCTGCACGCGCTCGCGCACTTCCGGCGCGACGTTCGGCCGTCCATTGACCACGCGATCGACCGTGCCGCGCGAAACGCCACATTGCTCCGCAATCCACTGTGCAGTTACCTTCATCAGCCGATTCTCCTTTATCCGTCCTCCTGCGGCGGACAAATTGTAATATACAGACATTCTAACACACTATACCAGCCTGTACAAGCGATTCCGTGTTTTTTACCCCTTCCTAACCCTTCCAGCCGTTTTCCTGTGCTTTTTTGTTTTACGCACAATGCACACTCATTTTGCACGTCATTCCCCGTGTTTCCGCCGCCATTTTCCACCAATTACGGTTTTCAAAATTGGGCGGTGCGCCGAAATTCCCATTGCGCTCTTGAAGCCGCCGGATGAGTGGTCTATAATAAAATCACCTTATAAAAAAGGAGAGATTTTGAAATGGGCATTTTGAAAATCGGCGTAGTAGGCTGCGGCCGTATTGGCAAGCTGCATATCAACAACCTGATCAACTCCGTACCGGGCGTACAGGTCGTTGCGGCAGCTGATCCGATGCTGGATAAGTCCGGCGCGCGTGAGTGGCTGGCGGAGCGCAAGATCACCAACGTTTCCACCGACTTCATGGACGTTATCAACAACCCGGAAGTAGACGTTGTCTTCGTTTGCTCGTCCACCGACACGCACTGCGACGTATCCATGGCAGCTGTTAAGGCTGGCAAGCACGTCTTCTGCGAGAAGCCGATCGATTATGATATCGACAAGATCAAGGCGCTGCTCGCGCTGGTTGAAGAGAAGGGCGTTAAGTTCCAGGTAGGCTTCAACCGCCGCTTTGACCACAACCACAAGGCTGTCGCTGACGCTGTTAAGGACGGCACGATCGGCGATCCGCACATCGTTATCGTTTCCTCCCGTGACCCGGAGCCGCCCCCGGCATCCTATGTTGCTGTTTCCGGCGGTATCTTCTACGACATGATGATCCACGACTTCGATATGGTTCGCTACGTAACCGGTTCCGAGGCTGTCGAGATCTCCGCTGTCGGCTCCTGCCTGGTTAACCCGAACCTGCAGGAAGAGTCTGGTATCCCGGATGTTGACACCGCTGTTGTCACCATGAAGATGGCGAACGGCTGCATCGCTGTTATCAACAACTCCCGTCAGGCTGTTTACGGCTATGACCAGCGCGTTGAGGCGTTCGGCTCCAAGGGCATGGCTTCCGATGCCAACGACCTGCTGAACACCACGACCGTTATGACCAAGGACGGCGCTCGCTCCGAGAAGCCGCTGTGGTTCTTCCTCGAGCGCTACAATCAGGCGTTCATCGAGCAGGTTATCGCATTTGTTGATGCGATCAACAACGACAAGCCGGTTCCGGTTGGCGCTGTTGACGGCCTGCGTCCGGTTCTGATGGCTAAGGCTGCTACCGAGTCCTGCCGCAACGGCGGCGTTTACGTAAAGGTTGAGGAGTAATCCATCCCTTACATAAGCGAAAAAACGCATAATAAAATCCCCTCAGGCATCGCCTGAGGGGATTTTTCTATGCCGCTTTAGTTGAAATATACGAGCTCTTCCTCCGGCTTTTCCGCCGGAATGACCTCGCTCGCGTGCAGCACCGGACCTTCGCCGCGGTACTGCGGCAGCGTTTCAACTGTAATCGACGCGGTCACGCGCACCCAATCACGCTGTTTGAGCTCCTTTGCGCCGTCCCAGCGGCACAGGAAGCCGAGAAAGCTGATGTCCTCCGCGCAGCAGACCATGCCGAAGCGGCCGGGGACAAACGAGCCGTCCGGCACGTTCTTGCCGACGTAAACCTGCGCAAGGAAGCGCACGGTTTTGCCGTCGTACTTGCCCGGGTCGCCCATCGCATCGACATACCACAGGCCGTAGTCCGCGGGTGCGATATCAATGATATCCGCGTCCACATCAAACGGCAGCGGCATGCTGCGCGCATAATCCTCCGAATTGCCGTCCACATCGTCCAGATAGATGGTCGCGCGCGGGTTCATCGCGCGGATATTCTTTTTGTACAGCATGTCCTTGAGCGCATCCGTGCAGCGGTTAAACACCACGAGGTCGGCCGTCGTGATATGCTCGAACATCATCGGCCCCATGTTGTTGGAGTACAGCTCGAACGTCGCCGCGTTGACCGTCGTAACGATCTGGTACAGCTCCCAGCGCGCGGGCATCGCGGCCATCAGGTCGTCCAGCTTCCACATGCCGTTATACTCGATCAGGATGCGGTCGGGGTCGTACTTTTGCTCAATGCGCTTGAACCGGTTGGGCGTCAGGTCGGACACCGACTCAATCGGCACGAGCGCCGTACCCCAATGCAGCAGTTCGCGCTCGTCGTACTCCTCAATACCCTCTTCGCACATCAAAAGCGCAGTGCGCTCATTCTCGGTGAAATTCGGGTCGGCAAGGATCTCCTTAATGAACTGCGTTTTGCCGCTCTCAAGGAAGCCGGTGAACACATATACCGGGATCGGATCTCTGTTAGGCATCTCGCTCGCCCCCTCAGCCAATACCGAACAGGGCGGCGATGCGCTCTTCGTCCAGTTCAGAGCCGATCACGCACAGACGGCCGGTATAGTCGGCCGCACCACGGCGAATTTCAGGTACACCGGGTACATAGTCAAAGTGCAGCCAGCTGCCGCCGTCTGCGGCGGGTACGATGCCTTTGGCACGCAGCACCATGCCGAGCGACGGATCGCCCAGCGCGGTAAGCGCGCGGCCCAGCTCGTCCTCGGTGTACTTATGCGGGGTCTCCACACCCCAAGAGGTGAACACCTCGTCCGCATCGTGGTCATGGTCATGGCCACAGCCGCAGTGATCGTGATGATGATGTTCGTGATCGTGGTCATGGCAGCCGCAGGTGCAATCCGGACCGTGGTCGTGGTGGTGCTCATGGTCATGCTCATGCTCGTGATGGTGCTCATGGTCATGTTCGTGATCATGTTCATGCTCGTGATGATGGTGATGATGCTCATGATGCGGCTCGTGCGCAATCTCGTCGAGCACCTCCTGCACCAGATCGCGGCTGCCCTCCATGGTTTCGAGCAGCTGCGCACCGGTCAGCTCCTTCCACGGGGTCGTGACGATGCGGGCGTGCGCGTTCAGCCCGCGCAGCAGCGTAAGAACCTCGTCCAAACGGTTGGCGGGGCACTCCGCTGTGCGCGACAGCAGGATCGCGCCCGCGTGCGCGACCTGATTTTCAAAGAACTCACCGAAGTTTTTCAGGTACATCTTGGCTTTGAGTGCATCGACGACCGTAACAAACGAGTTAAGCTGCACGTCCAGATGTGCGTTCTGTACCGCCGCGATCACGTCGGACAGCTTGCCGACGCCGGACGGCTCGATCAGGATGCGGTCTGGGTGGTACTGGTCGACCACTTCATGCAGCGCCTTGCCGAAATCGCCCACCAGCGAGCAGCAGATACAGCCCGCGTTCATCTCATTGACTACAATACCGGCATCCTTCAGAAAGCCGCCGTCAATGCCGATCTCACCAAACTCGTTTTCGATCAGCACGACCTTTTCGCCATTCAGCGCGTCTGCCAGCAGGCGCTTGATCAGCGTCGTCTTGCCCGCGCCCAAAAAGCCCGAAATAATATCAATCTTGGTCATTTGTTTCGCCTCATTCCATGAATTGCTTGCAGATGTGAATAGTATACCACGTTTTCCGCAAAAAGGAAAGATTTTTAGTTAGCAACAGCTAATCTTTCCGTAAAAATGCGTCCGCAGGCGTTTTGCTGCGGACGCATAGGCGTTTTTCGTTTATCTTTGCGCACACTCGAGGCCATTGTACTTCGTCACGCGGAACGGATACGTCTCGGTTTTGGCCTCCACGCCGATTTCGCGCAGACCGGCAGCGAGCGATTCGACCACCTGCATATCGTGGTCACGCTGCGCGACCGACAGCTTCATGCGATCTCCGAAGGACGAAACCAGCATTGCAAACGGCTGCGCCGCGCAAGGCAGCACTGCGCCGTAATCGAGCACATATGGCATGCAGCTCGGCGGCATCTTGAAGCGGCCGACATTGGTGATCAGGAAGCTGTCCTCCAGCACGAAGTCGCGGCAGATTTTCTGTCCCATCTGCATCTTTTCGGCCAGCGGCATGTTGGCCTCGTGCAGCTCGCTGCACTTATCGGACGCAGCCTTGGCACGGTAAAGCAGCTGCTCACGCTCCACCTGGGTATTCAGGAACTCCTTGGTTTTACGGAATACAACCGGCAACGGCAGGTCGCGATATTCGGGCAGGTATGGCAGGTCGATAAAGCAGATAAAGTAGCGCGTCGTCTCGGTCGGCAGCAGTGGACGCAGGTCGACCGGAATCTGCGAAATGACCGGTTTGTCCGGCTCACCGAACTTCTGGTCGAACGCGCGCATCAGCAGCGGCGCGACAATGGACAGCGGGCTGACGCCGATTGCCTTGCTGTATCCATGCAGCTGCGCAAACGGGAAGGTAATCTCGGTGACGACCTCGGGCGCATCCCCCAGATCGGTCAGGTCCCACGCATGCGACGCCTCCGGCTTTTTCCAGATGCCCTTGGGCGAGAACTCCTGATCGGCCAGCTGCTTATAGCCGTCCTCACTCTCCGCGGGCGACCAGCGCGTATCCAGTGAACGCACCGAGCCGTCGTTCTCGACCGGATAACCGCACAGCGTCAGGTATTGGAAGATCACGCAGCGGATGAACTCCTCAAAGCCGCGCCCATCCGAAATCGAGTGCTGATATTCCATCGTGATCGTATTGCCCTCGTAGCCGACGAGGAAAAGGTAACCATTCGTGTCGGGCGAGCCGATCGTATAGCGTTTTTCGACCCCATCAAACGGCAGCACGACCGGCGGCAGCACGTTCGGACGGTAACGGAAGCTGGTATCTGTCGGCTCGATACCAAGGATCATATGCGGGAAGCGCAGCAGCGCCTGCTCGACTGCCTCCTGCAATCTGTGCGGGCGCACCGGGTCGCGCATCCGGATGGTGTGCCGCGGAACGCAGGCCACCGTTTCATGGGTATTATACAGAAAAATCTTCGCGTAGCTGTCCGTGCGGAGCAGCGGGTACTCGTTATAAATATCCATTCCCTATTCCCTCCGAAAGCGATAGTTTCGAATCCCTCCTGCCTTTATTGTAGCACCGCAGACAGACTTTGTAAATCGAATCCCTGTGCATTTGTGAGTTACCGGACACTCTGTTCAGAAATAACAAGCGGCGGCAGTCCCTCTCCTGACTGCCGCCGTCTGACATTTTCTGTTACTGCTGTACCGGGATTTCCACGCCGCCGATGGTAAGGGAAACCACATCCTCCAGCGGAATAATTTCGCTGAACATGTCGCCCTTCTGGCAGACGGTTTTGCCACCCTCGGGCTTAATGCTGCCGCCCGCATAGGACATATCCATACTGGTGCCATCCGCCTTGTTGACCACAATCTGCAGATCGTCAAAATACTTCTCCATCTGCGCGCGGTCATGGTCTGACTGCTTGCCGGACTGCGCATTCTCGTCCCACTGCACCTCGCTGTCGACCGTGTAATCCACGCGCAGCGCCAGCGGAGACAGTGTGATCTCGTTGATGGTCGCCTTCATGCCATTCAGGTCAATGACCTGCCCTGCGGGCACCTGAACCGAGGTGTCCTCAAAGTCCAGACTGAACTTGAACGACCAGTCACCCTCGGCGACCACCGTGCGGTTCATATCCTCATCAAATACACACAGGTCGCTGAACTTCGCCTTAATCGCGCGCCCCTGCACGTCGCCGTCGCTCACCTCGCGGGTTTCAACATACTGGATGGCCGGGTCGTTTGGATCGGCGTCGTAGAAATACGAGCCGCCGTGCGTGCCGCCGAAGTACCCGCTCAGCGTGGTATCCTCCTCGGCAAAGGTCAGCGGCAGCAGGCCGTCGCCCACGGTTTTGCTCAGGTCGATGTCGAACGGCGTGCCGTCGTCCTTGACGATCGAATAGGTAACCGCGTAGTGGTACTTGTCGCCGATGATCGCGTCCGCCGTGATGATTACACCGTTTGACGTGTCACTCGCGCCGATCGGGCGACCGATCTGGTCAATGATCTCGGTGTCAGCCGTCGGGCCGAACACACCGGAGAACGCCTCGCCCGCGGTCTTGAGCACACCGGTCGCGCCTGCACCGATGCCGACCACCAGCGCCGCCGCCACGCCGACCGCCGCGATGCGCGGCAGACGGAACACGCGCTTACGGGTCTTGCGCTGCTCAGGCTGCTGCTGCGCCGCCGCGCTCAGCAGGTTATCCACCATGCGCGCCTTGGCCTCGTCCGAAAAGCGCAGGCCGTCCAGCGCATCAGTATACTCTCTGTTATCATTATACGCTCTGTTCATATTCATTCCCTCCCAAAGTCATGCGCAGCTTTTGCCGTCCCCGGCTCAGGTGCGCGTTTACCGCGGACTCACTCCGGCCTAAAAGGCCGGCGATCTCGCGGACGGAGTAGCCTTCATAGTAATAAAGATAGACCGCGTCGCGGTAGTTCTCCGGCAGCGCCATCACCGCTTCGAGCACGTCGCCCGTGGGGGCGGCGGGTGCTGGCGTTTCCGCAACCACCTCAAGCCCCACCGTGCGCCGCCGGAAGCTGCTGCGCAGCACATCCTTGCAGGCGTTCGCCGTCGCGCGGACGATCCACGCTTTTTCGTGCGCCGGACTATCAAAGACTTGCCCGCTTGTCAGCAATTTCAGGAACACGGTCTGGCAGATATCCTCCGCATCCTGCGTGCTTTTCAGGTAGGTATAGGAAAGCCGGAGGATCAGGTCGGAATAGGTGTTCACCAACCGTTCAGCCTCAGCCCTGTCCAGTTGTATCATGGTTTCATCAACTCCTTTGGCGGCCGTCCGGCCGTGTCAGCAACGTCGCTTCACCTACAATACGAATGAGCGCTGCACTTGCTGACAGTGGGAGGGGAATTTTTTTGCAAAGCAAAAGACAGCCCCCGAAGGGACTGTCTTTCAGTATAGCACAGCTCAGCGTCGCAGAACAGGGCGCGCAGGCCGCGGCGCAAGGCCGCTTTCGAGCTGTCCCGACCGCTGCGCAGAAAGCAGCAGGCCGAGCAGCAGCATGGTCTGGCACAGATAGGTGCCGCCGTAAGACAACAGCGGCAGCCCGTAACTCGCAATTAGGATAATGCCACAGTTTTGCAGCACATACATCAGGGTTTGCAGCGCAAAGGTCGCCATCACGCCCATGCACACGCTGCGGGCAAGCAGGCCAGTCTGCCGCCGCGCAATGCGGAAGCCCCAGACCAGCAGCAGCACCGCCGCCGCCAGAATCAGCAGCACCGCCGCCCAGCCCCAGCAATACTTCGCGGAAACAAAGAGCAGGTCTGTGGTGCCTTCATATCGCACGAATGCCTCATAGCCGCCCTTTTCGCAGTTCGGATACCGGATGCCGAACATGATATACTGAACAAGCGCGCCCAGCCAGCCTTCCGCCGATGCATCGCGCTGCGGGAACAGCACAACCGCCAGCTTTTCTCGGATATGGTCATCCGTAAAACACAAATACAGGCAGTACAGCGCCATCGCCAGCACCGGCGATGCCGCGAGCGCCAGCCTGCCCCTTGTGCGCCGTCCGAACACGCCGCGCCAGACCGCCATAAACAGCATGCCGCAGCTGACCACCGTCAGCACGGCGATCGCTGCCATCGAGGGCGCGTGTATCGCCAGAAACCACATGACGGGCAGCGACAGCAGGCAGACGCCGATGCCCCGCGTCCCATTGCCGCGCTGCCGGAACAGGATGCCCGCAAACAGCACCGGAAAGAACCATACCCACTGCGCCAGATAGACCAGCTTGCCCATGCTTTCCCCACGGACCGGCCCAAAGGCCAGCAGCAGCCCTCCGGCAACCCACAGGCCATACAGCAGCCAGCAGTGCCGCCCGAGGATGGTATAATCCACGAAATATGCTGCCAGCAGGCACACAGCGCCCGCCACATATTTTCCGAAAAAGAGGTACCATTCCAAATCATTGTGCGGCCGCAGCAGATATTGCAGCGTAAGCCCCATCGCCGCGACCACCAGCACGATGCCCAGCATCACCCAGTCCGGGCGCGGCCGCCACGCGCGGTCGAGCCGTGTGCCAGTCTCGACCGCATCGCCCATCTCGCGGGCGGTCGCCTGCGCGGCGGCTTCCTCGTCCATGTCCTCATCGAGAAAGGCTTCGTACTGGTCGGCAAGGTGGTCGGCCAGCTCCTTTGCCGCGACCGGTCGCGCCCGTTTCCAGCGCATCTGGCTGGTCGCGTTATTGACCCAGCCGCGCAGCAGCTCGGGCAGCGGTCTCACGCTGCGCCCTTCGGCGGCAGCGGCCAGCGCTTGCAGCTCAGCATCGTCCATCGCCCGCTCGGCCGCGTCGCGCTCGAGCAGCCCCAGCAAATACCGCCGCACGCTGTCAGGCAAACGCATGGCTTTCTCCCCCCTTCAGCACGCGCTCGACCGCGCCGGAAAACTGCCGCCATTCTTCGGTCTTTTCCGCGAGCCTCGTGCGCCCCTCCTCGGTCAGGTGGTAATACTTGCGCATGCGCGCACCATCGGCCGCGCGCTCGTAACTCTGCACCAGCCCCTGCGTTTCCAGCGTGTGAAGCAGCGGATAGAGAGTACCCGCCTTGAGCGAAAAGGTGTCATCCGATCGCTCGCGCAGCCGTTCGATCATCTGGTAGCCGTACAGGTCGTCCTCATCCAACAGGCGCAGCACCAGCAGCGCCGTGCTGCCCGCCAGCAGGCTTTTGTCGATTGCCATGTTCTATCCCTCCTTATATCGGTGTTCGATATATGTATTATATATAGATGACCGATATATGTCAATCCTTCTGCGTCAAATTCCCCGTTTCTTTGCAGGTATCCCGCTTGACAAACTAACAGTGTTCGTTTATGCTGAAAATAGAAAACTAATCTTGTTAGTTTGGAGGGATGCCGTATGGCAAGGAAAGGGCTGAGCCGCGACGCGATCGTTGACGCGGCGGCCGCGCTGGCCGAAGAAAAGGGCATGGAAAACGTGACCGTGCGCGAGTTGGCAGACGCGCTGGACGTCAAGCCCGCGTCGCTGTACAATCATTTACAGGGCTTGCCCGAACTGAACGTGCGGCTGGCCGAACGCGCGCTCGATCGGCTGATGGACACGCTTGAGCAGGCCATGGACGGCCGCCCGGTGCCAGACACGTTGCGCGCCGTTGCCGCGGCTTATCGTACTTTCGCGCAGGAGCAGCCGCAGTTGTACCGCGCCATGCTGCTTTTGCCGCGTTTTTCCGATCCCGGTCTGGTCGCGCGCAAGAAATCGTTCATGGATCTTTTTGTGCGCATGCTGGAGCCGCTCGGCCTGCCAATCGAGCAGACGCTCCACCTGTCACGGCTGATCCGCAGCACGCTGCACGGCTATGTTTCGATGGAAACGGCAGGCTTTTTCCGCTCGCCGCTGGCACCATCGGCAGACAGCTACGAACAGGCGACCGAATGGCTGTGTGAACAAATCGAGCGAATGGAGGTGCAGTACCATGGCGGAACATCCAACCAGTGAAGCGCAGGAACGCCGCTTTCACCAAATGACCGAAGCCCCGCTCGAGCCGCTGATCTGCAAAATGGCCGTACCGACCATTATCAGCATGCTCATCACCTCGATCTACAGCATGGCCGACACGTTTTTCGTCGGCAAGCTCGGCACAAGCGCGACCGGTGCGGTCGGCGTCGTGTTCCCGCTGATGGCGCTCATTCAGTCGATCGGCTTTTTCTACGGACAAGGCTCGGGCACCTATATCTCGCGTCAGCTTGGCGCGCAGCATCAAGAGGAAGCCGAACGCATGGCCGCAACTGGCTTTTTCCTCTCGATCATCACCGGTCTGATCATTCTGGCCTTTGGCCTGCTGCTGCGCAGTCCGCTTTGCCACCTGCTCGGCGCGACCGAAACCATCTATCCTTACGCACTGGATTACATGCAGATCATCCTGTGCGGCGCGCCGTACAGGATGGCCGCACTTGTACTCAACAACCAGCTGCGCCAGCAGGGTAATGCGACCTATGCCATGGTCGGGCTGGTATCCGGCGGCGTGCTCAACATTGCGCTTGACCCGCTGTTCATCTTCGTTTTCGACATGGGCATCAGTGGCGCAGCTTGGGCGACCATCCTGAGCCAGCTCGTCAGCTTCTTCCTGCTGCTAATCGGCATCCGGCAGTCGCGCGGCGTACAGATCCGGCTGCGCCAGTTTGCCCCCAGCGTTGAGCGCTTCGTCGCGCTCGCAGGCGGCGGCCTGCCCAGCCTGTGCCGACAGGGATTGGCCTCGGTCGCAGTGACCTTTTTGAACACCGCCGCCCGTCCCTATGGTGATGCAGCGATCGCCGCGATGAGCATTGTCACACGTGTTTCGCAGTTTGCAGGCTCCGCCATGATCGGCTTCGGACAGGGCTTCCAGCCGGTTTGCGGCTACAATTACGGCGCGAAAAAATACGACCGCGTGCGGCGCGGCTTCTGGTTCTGCGTCAAGTCGTCGTTCCTCGTGCTGCTCGGCCTTGCCGTGCTGGGCTGGATCTTCGCCCCGCAGATCATCGCCATTTTCCGCGCGGACGACCCCGAGGTTATCCGCATCGGCACGCTGACGCTACGGCTGCAGTGCCTGTCCTTCCCGCTCATCGGCTGGGTGACCATGTGCAACATGCTATTGCAGAACATCGCGCTAACCATGCGCGCCAGCTTGGTTGCAGCTGCGCGGCAAGGACTGTTCTTTATTCCGCTGGCCGTTGTGCTGCCGATCTTCTTTGGCCTGTTCGGCGTGCAGCTTTGCCAGCCGCTCAGCGACCTGTGCGCCTTTATCCTTTCCATCCTTGTCACGGTTCCGGTGCTGCGGATTTTCGCACGCGGCGAAAACCCCGCCCGCGCCTAAAGTCTTTTTCTCTTTCAGAAGATTGGCTATGGCCTGCTTAACTGCCAGCTCGTTCTCGATGTCAAGGGATGCTGTTGCCTCATCCAAAAGCAGGATCGGGCGATTTTTCAGAATAGCGCGGGCGATTGAAATTCTCTGGCGCTCACCGCCAGAGAGAAGGTTTCCGTTTTCGCCGGTCGGCGTATCGTATCCCTTTTCCATCTTGCGGATGAAGCCGTCACAGTTGGCCTCCCGGCAGGCAGCCTCGATTTCCTCGTCCGTGGCATTGGGACGAGCGTGCCGGATGTTCTCACGAATGGTATCATCAAAGAGAAATACATCCTGATCTACCATAGAGATTTGTTCCAGCACACGCTCTGCGGCCACATGGTTGATCGGTCTGCCGCCGATTGAAATGGTTCCTCCATTTGCCTCGTAGTATTTTGCAATCAGGTTCAGAATGGTGGATTTGCCGGAGCCGGAGTCCCCGACAATGGCAGTGAGTTTCTGGTCTGGCACCGTAAAGGTGGCGTGTTTCAGCACCGGCTCTCCGGGTACATACGAGAAGTCCACACTGTCGAAGGTGATTTCATGGGTGGCCGTTTGAAGCGGCTCCATACTGCCAGTTTCCTCCGGCTCATTCATCACACCCAGGATTTTGTTTTTGGAAATCATCAGGTTCTTATAACTTGTCAGGTCTACAAAAATAGAGTTTGCCAGCTTTGCACAGAACAAAGGCAGCATACAGATCAGAAGATAAGATACTGTATCCAGTGTTCCGGCAGCCCAGGGCGCATAAGCTGTCCAGATAACAAGCGGGCAGGACAGCCAGCTTAAAATGCCAAATCCAGCGCCGATAGGAAGGACTTTCGCTTCATACACAAA
>DXDE01000092.1 GCA_019115615.1 Candidatus Agathobaculum merdavium | reverse complement strand
TGATTGACATATTTTCTGAAAGATGGTATTATACTGATACAGAGAGATCCGGTGGATGCCGGATGAAAGGCCGCTTCCTTCGGGGAGTGGTTTTTCGCTTTATTAGAAGTTTTCAGTATTGCAAGCATAAGATAATGTTCGAGAACGTGTTGCAGAATTGTTGCAATGAATGAGGAAAGTATGACTGAAATATTCAGATGCTATGCGAAATTTTGTGATAGTCCATGCTACCTCTCACACGCGAGAGGTCGTGGGTTCGAGCCCCGCCAACCCCACCATAAAAAAGCAGGATGCCCGCAGGCATCCTGCTTTTTGGCTTTATAGGAAACTCCTGTATGTTCTGTCACAGTAAAACACCGGAAGCAATGGCTTCCGGTGTTTTTTTCCTCACGTCGCACAGATTATTTGTGCAGCAGGCGGTTGAGCAGCTTGCGCCAGCCCGGTTCGGGCGGGGCAGGATGCGCGGCCTGTTCGCGCGCCTGATTGATGGCCTGCTGCATAAGCAGATCCTGCGCGCAGATCGGGTCGGAAACCGGCGGTTTTTTGCAGTAGGTGCCGTCCGGCTGCAGCACGCGTGCCTTGACCGTGTCGTGCTGCATGGCATAGAGAATGTCCATCAGCCGCGCGCGTACCTCGGGGCTGTCGATCGGGCAGGCGATCTCGACGCGGCGCTCGGTGTTGCGCGTCATCATGTCGGCCGAGGAAATGTATACCTTCTGTTCCGCGCCGCGGCCAAACACAAAGATGCGCGAGTGCTCAAGGAAGCGGCCGACGATGCTTGTGACCGTGATGTTTTCGGTGTGTCCCTCCACGCCGGGCAGCAGGCAGCAGATGCCGCGCACGATCATCTCAATGCGCACGCCCGCGCAGGACGCGTCGCGCAGCTTGCGGATAATATCAATATCGGTCAGCGAGTTGAACTTGAGCAGCACATAACCCTCTGTGCCGCGGGCGATCTGTTCGTCCATGCGGGCAAGGATGTTGTTTTTCAGGCTGCTCGGCGCAACCAGCAGGCGGTCGTACCGGCCTTCGAGGTTGCCCATCGCCATGTTGTTGAAGAACGCGCCCGCATCCGCGCCGATCGACTCGTCCGAGGTGATGAGAGATACGTCGGTATACTGCGTGGCGGTCTTTTCGTTGTAGTTGCCTGTGCCGACCTGCGTGATGTGGCGCACGACGCCGCGCTCCTGCCGGGTAATCAGGCAGATCTTGGAGTGCACCTTGTAGTCCTCAAAGCCGTAAATGATCTTGCAGCCGGCTTCCTCCATGCGCTCGGACCAGTCGATGTTGTTCTGCTCGTCGAAGCGGGCGCGCAGCTCGATGAGCGCGGTCACGTCCTTGCCGTTTTCCGCCGCAGCGCACAGATATTCGACCAGCTTTGCCTTGCGGGCAAGGCGGTAGATCGTGATGCGGATGGACAGCACGGCGGGGTCGTTTGCGGCCTCGCGGATCATCTGCAAAAACGGCTCCATCGATTCATACGGATAGGACAGCAGGATATCGCGCTTGAGCGCGGCCTTGAGCAAGCTCTGTCCCGCGGGCAGCATGGCGGGCTGCTGCGGGGAGAACGGCGGGTCGGACAGCGCCGCGCGCCGTTTATCCGGGAAATGGTCGCCGAGGGAGAACGCGTAGCTCATTTGCAGCGGCGCCTTGCGCGACAGGAAGATCTGCGCGTCCGACACGTCGAAGCGCTTGCGGAAATACTCGGTGAAATGGTCGCTGATCGGGCGGGACAGCTCGACGCGCACGACCGCCATGCGGCGGCGGCGGCGCAGCAGCTTTTCCATCTTGGTGCGGAAGTCTCCTTCTTCCGCGCCGAAGGTCTCGTCGTCCGGATTGATGTCCGCGTTGCGCGTCACGCAGAACACGGTCTTTTCCAGCACGTCGTACATCTCAAACACATGGCCGACGTATTCCAGCAGGACGTCCTCAATCGGGATATAGCGCTTTTCCTCACCGGGCAGGAATACCAGCGCGGGCAGCGAGGAGGGTACGGGCAGCAGCCCGAGCCGTTCGCTCTTTTTGCGGCTGAGCAGAGCGGCAATGTGCAGCACCTTGCCCTCGAGATGCGGGAAGGGATGGTGCGCGTCAACGATCTGCGGGCTGAGCACGGGCGCAATCACGTTTTTGAAATATTGCTTGATGTATTTATGTTCGGCAGGTTCGAGATCCTGAAACGACAGATGGTGCAGGCCTTCCGCAGCAAGGCGCGCGGCAACATCAGCGAAAGCCGTGTCGCGCCGTTCGTACAGCGGGGCGACCGCGGCGTAGATGTGCCGCAGCTGTTCCTTGGCTGTCATGCCGGACTTGTTGTCGACATGATCCTTGTCCACTGCCGCCATATCGCATAGACTGCCCACACGGATCATAAAGAATTCGTCCAGATTGCTGGTAAAGATCGACAGGAATTTGCACCGTTCCAAAAGCGGGACGTTTTCGTCCTCCGCTTCAGCCAATACACGCGCGTTGAACTGCAGCCACGATAGCTCGCGGTTCTGCGTGTAGCCCTGTTCCCAGATCGCCTGTGTCATACCGGATTTTCCCCCTGTTGTATTACGGCCGCCGCGCGGCCAAAAGATCGGTCAGTATACTATATATTATACTGCTTTTTTACGCCGGAACAATCCGTTTTATGTAAAATGCAAGTAAAAACATGGGCGCGATTCGGGCGCGGCAGCCTTGCGTGCGGATATCCGGTCTGGTATACTGAAAACAGATAGAGAAAGGAGCAAGAAGGTATGAGAAACATCTGGCATGACATCGACCCCCGCTGCATCACCTCGGAACGCTTTACGGCGGTCATTGAGATCCCCGCGGGCAGCAAGAAAAAATATGAACTCGATAAGCGCACCGGTCTATTGCGGCTCGACCGAATTTTGTATACTTCGACGCATTACCCGGCAAATTACGGTTTTATCCCGCGTACTTATGCCGACGACGGCGACCCGCTGGATGTGCTCGTGCTGTGCTCCGAGACGCTTGACCCGCTCATCGAGGTCGACTGCTATCCGATCGGCGTGATGCGCATGATGGATGAGGATGAGATCGATGACAAGATCATCGCCATCCCGTGCGAAGACCCGACGTGGAATTTCTATACCGACATCAGCCAGCTTCCGCCGCATTATGGCAACGAGATTACGCACTTTTTTGAGGTTTACAAGGGGCTGGAACATAAGCACACGACGACCTCGGACGTGCTCGACCGCGAAGGTGCGGTTGGGGTAATCGCGGACTGTATGCGCCGCTATGAAGTACATTTCTGCGGCATGCGGCCGGAGAAGGAACACGGCTGACGGTTTCGCGCTTTACACACGTTGAAGCACAAACAGCAGCCGGTCACATCCATCCGACAGACAGAAGAAAAAGGACGTGCAGATGCACGTCCTTTTTGTTTTGCCGTTACAGCTTTTCCAGCAGCTGCTTGAGCCACGCCTCGTTCATCGCGGGTGTGTCGCGCAGGGGGAAGTCGATCCCCAAGCGGTCGTATTTTTCGATACACAACTTGTGGAAAGGCAGGAATTCGATTTTCTCAAGATTGGGATAGCGCTCGGCGTGCGCCTTGACCAGCCGCAGGTGCTCAATGCTGTCGGTCAGGCCGGGCACGACGACATGCCGCACCCAGAGCGGCACGCGCTTCATCGCGGTCAGCTGCAAAAAGCGTTCGACCTGCGAAAACTCCGCGCGGCAATAGCGGCGGTAGTCGCCTGCGGTCAGGAATTTGAGGTCGCACAGCACCAGATCGGTGTGCCGCAGCACGCGCTCGGCCGCGGCGGCCGAACAGCCCGTACCCGAGGTGTCGAGCGCGGTGTGCACGCCATGTTCATGCAGCTTGCGGAAAAATTCTTCGACGAACGCGGCTTGCAGGAGCGGCTCGCCGCCCGAAACAGTCACGCCGCCGCCGTTTTTCCAATAGGGCTGGTAGCGCAGCACGCGGCGCACGAGTTCATCCGTGTCGATTTCCTCGCCGCCGTCCGTGTCCCAGGTGTCCGGGTTGTGACAGTAGACGCAGCGCAGCGGGCAGCCCTGCATGAAAATCACGCAGCGCACGCCCGGCCCGTCCACCGCGCCGAGGGACTGGATGGAATGGATGCGTCCGGTCATTTTGCCACAACCTTTCTCAAAATAGTGGGCTTTTACTACAAGCTGCGGGCATGATGCCGCCTGCGGGCGGCAGGGACGTTCGCCTGCGCGGCGGGCGCACAAGAGGGGATAAACCGATGGTTTCTCCCCTCTTGCGAATCACCCCACTTCCTTTTTTTGAGGGCGCGCTCCGCGCGCAAAAGTGAAGTTCCTGTTTCCGGCTGCCGCCCGCTTTGCAGGATCAGAACAGCTTTTCCGGCTGCCTGCCCCAGAGGGGCGGCGTCTCCCTTAGAGGGGGTTAGATTGCCTCGTGGAACGTGCGCGAAATGACCTCGCGCTGCTGCTCGCGGCTGAGCTTATAGAAGTTGACCGCGTAGCCCGACACGCGGATGGTCAGGTTGGGGTACTGTTCGGGGTGCTCGTAAGCGGCGATCAGGGTATCGCGGTTCATGACGTTGACGTTCAGGTGATGTGCCTTCTGGGCAAAGTAGCCGCCCATAATGGCAACCAGATTGTTGATGCGGTCTTCGTCGGTCTTGCCGAGCGCGCCCGGTGTGATCGAGAAGGTGTTGGAGATGCCGTCGCGGCAGTATTCATAGCTGAGCTTGGCGACCGAGTTGAGCGAGGCCAGCGCGCCCGACTTGTCGCGGCCGGACATCGGGTTCGCGCCCGGCGCGAGCGGTTCGCCGTGACGGCGGCCGTCCGGCGTGTTGCCGGTCTTTTTGCCATACATGACGTTGGATGTGATCGTCAGGATGGACAGGGTGTGGATCGCACCGCGGTAGAGCGGGAACTGGGTCAGCGCCTGATAGAACTTTTCGACCTGCTCGCAGGCGATCTGGTCGACGCGGTCGTCGTCATTGCCGAACTTCGGGAAATCGCCCTCGATCTCAAAATCGACGATGATGCCGTTTTCCGGGTTGCGGATCGGGTGAACCTTTGCGTACTTGATCGCGGAGAGCGAGTCCGCCATGCAGCTCATGCCCGCGATGCCGAACGCCATCAGACGGCGCACCTCGGTATCGTGCAGCGCCATCTGGCTGCTCTCATAGGCGTACTTGTCGTGCATATAGTGGATGGTGTTCATCGCGGAGACGTAGGTCTTGGCGAGCCACGGACGGTAGAAGTCCATGCGGCGGCAGACCTCGTCATAGTCGAGCGTGTCGCCCTCCATGACCGGCATCTCCGGGCCGACCTGCTCGAACTTGTTTTCGTCGCGGCCGCCGTTAATCGCCATGAGCATCAGCTTTGCGATGTTGGCGCGCGCGCCGAAGAACTGCATGTCCTTGCCCACGCGCATCGCGGAGACGCAGCAAGCGATCGCGTAGTCGTCGCCAAAGTAGGGACGCATGACGTCGTCGTTCTCGTACTGCAAAGCGTCCGTGTCGATCGACACCTTGGCGATAAAACGCTTCCAGTTCTCGGGCAGGTTTTCGCTCCAGAGAACGGTGAGGTTCGGCTCTGCGGCGGGGTTTAAGTTATACAGCGTATGCAGCATGCGGAAGCTGTTCTTGGTGACGAGCGGGCGGCCATCCTCACCGATGCCGCCGACTGCCTCGGTGATCCACATCGGGTCGCCGCCGAACAGCTCGTTATACTCGGGCGTGCGCAGGTGGCGCGCCATGCGCAGGTGCAGCACGAAATCGTCCATGATCTCCTGCGCCTCGGATTCGGTCAGGATGCCGGCAGCGAGGTCGCGCTCGAAATAGATGTCGAGGAAGGTCGAGGTGCGGCCAAGGCTCATCGCCGCGCCGTTCTGCTCCTTGATGCCCGCGAGGTAGGCAAAGTACAGCCACTGCACGGCTTCCTTGGCGTTTTCCGCCGGACGGGTAATATCAAAACCGTAGGACGCGGCCATCCTGACCATGTCCTTCAGCGCTTTAATCTGATCGGAGAGCTCCTCCGCAGTGCGGATTTCGGCTTCCGTGGTCGGAACCGCGCCGAGCGCGTCCTTGTCCTTCTGCTTCTCCTCGATCAGGCGGTCCACGCCGTACAGCGCGACGCGGCGGTAGTCGCCGATGATGCGGCCGCGGCCGTAGGCGTCCGGCAGGCCGGTCAGCAGGCCGACGTGGCGCGCCTCGCGCACGTCCTTGGTGTAGGCAGAGAACACGCCGTCGTTGTGCGTCTTGTGGTACTTAAACTCCTCCTCGATCTGGGGGGAGACCTCGTAGCCGTAGGCCTTGCACGCCTCGCGCACCATGCGCATGCCGCCAAACGGGTTGCACGCGCGCTTTAACGGCTCGTCGGTCTGCAAACCGACGATGATCTCATTGTCCTTGTCCAAATAGCCCGGGCCGAAGGCGGTGATGGTGATGACGGTATCCGTGTCGATGCTGCGCACGCCGCCCTTGTCGCGCTCCTCGGCGAGCAGGGCGTCGAACTTTTCGCGCAGCGCGGTGGTGCGTGCGGTGGCGGGCGCGAGGAAGGCGCTGTCGCCGTCATAGGGGGTGTAGTTTTTCTGAATGAAGTCGCGGACGTTGATCTCGTTCTGCCAAGCGCCGCCATTGAAGGTGTTCCATGCGTTCATATGATTTGTTCCTCCTGATTTTGGTCCGGCTGCCCTTTTTTGTATACAAAAAAGGGCAGCATCGCTCATTGCTTGCGACACTGCCCAGACGGTCGGCATTCATTGCGGAACCCCTGCTCCCCGGTGGTTTGCGCTCCACCTCTGCCCGTCAGTTGCAGGGAATCTGTCATGGCATCAGGATACCACAAAACCCGCGCGGAGGCAACTGCGAAATCGCACAAATTTTCCCGCCTGAATGGCGCTGTCTCTGCACCGGAGATCAAAAACGAACGGATTTGTGATCGTTGGATAAAATATACAAAAAGCATCTTCACAAGCGGGGGAAAAAGGGGTATATTAGATATATAAATTATGCAGGAGGCGATCTTATGAAAATCGGTATGCTGACGAGCGGCGGCGATTGCCAGGGCCTGAACTCCGCGCTGCGCGGCGTAGCCAAGACCCTGTACAATGAGCTGGGCAGTAAGGTGACCATCTACGGCATTCGGGACGGCTACCGCGGCCTGAT
>DXDE01000091.1 GCA_019115615.1 Candidatus Agathobaculum merdavium | reverse complement strand
TTCTGGTTGGCAATGTCGATGAGGTTAAGGCGGCGGCGCAGGCCGGCGGCTTCGACATCGAGGGCATGGAGATTATTGATCCCGCAACGTACCCGGAGATGGACGAAATGGTCGCTAAGATGGTTGAACTGCGCAAGGGTAAGATGACCGAAGAACAGTGCCGCGCGGCGCTGTCCAAGGGCAATTATTTCGGCACGATGCTGGTCAAGATGGGCAAGGCGGACGCTCTGCTCGGCGGCGCTACATACTCCACGGCGGATACCGTTCGTCCTGCGCTGCAGATCATCAAAACCAAGCCGGGCAACAAGATCGTAAGTTCCTGCTTCATCCTGCGCCGCGACGGCAAGGACGGTGACGACGAGATGTATGCAATGGGTGACTGCGCGATCAACATCAATCCGGGCGAGGACGATCTGGTAGAGATCGCGATCGAGACTGCCAAGACCGCCAAGGCTTTCGGCATCGACCCGAAGGTTGCGATGCTGAGCTACTCGACCAAGGGCTCCGGCAAGGGCGAGACGGTTGACATGATGAAGAACGCGACCGAAAAGACCAAGGCTGCTGCTCCGGATCTCGCTGTCGACGGCGAACTGCAGTTTGACGCGGCGTTCTCCCCGGTTGTCGCGGCTACCAAGTGCAAGGGCTCTCCGGTTGCCGGCCAGGCCAACACCTTCATCTTCCCGGACATCAACGCTGGTAACATCGGCTACAAGATCGCCCAGCGTCTGGGTGGCTTCGAAGCCTACGGCCCGATCCTGCAGGGTCTGAACGCGCCGATCAACGACCTGTCCCGTGGCTGCAACGCGGATGAGGTTTACCAGATGGCGATCATCACCGCAGGTCTGAAGTAATCACCTGTAAAGTACAGCACAACAATCACCAAGGGCCGAAACCAATGGTTTCGGCCCTTGTCCATATCTGCACCGTTATACAGAAAGAAGGACTGACCTCGGGGTCAGTCCTTCTTATTTTGCTCTTCTTGCTGTTTTTTCTGCTCCTCACGCACTTTCTCCGCCGCGCGGCGACGCTCCTTTGCCGAAACCGGCGGGCGCTCATATGCCACCTCAACGAACTCACCGGTAGCAGGATCAAGCTGCTTGGCGCCCCGGTATTCATTCGTATCCACCGGCAGGCCGCGTTTTTTCAGCAGGCTGCAAACGACCTCTGTCACCGCGCTGTACAGCACCGCAAACAGCGGCACGCCCACCGCCATGCCGACAAAACCGAATACACCGCCGAACAACAGGATCGCAAACATAACCCAGAAGCTCGACAGGCCGGTCGAGTTGCCCAGAATTTTGGGGCCGAGGATATTGCCGTCAAACTGCTGCAAGGCGAGAATGAACAACACAAAATAAATCGCCTGAATCGGGCTGATTACCATGATCAGGATGGTGCTCGGAATCGCACCGATGAACGGCCCGAAAAACGGGATGATATTGGTTACACCGATGATAACCGAAATCAGCAGCGCAAACGACTGATCCATCGTCATCAGGCCGAAGCCGATAAACAGGCGTAGGCCGATAAAGCACAACAGACCAATAATCAGCGAGTCAATCAGCTTGCCCGTGATGAAGCCGCCAAACACGCGATGCACATAGGCCACGCGTCCCATGATGCGGTTGGCGCGGTCGATCGAGAACAGGCTGTACGTCACCTTCTTCGCCTGTGCGCAGAAAGTGTCCTTACTGTTGAGGATATACAGTGCAATAATGATACCGATGAAGATATCAAAAAGCACCGAAACCGTCGTAACAACGCCGGTCATCAGTTCAACGAGCTGCGGCAGAGCGATATTCTGCACCCAGTCGACGATCTGCTGGGAAAACTCGTTATAAATCTGCAGGAAGTTCCGCTCGATCACGGGATTATCTTTGAGCAGCGCCGCAACCCAGCTGGAAATTTCGTTCAGATAGGTATCCAACGATTCGAGCAGTGAGAAAATACTGACCACCAGCTGCGGCAGCACCATCCACAGCAGAATGCCGACCACCGCAATACCAATCATCAGCGACAGGATACTGCACAATCCCTTTGCGATGCGCGTGCCGTTTTTCAACCGCTGCGCCAGCTTCGGCTGGATGCGCTTATACAGGGCATTGAACACCGGCATCAGCAGATAGGCCATGACAAACCCATAAATAAACGGGCTTAGGATGCCGAGCAGCTTTTGGAACATCGTCCAGATGCCCGGCAGCCACTGCAGCAGAAATACAACTACCGCACTGGATACGATCACGCAGAACGCCGTCAGGCCCCAATGAAAATAGTGCGGGTTCTCTTGGAATTTTGTTTTCGTTGGCCTGGTTGGTTCCTCCACGGACATGCTCCTCTCCTGCCGGATGATCCCCCCGGCATAAAAATCAATCCTTATTCGTCGTCGCAGTCAAAAAAGACGCGCCAGAATAAGTACATCCAGCTAGCCGCGAACGCCACGAACAGAACGCCGCGGAACTTCTTGAATGCACGCGCAAAGCAGGTGCCCAGCCACATACCGAGCGACAGCAGGCATACCTTAAATACAGCAAAATCCAGAACGGAAAAGCCCTGCGCACGCGAAACCGCATACTCAGTCCAGCGGCCGGCTTGGGTGCGCGCATCATCCGCATAGCGCAGCATCTGCTCCGCACGCGCACGCAAAGCTTCGCGATCGATGTTTTCCAGATAGTTTTTCATAGTGCTCTCTCCTTTTTAACGTGAAGTGCGGGATCAACGGGCGGCTTTTCCGCCCCGAATTTCCTTTGCGATACTGCATGGCGCTACACCCATACAGGAAATGCGGCCCAACCGCATACCGATCTTGCTCGCCAGTGCGTCCACATCCGGGCTGTCGGTCTCGCGCAGCGCAGCCTGCAAAATCAGCCCTGCTGCACGCGCATCCGAACCGGCCTCGTGGTGGTTCAGTTCGATGCCAAGCGCATCCGCAACCGTATCCAGCTTATGATTTTCCATCTGCGGCCATACCCGCTGTGCAACTTTGACCGTACATACATAACGGCACTCCGGCACCGGCAAATGGTAATGCGCAAGACATGCGCACAGCACCGCGGTATCAAACATCGCATTGTGACAAACCAGCACACTTCCCTCAACCCTATCGGCGATTTCACGCCAGACAAGGTCAAACGAAGGTGCGTCTGCCACCATGGATTCCTTGATATGGTTGACGCGCACATTGCCCCAGTGGAACTTGCCCACCTGTGCAGGCGGCTTGATCAGCGACACCATCTCGCCAGCCAGTGTCTGGTCTTCAAAGATGCTGACGCCCAGCGCACATGCGCTCAGACGCGAGGCGTTGCCGGTCTCAAAATCCAGCGCAATGTACCTCATTGAACCGCCTCCCGCCGCGCGGCATCCGCACGCTCCTTGGCTGCAAGCAGGAACCGGTAAAATGGCGCGAGCCGCTGCATGGTTTCTATCATCGGCTGGACAAAAGAACCGTCAAGCACGGGCGCGAAGTCTGTGCTTTCGCGGAAGTCGACGCCGATCTCCTTGCGGTTCAGCCATTCCTGATATTCCGGCTTTGCATCCGGGAATTTCGGTCGCTTATACATTTCGCCGTCAAGGTGCATCTGCGGACAGGTCTGCACTGCCTCGCGCGCCGCGAGGAACAACGCGTCCTCATGCAGGATCATCTCGCGCAGGGCTTCCATCTCGCCCGTCCCCCATGCGCCCCAGCAGCCGAAGCCCCAGAACTCAGGATGGATCTCGAAATAATAGCAGGGTACGGACTCGCGCTCCTGCCGCGGACGACGGAAAAACATCCACATATTTGCGCGGTAAAGCGTTTTGTCTTTGGTATAGCGCGTATCGCGCCGCACGCGCGACACCATGCGCGACGGGACAACCACAAACTGCGGGTCGATCTCCAGCATGGCAGGCGTCATCTGCGCGATTAGCTCATGAAACGGCTGGATCATCAGCCGCTTGATTTCGTCTTTATGTTCTTCGTAAAACTCCTTGCTGTTTTGCAGGCGGTTTAGCTGCATA
>DXDE01000090.1 GCA_019115615.1 Candidatus Agathobaculum merdavium | reverse complement strand
TACCCCAGCGTCTGCTTTGCCATGCCTTTTTCCTTCCCCAAACGCTTGTTTTTCCACAACCTATCGGCTACATACTCCTTTGGACGGCGCATAAAAGGGCGCGCTGCAGATTTCATTTCTGCAACGCGCCCGTTTATTGTGTCAGACAGCACTGCCGCGGCCTTGCGGCAGGGTCAGAAGGTTTCAAATGACATGCAGTCGATATAGTGGTCCATGAATGACGGACTGGCTGAGAGGGAGATTTCTTCCGCTTCGCGGGCCATTTGTTCGGTTTGGGCGCGCAGCGCGCGGTTCATCAGCAGCATGGACGCGCCGCCGAGTGCACCGTTGCCGATAAAGCGGGTTTTCTGCTGCAAAGCAGCGGGGAACAGGCCGATGGCGGATGCGGAGGCCATGTTCATCGAACTGCCGAAACCGCCGGCAACGGAAAAACTGGTCACGGTTTCAGGCGGAAGTGAAGCTTGTTCCAGCAGCGTCAGGATGCCCGCGCAGACGGCGGACTTGGCCAGCTGGATCTGACGCACATCGCGCTGGGTGATATACAGATCGGCGGTATCGAGCGGGAAGTCCTCCTCGAGATAGCCTGTTTCGTCCATCGCTTCGGTTTCCAGCATCACGGCCAGCGCATCCAGAATACCCGAGCCGCAGATGCCGCGGATGGGCGCGTCCTGCACGGTTTGAAACTGCGGTGCACCATCCTGCAGCGTCACCGCGCAGACAGCGCCGGGGGCGGCAGGCATGCCGCATGACAGCCCGGCGCCTTCAAACGCAGGACCGGCTGCCGTGGCGCAGCATAACAGACGGCCGTTTTGTGCCAGCGCCATTTCGCCGTTGGTGCCGATATCCGCAAGCAGCTGTACGCCGCCGGACAGCAGATCGGATGCGAGTATAGCGCAGATGATATCTGCGCCGACATATGCGCCCACGCAGCGCGGCAAATAGACCGGCGCCCCCGCAAGCGTATGGCGGCTCATGCAGCCGAAATGTGATTGTACGTTGAACGGTACGACAGCAAGCGGGGCAGGGTCAAGCCCCTCAAATAGATGCAGCATGGTGGCGTTGCCGGTGACAACAGACTCCTCGATATGCGTGACACCGGCCTGCTGCATGCAGGCTGCAGCCAGTTCTTCGAGCTGGTCGCGGATGCGTCCGGAGAGCACCGCAAGGCCTTCGGTTTTGCATGCTTCGATGCGCGAGATAACGTCCGCGCCGAAGCCGCGCTGCGCGTTTTCCGCCAGCCGCTCCGCCAGAACGGTGCCGCTTTCCCTGTCAAACAGCTGCATGGCGACCGTGGTTGTCCCGATGTCGACAGCGAAGCCGCAGCCGGTTTCGGTGCGCGCGAAAGGCGGCGTGCTGTTCCATGCAAGGATAGGAGTATCCTGCGTTGCCGCAAGCGTGACCGCGGCGTCGCCGGTCAGGCGGCAGAAACAGGCTAAACGTATGCCGCGCGCCAAAGCGTCCTCGCCCAGCAAAGCACATTCTTCTGCCGAGGGCGGCTCGACGGCGCCGGAAACCTGTACGCGGCATTTGCCGCAGGTGTGGTTGCCTGCGCAGGGCAGGGCAAACGCGGGAACGGCCTGCCGCAGCCGCGCGCTGAGCAGATCGTCCGGATCGACAGGTACGGTTTGCTGTGCGTTTCCCTGTATGATTGTCAGTGAAGCCATGTGGAAGCCCCCTTATTCTGGATGGATCGCCGTACCGGCGCATCTGATACGTATGGCCTTATTATACCGTTTGGACAGCTGGCCGTATAGGAGAATTGTCCTCGCACTTGCACGGAATTGCCCAGATTTTGTACGATCGTATCCAGCGCCGGCCATGCGGTTGCCGTGCTGCGGGCCGCGCAGTATAATAAGCGCAGAACAGACCAGGGAGGGATAAGGATGCGCCTTGCAATCATTGGCTGCATGGTGATGAACCGGGAAATTTCGCACCTAACAGCGCAGAGCGGCAATGTGGTGCGCGTTTGGTGGCTGCGGCAGGGGCTGCATGATACGCCGGATGTGCTGCGGGAGGAGCTGCAGCATAAGATCGACGAGATCGAGCGGGAAAACCAGATGCTGCCTGCGCACTTGCGCATGGAAGCGGTGGTGCTGGCCTACGGGCTGTGCTCAAACGGGGTGATCGGCCTGCACAGCCGCTCGCTGCCCGTTATCGTGCCGCGCTGCGACGACTGCATTTCTCTGTTCCTTGGCTCGGCGGAGCGGTACCGCAAGCTGTTCCGGGAATTGCCGGGGATATATTGGTACAACAACGGCTGGATTGAGCAGGCGTTTACCCCTTCGCGCGAGAACTACGCGCGGCAGCGCGCGCAGTATGCCGAGGAATATGGGGAGGAAAACGCCGATTATTTGATGGAGTGTACCAACAACTGGATGGGACAGTATCGCCATTGCGGGTTTATCACTTGTCCGCTGGGTGACCGTCCGGATTATGAGTCCTACGCGCGGCAGGCGGCAAAGGATTTTGGCTGGCAGTTTACACGCGTGGAAGGCGATATGGCATATTTGGATGCGTTGGTAAATGGACCGTGGGATGACGCGCGGTTCCTGACCTGTCCGCCGCATAGCTGCGTTTCAGCGGAATATGACGAACGCAAATTTTGTGCGGTACCGGAAAACGGCTCCTGATGGATGACAAGCAGGACAGAAGGGGATTTTCGTGCACGGCATGGAAAAAGCCCGCAGCTTGGAGAATGTCAACCCCATCCCAATTCTGTGCAATCCGCTCCTAACGATGACGCGGCGCGGCATGGTATGGTAGAGACAGTAAGAAGCAGAGCGAAATCTGCAATACTTGGAGGATGATTGCGATGAAACGAAATATGGATCAGTGGACCAAAGATCTGCTTTCGGCAGAACAGAAGAAAGCAGTACCGGTATTGTCTTTTCCGTCCATTCAGCTGCTTGGCATTACGGTCAAGGATCTGATCTCGGACAGCGATCTGCAGGCGCGCGGCATGAAGGCGGTTGCAGACCGTACGCCGCATGCGGGTGCGGCGGTCAGTCTGATGGATCTGTCGATCGAAGCTGAGTGCTTTGGGGCGCCCATTCGCGTGTCGGATGATGAAGTGCCGACAGTGACCGGCCCGGTTATCTCGACCGAGGTCGAAGAGGAGGAGCGCATGGAGCAGGCAGAGGCGCTGCAGGTTCCGGCGGTCGGCACAGGCCGCACCCAGATCTATATTGACGCGATCGAGAAGGCAATGGGTATGATTGACGACCGTCCGGTGCTCGCGGGCGTGATCGGGCCGTTTTCGCTGGCAGGCCGTCTGCTGGATGTCACCCAGTCGCTGATCTATTGCTATGAAGAGCCGGATATGGTGCATGTCGTGCTGGAGAAGTGCACAGAGTTTATCATCAATTATATCGAAGCCTATAAGGCAGTCGGCGCGAATGGCGTGGTGATCGCGGAGCCGCTTGCGGGACTGTTGTCCCCCGCGCTGGCGAAGGAGTTTTCGGGCGATTATATCCATCGGATCGTGCAGGCTGTGCGGGATGAGGATTTCGGCGTAATCTATCATAACTGCGGCAATACGGCAAACCTCACGCTGGACACCATTTTCTCGAGCGGCGCAAACGCATATCATTTCGGCAATGCGGTTGATATGGCTGAAATCATGGAGAAGGCTCCGGCAGATGCGATTTGCATGGGCAACATTGATCCGGCCGGTGAGTTCCGCAACGGTACGCCCGCCTCCATCCGCGAGGCAACGCGCAGCGTAATGGAGAAATGCTGCCGCTACCCGAACTTTGTGATTTCTTCGGGCTGCGATATCCCGCCCCTGTCCTCGTGGGATAATATTGATGCGTTCTTCGCTGCGGTCGATGAATTCTACGGACGGTAAAATCCGAACACAACAAAAGCCAAACCCTTTCATGGGTTTGGCTTTTTTGCGTTTTGCGCTATTTGGAAACCGTGTCATGCGTCATGCGCTGTTCGCGGTATTTACCGGGCGCGATGCCGGTCTGCTTTTTGAAAATGCGGGTGAAATAACTCTGATCGTCAAAGCCTACCGCATAGGCGATCTCCGAGATAGGGATACCGGTCGAACGCAGCAGGATTTTGCTGCGCTCGATGCGCAGCCGGTTGACATATTCGGTGAATGTACAGCCCAGCTCGTCCTTGATGATACGGCAAAAATAGGATTTGGACAGATAGACCTGTTCGGCAGCCTGATCCAGCGTCAGCTTTTCCGTCAGGTGTTCCTTGATGTAGGCGGTGGTTTTGAAGATAACGTTCTGATGCTTGATATCGTTCAGGTCAAATACCAGATTGATGAAGCGGTGCAGGATCGCGCTGATCCAGCGGTTGAGGGCTTCCTGCCCGGAGATGCCGTCGACCTCCTGCTCATACCGGCAGCACAGGCTTAGGATTTCATCCGTATCCGCGCCGCCATCGATCGCCGCGCGGCTCATCAATACGAGCAGGTCGCGGATGCGTGCCTTGATGACCTGCTGGTCGCTGCCTGCCAGATAGTAGATGCGGGTCAGCAGTTCGTTGAGCAGCTGCTGTGCCGGCTCTTTGGCGCCTTTCCGGATGTGCTCCTGCAGCTGGCGCTCGGTGTCGATCGGGTAAGTGCGGTCAGCTTCTTCGGCTGTCAGGTCGTAGATCATCTGCAGTATCGCGGCCTGATGGCCGGAATCGACGTCCGGTGCGGCAAATTCCTGTGTCAGCGAGGAGACCGCAGCGCTTGCCAGCTCGCTGAGTGAGCGCGCCTGCGCGGTCGTCAGGCGGGGGATGTCATCCAGTGGCTCGGGCGGATGGGCGAGATCCTCGAAGGGGTCGGCATCATCGTTGGAGAGGATAAACGGCCCGATAATGATGCAGTACTCCATCGCAAGACCGGAGATCAGCGGCGGCGTGGCGATAAAGGTCAGTCCGCGCGGACAGTAATAGATATACTTGCCGTCCCAGCGCTCGGCTTCGTAAGCACCGTACAGATGGGTCAAATAGGCATTGCAATCCGCGCCGGTCTGCAGGGTGCAGCACGTATGGTAGGACGGCAGGGAGAACTGCCGTGCATTCAGGTCGAGCAGGGCAGTGTGTACGCCTGTGAGCGTTTGGATGTGCTTGCACAAGTGGCGGCAGCGTTCGGATAATTCCATTTTGATCCTTCCTTTTGCTTGGGGTCATGCACGGCCGCCGCATGCCGGGAAAAGGGCTTGGGCGGCGGGGGTGATGGGACGTGCTTCCAGATAATATCGCTTTTCCAGCGCTGTGCCCATGGAGAAGGTTTTGCGCGGCAGCACCCCTGCGCGCAGCACCTGTGGGAATAATTCGGACTTGGGGAAATCCGGCAGGATAAAACCAATATGGCCGGGGGCGGCAGACAGACGGGTCAGGGTGTCTGTGCCGTGGATGAAGTCAATCTCTGTTTGCGGATGCGCGGCGAGGTAGCTGTCGAGCGCCTGCTGCAGGGCGGCCACAGGCAGCGTGTCCGGCGGGGCGGGTATCGTGATGCTGAACGTGCGGCCGGCGGCGCAGCAGTCTAACGTCAGCGGGATAGTGTCCGCGGCAGCGGGCAGCCCTGTCAGGAAACGCACAACGCCATCTGGGTCAGTGTGCATCAACAGGCGGTGCACCGCTTCAAAGCAGATGCTCTCATCGTGCAGGTTGACCAGCTCGGCCAGTACCCAGCGCGCCGGATGCGTCAGGCGTTCGGCGGGGGAGAGGTTTTGCTTTACGCGTGTCCAATGCGCCTTGGCCGCGGACATGGAATGGTTGCCGTCCCCGGTTGCGAAAACGAGCGGGGTTGCACCGGTGCTGCCGGAATAGCGGGTGCGGTCAGCGGCATACGCGGAAAGGCGGTCAAAAAATGCTGCGGTCTCCCGACCGACAGGCAGCAGACGGCCGGTTATACGGCCGCCGCCCTGCATGAGCGGGAAGTCGTAAACAGGCGCGGGGAGGGACGCTTGATGAAACAGCGGTTCCAACACTGTATGCGTCGGATCGTCAAGGAACAGGAGGATATGCGGCAGCTCGATCGCCGCGTCCGAGCGGATCGCCAGACGGGCGGGTAAACGCTCGGTCACGGTGGCTTCGGTCGGACGGATCGGTGCATCCGCGCCCGGCGTTTCGTCATAGGCTTCCAAGTCAAATGCCAGCAGTACGCCGCGGCGCGGCGCGGTGCGGCCGGTGTGCCGCTCGATGAGCATGAGACCGGCAGGCAGCGGGCGCAGGATGCCGTTTTGCAAGAAGCTTTGCATCGTGCGATGGATGGCTGGGATACGGTCTGCGGACGCATCCAGATACACTTCGGGCAATATCAGGTGCAGCGCCGAGGGCGCGTCGCCTACAAGCCGTTCGGTTTCGGCCCATAGCGCCGGTTCAGCCGTGAACTGGTCGCAGGCGATGACAGCAAAACGGCTGAGATCGACCGTAGGTGCGGGCAGCAGCAGCTGTGGCAGACGGACAAAGTCAAGCGGCATGAAAAACCTCCCTGTCGAGACGGATGGCTCCGGCGGAAAGGGGTAGCATCTGCGTGTGATGCAGGTGCCGGCCTTCTGCCGGGATGGATGGAATGTCTCTATAAATCTATAATATAGCATGGTTCGCTGACGGTGGCAATGCTGGGTCACAGCAAAAACTTGATAAAAATGCGCATTTTTTTCTAATGCTTGAAAAATGAAATGGTGACGGCGCTTTTGCGTGTGGCTGCGGGTTGCGCCGCATGTTGATTTTGCGCCGTAGTATGACGCTGATAACCGGAAAAGCTGCGCAGCAATAGGAAAACAATAACAAAAATGCGCGGAAATAAGCCGGACAAAACTGCACAAAGTCCGGCTGTTTGCCAATGTGAGACAAATTGCAGTTCGGAAAAAGGTGTGCTATGGTATCTTCGGAAGCACAGAAAAAGCTGTGGCTTTACGAAAATGCGCGCCGCATTTGCGAGCAGCGCCAAAGGAGAATATCCCTATGAAAGTAGATGAATTTACTGGCGTAAACCGCATTGACCAAGGGCAGGGCGGCAACCTGATGGTACATGGCTGGCCGGTAGAGCAATGCGTGGTATCCGATCACGACCGTACGATTTTGCGCGAGTTGGGCGCACGTTTGCGCGAGCTGGCGGAGCGTCCGTATGAGCAGGAGAAGAAAGCGCTTTGGATTGCGCACAACGACCTGAAAACCGAGCAGCCGGTTATCTTTATCGACTGCGAAAACGGCTGGAATGAAATCTTCCCGTGGCATGAAAGCATCCAGTGCGAAGGCGAAATGGCCGGCGACTGGGAGATGTGGCTGCGCAAGGAGATTTACTGGGCGGAAGTCCTCAAGGATGATAAGGTAGTCGAGGCAAAGCTTTACCTGCCGTACCATGCGGTCGACACCGGCTGGGGCGTTGAGGAAGAACGTATCGGCGATCCGACGCAGGGACAGTCCTATGTCTGGAAAAGCCCGCTGGGCGATCTGGATGAGGAGTATGAGGAGCTTGACCTGTCCGAGATCGTCAAAACGCCTGAGATACATGTGGATTGGGAGGCTTCCAACAAGGCCTTTGAACTGGCGAAGGATGTCTTTGACGACCTGCTGGAAGTCGAGTTCCGCCACAAGTGGTGGTGGTCTCCTGACCTGTCGCTGTCCTATGCCAATCTGCGCGGTATGGAAAACATGATGTGCGATTTTTACGATTATCCGGATAAGGTGCACGAGATGATGCGCCTGTTTACTGACGGCTATCTGCACAAGTTTGACTATTTGGAGAAGAACGGCCTGCTGCCGAACAATGCCAGTAGCATGTATATCGGTTCGGGCGGCATTGGTTTTACCGACCAGCTGCACGGCACGCCCGGACAGGTCAAACTGATGGACATGTGGGGCTTCAACGAAGCGCAGGAAACCAGTGAGGTTTCGCCGGAGATGGTCAAGGAGTTCCTGCTGCCGTATCAGCACGAGATCGCGGAAAAGTTCGGTCTGAACTACTATGGATGCTGCGAAGGACTTGACCGCCGTTGGGAGTATGTCAAGGCCGCAATCCCGCGTCTGCGCCGTGTATCGGTGTCGCAGTGGGCGGATAGCCGCAAGATGAGCGAATACCTGCAGGGCGATTATCTCTATTGCTATAAGGTCAGTCCGACTGATATCGCCGTGCCGGAGCCGGATGAGGAATACATCCGCCGCCGTCTGCATGAGGTGTTGGATTACTGCAAGCAGAACGGCAACCGCGTTGAACTGCTGATGAAGGATAACCACACGCTGGGACACAATCCGCGCAATGCCTCCCGCTGGGTTGAGATTGCACGCGAGGAAGTTGCCAAGGTATATGGTTAATAGAAAAGCGCCCGGAACCGTGTTCCGGGCGCTGGCTTATGGTTAAGAAAAAGGACGTACCTTTCGGTACGTCCTTTATTTTGCATTTTACCAGTACTTCTCGACGTGTGCGCGGGTGACCTCGGCGGCCTTCTTGATGTTCTCCTCGTTGGAGAGCTTGTAGTAGTCGGGACGGAATACTTCCATCGTGCACACATCGCCCTCGAAGCCGATCTTCTTGAGCGTATCAGCATAACGCTTGTGATCGAGGCAGTCGCCCGGCTCGCCCGGCCACAGGCGCTTCTCGTCGTTGTTGTAAGATGCGCCGCAGGGCATGTTCTCCATGCCGTTGAGGTGCCAAACGAAGATCTTCTTGCCGTCTGCCTTCTCCAGAGCGTCCCAGCCGGATGCCATGGCGTGGAAGTGGTACTGGTCGAGGGTGATACCAACGAGCGGGTGGTTGACTTCCTGTACGATCGCGTAAGCGTCCTCGAAACGGTTGATCGTCATGGTCGGGCAGCCGCAGAACTCGATGGACAGCTTGATGCCATGCGGCTCAACCTTCTTGAGCATTTCCTTGATAACAGCGACAGCGTCAGCCTTGATCTCGTCCAGCGTTGCCGGTACGGTCAGATCCATCGACGGAACGACGACGATCATCTTGCACTGCAGCTTGAGGCAGTCGGCGATGATGCGGTCGAGCTTTGCCATGACCTCGTCCTTTTCCGCCTGGGTCTGCTTCATGTTGAAGAACACCAGCGCGTTGTAGGACAGCATGCGCAGCTTGTGCGCCGGATCAGCGAACCAAGCCGCCAGATCGTCGATCGTGTACTTGCCGGCCGCGATTTCGCGGTCGAGGCACTCGGACTGGATGTCGATGTAGTCAAAACCGTACTTCTCGCACAGGTCGAGGTCTTCCAGTACAGAGTGGTTTTCGCAGAAGCGGTTGCAGCCTTCGTTAAAGCCGATTTTCATGATAATGTCTCTCCTTTTTTGCTTTACTTTTTGTAGAAATCCGGGGTGCCGCCGGTGACGACCTTTTCGGCCACGCCGGAGGTCTGGCTCTTTACCAGCGCGTCAGCGGTGATGGACGCAACATAGCCGTCCCAAGCGGACGAACCGCCGGTCTCGCCCTTGAGGGCGTGGTCAACCCAGTCCTGAATCTCGACGTCGTAGGAGTCGATGA
>DXDE01000089.1 GCA_019115615.1 Candidatus Agathobaculum merdavium | reverse complement strand
CGGCATTGTCGCTGGCCATCGCCGCGTATGTTTATCCATACAGGCGATATCAGGAACAGGTCAAGGCCGCGATCTACACGGCGGAAAGTGAGGCAGAAATTCATGCAATCGAAATCGACTACGGCAGCGTCGGTGCTGCTGCATAGCGTGATGGGCGTCATCGGCGGTATTACTTACATGGGGATCGAAACCCTCTGGCGGGGGCACTCCCACTGGACGATGGGCGTTCTGGGTGGGCTGTGCTTTGTGCTCATCGGCCTGCTGGACGAGTGGCAGGATCACCCGCCGCTCTGGCTGCAGATGCTTGAGGGCGCGATGATCGTGACGGCGCTTGAACTGCTGGTGGGGCTGGTGGTTAACCGCTGGCTCGGCTGGAACGTCTGGGATTACAGCGACATGCCCGGCAACCTATGGGGACAGGTGTGTCCGCAGTTTATGGTCGCGTGGTTTTTCCTGTCGGCGGCTGCGGTGTGGATGGAGAACGCCCTGCACCGGCTGGCAGAGCGGATCGTGTCCCGGCGGGGGAGGTGATTTCTTGCCGGGCTGACCAAAGGACGTGAAAAAGCGCCCCCAAGGGGCGCGGAATTAGAAAGGAGGGGAGGCCGTTGTCTCTCTCGGTACATAGGAGGAAGTATGAGTATCCTTGAACTATTCGCCAGCGGGAGCGGCCTGCTTTTTCTTGTGCTGTCGCTGGTCGAGATCGCGCCGATCAAGGTAAGCCCTTGGTCGGCAGCTGCACGGTGGCTTGGCAGCATTGTTAACCGCGATGTGCTCGACCGGCTCGACGAGATCGGGCGGGTGCAGCGCGACACCCAGCAGCGGCTGGACGACCATATCCGCGTGGACGACGAGCGTGCGGCCGATATGCACCGCGCGAAGATCTTACGGTTTAACAATGAACTGCTGCGGGACATCCCGCACACGCGCGAGGAATTTATCGAGATCCTCGCCGAGATCGACGGGTACGAGGCGTTTTGCCGCGGCCACCCGGACTATCAGAACAACCGGGCGATCCACGCGATCGCCAACATTGGCCGCACCTACGACGAGCGGTTGCAAAAACACGACTTTTTATGAGGAGGACGACGAAATGAAAAATCTGAGCGAAAAGGCCAAGCTGTGGATCAAGGCGGCAGGCGTGCGTGCGGTCAAGACCGTGGCGCAGTCCGCGATCGGCGTGATCGGTGCGTCGGCGGTGATGAGCGAAGTCAACTGGCCGATGGTCGCATCGGCGGCCGCACTGGCGGGCATCATCTCGCTGCTGACCAGCGTCGCGGGCTTGCCCGAAGTGAACGCACAGGCAGGGGAGTGAGTACATGAGCAGTATCCGATGTGACGTTTACGACCCGTCCGAGTGGGACATCTGGTTTGCGGCTGCGCCTTACGGCGCGGTCAGCAAGCCCGCCAAGACGCTCAAAACATGGGCGGCTGAGGAGCAGGCTGACGTGGTGTACAACCTCTGCCTGTTTAACATGACCGGCACGGGCAGCGACCAGTACGGCGTCATCAAGGGGCGCACGCTGCAGTACCTGCGCGCGAAGGATGTAGACTGCGGCTATGGCGGCACAGCCGAGCGCTTGACCGTCAGCCCCGGCAATGTGGTCGCGGGCGTCAAGGTCGCCGTGCGGGACGGTGTGGTGCTGTCCGGGCTGGACAAGTCCACCTACCGCAGCCGCAACATGATCGGCGAGCTGGCCGACGGGCGCATCATCGTCGTGCAGTCCTCGGACGGTTGCACCGAGGAGCAGGTGGCGCGCTACGCTGCCGGGCGGTACACGATCGATCTGCTGCTGGTGCAGGACGCGGGCGGCAGTACCGGCATGTACCGCGCGGAGGACGGCTACCTGTTTGCGCCGGAAAAAGAGGGCACGGACGGCAGACCAGTGTGCAGCGTAGTATGTATGAAGAAAAAGACCAAGGAGGAGAAACCTATGGGCAAGAAAAAGGTGTTTCTGGGCGTCGGCCACGGCGGCAGTGATCCCGGTGCTGTCGGCTACATCAAAGAGGCGGACGTCAATCTGCAAATGGCGCTGGCCTGCCGCGATTTCCTGACTGCACACGGCGTGGATGTGCGCATGTCCCGCACCAAGGACGAGGACGACACCGTCATGCAGGAGGTCGCGGAGTGCAACGCCTACGGCCCCGATCTGGCAGTCGACGTGCACAACAACTCGGGCGGCGGCGACGGCTTCGAGGTGTTCCACACGATCCACGGCGGCATGGGCAAGACGTTGGCCGAGAACATCGAGAAGCAGGTGCTCAAGATCGGCCAGAACAGCCGCGGCGTGAAAACCCGTCAGGGCACGAGCGGTGATTATTATGCCTTTATCCGCGAGACGGTTGCACCGGCGGTCATCTGCGAGGGTGTGTTCGTGGATACCAAGGCGGACGCCGCGCAGGCTGACACGCTGGCCGAGCAGCAGGCGTTCGGCGTCGCGTATGCGAAAGGTATTCTGGACACCCTCGGCCTGTCCTACGACGAGCCGGAGGAAGAGCCGGACGATGAACCGGCAGAGCCGGAGAAGGGAGCAGATAGTATGACACAGGCAGAATTTGAAGCAATGTACAATAAGGTCAACCCGTTGTACAAGACCATTGACGACGTGCCGGACTACTGGAAGCAGGCAGTGCGCGAGATGCTCGACAGCGGCGCTATCAACGGCGGCACAGCGGATAATCCGAACGATGTCAACATGCGCCATGAGGCGCTACAGGCGGCGATTGTCGCGCGCCGCGCTGCGGTAGCAGAGAGCAAATAAGGGTGTTCAATTTGTACACGGGAAAGCCCGGGGCTTATGCCTCGGGCTTCTTTTAATAATGATTGATATGAGAAAGGTGATACCTGCCGTTCAAGACCGGGACTAACCAAATGGTCAGCGTCCCCGGCGGCAGTGTATTTACCTTTCCCATTAGCATAATAGAGCGGGGGAAAATATCAAAAGATGGTATAGATCCTTCGCAACGTAGTATAAAAAGCGTCGACTGGTTAAAACTTTTCTCTTATTTTGTTTCAGAAAAAGAGCTAAGATGTAAAACTGTTTTTATCGCGATATAACTCTTTTTAAGATGCTTCTTTGGCCATGTGATCTAGTTTTAATTCGCTAAGTAATTTTTTCGATTTTATGTAGTCCCGCTGTAGTATTTCTGAATTTCTAGACTGGTTTACTAATCTTAAAAGCTGATCTAACACTTTTAAAAGTGCGTTATAATCATATGGTGAGATTTCCCGTCCGACGTTAACTAGAGTATTTTCCATTCGAAAAATAGATGTGACGGGCATTCTAAGCTGTCTGTTTTCGGTATAGAAAGTCTTATATAATCGAAGAATCAAAGAAACAATATCCTCTGCGTACAAAATTACTACATCACTTTGGTTAATTCGGTTTAGCTTTTCAGATATATATATAACCTCCTTCTTAATCTTTCTAAAAGATGTAATAACTTCATTTGGCCTTAAATATTGAACTCTTTTATAGCTGATTCGTTCAAACATATATATTGCAAATGGAATTATCATGGATATAATTAGCCAGGAAATCAAAAATATACCTGAAATAATGGCGAATTGGAAAGCAAATGTGCGATTGCTAACAGGAACTAAGAGTGTTTTTCCTTCTTGCATGATGATTTCAAAATGGCTATTTGCAAGTTGATCA
>DXDE01000088.1 GCA_019115615.1 Candidatus Agathobaculum merdavium | reverse complement strand
GGGGATCAGGACATCCATTCCGCAAAGCGGTCCAGACGGTCCTGCGCGTTGTCCTTGGTGATGATCTCGGTGCCGGTGTCGACGACCGCGTCGTATTCCTCGCCCTGCAGGATCTTGACCATGGTCTCGACGGCCTTGTAGCCGATGTCGAAGTTGTTCTGCGCGGCGGTCATGGTCAGCTCACCAGCCAGCACGGCCTCGACCGCGGACTTCTGACCGTCAAAGCCCAAGAAGATCGTGTTGGCATAGGCCGGATTTTCTGCCGCGGTGCGTGCAGCCGCCAATGCCATATCGTCGTTGTTCGAGCAGATAATGGCAACGCCATCGGGGAACTTGTTCATAATGGCTTCCATCGCGGTGACGGCCAGATCGGCGGTCGCGTTAGCGTACTGCACCTCGTCGTCAAGGAACTCGCCGCCGGCCTCAGTGATGCCTTCGCGGTAGCCTTCCATGCGGGCGGTGTTGGTCGCGTCGCCCTGTACGCCGGCGATCTCAATGCACTTGATCTCCTCCCAGCCGGCAGCCTTGGCAGCCTCGACCGCAGCGATCGCGCCCTTCTTGGCCGCTTCCTTGTTGCCTGTGCCGACGAAGGACAGGCACTTGTCCGAGTCGATATCGGTGTCGAAAGCGACGACCGGCTTGTCGGTCTCTGCGATCGCGGTCGCGACCGCTTCAGACTGCAGCGGAGCGATCAGATAGCCATCATAGGAGGCGTTGGCCAGATCGGTGGTCAGCGAGTTGAGCTGCTCCTCGTAGTAGGTCTCTCCCGGAGGGCCCTTGATGGACAGCTTGACCAAATCGGGGTGCTCTTCCTCATAGGCTTCCGCGCCGGCCTGTACGATCTGCCAGAACTCGGACGCGTTGGTCTTGAGGATCATACTCAGCTCATAGGGGCCTTCCCCAGCGCTGTCGCCGGAAGCGGCGTCCGGGGATTCAGCGCCCTCGTCCGCGCAGGCGGTCAGGCTGAGCGCGAGCGCGCTGGCCAGCAGTGCAGCAAACAGTCTCTTGGTTTTCATGTGACTCATCCTTTCTCTCTTTTTGTGTGCGATTGTGTGCTATGTGCCGTTTGCGTGCTTATTGTATCGAAAAGATGGCGGATTGTCAATGGTCAGACGATATCGTAATATGCAGGCGAGAGAAAAAATCGAAACAATTATGGCGCAAAATAGAAATAGAAATGATGTTATACATAAAATACAGAACCAAACGTGCACAAAAGTCTATGACGTAGAACTTCGTCCCACCATTGTTGGTATTCCTATACAAGACAAAACCAACAAGAGAGTAAAGAAAAAGAAGTATTTTATAACTTTTTTTATTGAAAATAAGACAATTATGCGTTTCTAAGTATGATGTTTCTCGCCATCCGCCGGTGTGTGCGAAAGCACATATCATGGCGAGAAGCACAGAAATGTGTGATATGCTTTGCAAAACGCACAGATGCTGTGCTATAATGGTGTCGCATTGATTTTACAGCAACAGGCAGGTGTTCCCATGAGCAAACGACCTACCATCCAGTCGGTTGCTGAGCGGGCAGGTGTTTCGCGCGGCACGGTGGATCGTGTAATCAATAACCGTTCCTATGTCAGCGCCGAAGTGCGTGCGCGTATTCTGAAAGCCATTGAAGAAACTGGCTATGTTCCGCCGCGTCAGACGCAGCCCATCGAACAGCCGGATGCTTTTCCGCCGCTGCGGCTGGGTGTGGTGCTGCCTAACTGGACGGGCAGCTTTAAAAACGAAGTGGCGGAAGGCATTGCCAAGGCACGCCGTGAACTGGCGCCATATCATGTAGAGATTCGCGTCTGTGTATGTGAAACCGATTTGCCTGTTGAATGTATTGAACACTTGGATGCCCTTGTGGAATGGGGTGCGCAAGGTATCGCGCTATGCGCCCTCAATGACATCATAATCGAAGCAAAGGTCGGTGAGCTGGCAGACCGCGGTATTCCGTGCGTGACATTTAACTCGGATCTGCCGGGCAGCCGACGGCTGTGCTTTGTGGGGCAGGATTATACCAAAAGCGGTCGGATTGCAGCTGAACTGCTCAGCAAATGCGTGCCCAGAAACGCACGTATTTTGGCAATGGTGGGTAATTTGGAGTATCACGGCCACCGTACCAGACTGGATGGGTTCTGTGCACGCATGCACGAGCTAGGCTTTGCCGCCGCTCAGATCGAGATCACGGAAACGTATAATAATTACCGCCTCACCTGCGATAAAGTGCGGCAGGCATTGCAGGATACGCCCGATCTGGCTGCCATTTATATGGCAAACCGGAGCGTAACCGGCTGCACAGACGCACTGCGGCAGGCTGGGGCGATCGGTAAAGTTCATGTGGTCGCGCATGATGTATCTGCACGCACCAAACTGTTGTTGCAGGAGGGCAGTCTGGATTTTACGATCACACAGGATATGGTCCGGCAGGGCTATTTGCCGCTCATCCTGCTGCGGGAGTTGCTGCATAAAGGGGAGCATCCGCAAAAAGATCAGCTTTCCACACGTATCTCCATTATCTGTTCACAAAATATTGACTGAGGTGAAGCGGCAAAAGAGTGGAGACACCGCGTTCACGGTGCAAAAATCGTCGGTACGCGAATGCTGAATGGCAGAATGGGTGAAGCAGTATTGAAAAAAGGGATGACGCATTGCGTCATCCCTTTTTGTTGATAGCAAATTATATTGTCATGTCTCTGCGATAAGCAGGGTACTGAAAATATACTTTAACCCAGTTTGTGATATTCTTCGTCCGAAACGGCTTCCAGCCATTCATTTGAGCAGTTTTCGCCCGGAACTTCCAGTGCCAGATGTGAGAACCAGCTATCCGCGGCAGCACCATGCCAGTGCTTGACGCCTGTCGGGATATTGACGACATCACCCGGATGCAGCATCCGTGCCGGCTTGTCCCATTCCTGATACCAGCCCTGTCCGGCTACACACAGCAGAAGCTGACCGCCGCCCTGATCGGCGTGGTGGATGTGCCAGTTGTTCCGGCAACTCGGCTCAAAGGTTACATTGTACACACCGACCTGCGAGGTCGAGAGCGGGTGCAGATAACTCTGGCCGACAAAATACTGGGCAAATCCGTCGTTGGGTGCGCCGATGGGGAAGACCATCTCGCTTTGGTGTTGTGCCTTTCCGTCGGCGGTATCCGTGCTGTCCGTGTCGTTCCAGACCTCTTTCGCCATGCGGAAGGCTGCCCACGCTTTGGGCCAGCCTGCGTAAAAGGCTGCATGGGTCAGGATTTCGGCAATTTCCTGCCGCGTGATACCGTTCTGCTTGGCAGTAGAGAGATGATATTGGAACGAGCTGTCCACCAGTCCCTGTGCCATGAGTGCCACCACGGTGACTAGCGATCTGTCGCGCAGGGAGAGTTTTTCCTCCCGGCTCCAAACTTCGCCGAACAAAACATCGTCATTAAGTTGTGCAAATTTGGGCGCAAAGCTGCCAAGCGCATCCCTGCCCGCGGTTTGTTTAACTGCCATATAGGCTCCTCCTATTCCAGTGAAAATGTGACGGACACCGTGCCTTCCCCCAGCCTGGCTTGCAAATCAGTGGGGTCATCAATCGTAGCAAGACGGGTAAAACTCCATGTGTTGGTGCCGTAATAAATGGTGATCTGGTTGCCTTGATAAAGTATGACGTCCCCGGGCTGGGTGGTGATCGACTCGTCGTTACGGGTCAGTGTCGTGCCAAGCGGCCCGACTTTTTCAAAGCCGCCGTAGTCCTCCATTTGGATTGTCAACGGGCCTTGTGCCAGTAACTGCTGAAATTCCTCCGCAGAGCTATTGTCTGCGAAGGTAGCATAAAATTGCTGCTCTCCAACGGTGATAATCAAAGTATGCTCCTCCTGCCCATCTTCTGTTTCTGTGGATGGTGGGGATACGGGCGTATCCTGTTCCGTGGAAGTCTCCTGTGGCGGGGGTGTATCGACAGTAGTAGGGAGCGTGCCGCCTCCGCAGGCGGTTAAGTCAAGAACAGCAAGCAGCGTGCAAAACAGTCGAACCATGCGGAACCTCCTTGTATAAGTATAAATGCGTTTGAAACAACGGAGAAATCGAATGTTCTTGTGGTTATGCTTCCGCTCTTTCGCTGATTGTCCGAATGGTTTTTGCGGGTACGCCGCCAACTACGGTACGCGCAGGCACATCCTTTGCCACTACTGCGCCTGCCGCGATAACGGCACCGTCACCAATGCTTACGCCGGGCAGTATGGTGGCGTTCGAACCAATCCAGACATTTTTGCCGATGCGGATAGGGGCAGGCAGCATAGTGCTGCGCTCATCGGGCTGCATCGCGTGGTTGAGTGTTGCCAACACGACGTTGTGACCGATCAATGTGCCGTCTCCAATGAAAATGCCGCCCTGATCTTGGAATTTACAGCCCATATTGATGAATACATTCTTCCCGACCGTAATATTTTGTCCGCAGTCGGTGTGAAACGGCGGAAATAAGCCAAAGTTGTCGTCAACCGGTTTGCCGATCAACTTGGAAAACAACGCGCGCAGTTCATCCGGTTCATGATAACCGGAGTTGATTTCAGCGGTGATGCGCAGCGCCCGCTGGCTGACGCGGTGCATGCAGTGATGCGCTTCGCTGTTGCCAATAACCGGCTGTCCGCTGTTCAGATGGTCAAAAAATGCTTGATCGTCCATGGAAGCCTCCTGTAAAGATTGTTCTTTTGTTTTTATTGTATCACGGCGTTTGTTTGATAACAAATACCTATAAGGAATGATATATTATGCTTGTAAGCTATATATGGACTATGGTATGATCGGATTGACAGGAGGTGGCACGAATGGAATTGCGGGTGCTGCAATATTTCCTTGCGGTAGCGCAGGAGCAGAGTATTTCCGCGGCGGCGCAGTCGCTGCATCTGACTCAGCCGACATTGTCCCGGCAGCTGCGGGAGTTGGAGGAGGAGCTGGGAAAGCAGCTGATGATCCGCGGCAGCCGAAAGATCACACTGACGGAGGAAGGGATACTGCTGCGCAAGCGTGCGGAGGAAATCCTGGACTTGGTCAGCCGGACGGAACGGGAGGTCACGCAGTCGGACGAAGCGATTGCCGGAGACGTATACATCGGGACCGGTGAAACTGACGGTGTGCGCCAGCTTGCGCGGGTCGCAAAGCAGATCCAGCAGGATTATCCGGATGTGCGTTTTCATATTGTCAGCGGTGACGCGGTGGATGTATGTGACCGTTTGGAGAAAGGCTTGCTTGATTTTGGTGTTTTGCTGGGCGACATCGACCGGACGCGGTATAATTACTTGCCCTTACCGATGAAGGATACATGGGGCGTATTAATGCGGCGTGATAGTCCGTTGGCCGGTCAGCAGACCGTGTCACCCGCACAGATGTGGGACAAACCTTTGATTTTATCGCGGCAAGTGGATAATAAAAGCGGGCTGTACCGTTGGCTTGGCAAGGAACCGACACAGCTGAATACAGTTGCAACCTATAACTTGATCTATAATGCTTCGCTTATGGTAGATGAGGGAA
>DXDE01000087.1 GCA_019115615.1 Candidatus Agathobaculum merdavium | reverse complement strand
GACATGAGAACAGCAAGACAACTATGGACATCTATGCAAGAGTAAAGTATAATAAACCAGAACAGCTATTCGATGTAGTAAATTCTGCATTTCATCAAGCTGTCCCCTCGTAAAAGTGGCCTGTTTTTTGGTTAAGGAATAGGACAACCGAGGGGCCGAGGCTCAAAAAAGCCCGGAATATCAAGGAAAATCATCGCTCAGACGATTGAAGTACGGCCTGAAGGCTGCACGTCGCGCACCGCAGTTCTCCAAGCGCTAATCGTATTTTCGATACAGCAAAAATCCCGAAACCGTTTGGTTTCGGGATTTTTTTATTTGGCTGACAGCATGTCGGCGGGGAATACTGCCGCACAATTCACTATTCCTCCGGGAGCTGCTCTTCGTCGCAGAGCAGAACGAACCGGCTGCGTTGTGTTTGCAGCAGCCCTTCTTTCTGCATCTTGCCAAGCTCATTGGATAACGCGCTGCGGTCGACGTTCAGGTAGTCGGCCAGCTGCTGTCGGTCGAAGGGGATGGTAAACGTGCGGCTGCCGCATCGCCGCGCCTGATAGGACAGATAGGACAGCAGCCGTCCGCGGATGGACTTGGACGACGTGTGGAAGATTTTACGCGACAGCCCCAGATTTTTCTGTGCGGACAGGGTCAGCAGGTTACGGATCAGCCGCTCGTGGTGCGCGCAGGTGTTGGAACAGACATGCAGTACGCGGCCGACGTCGATAAACAGAACGGTGCACGGTTCGGCTGCGACCACGTCGACCAGCAGCGGCTCGCCTGTGCAGGCATAGGTTTCAGCGAAGATTTGCCCCGGTCTCACGCGGTCGAGTACGGTCGTGTTGCCCCACAGGTCGTCGCTCTGGATCAACGCGCTGCCCGAAAGTATCAAGCCGAGCGCAGCAGTTGTGTCGCCTGCGGACAGTAGTCGTGCATGTTTGTCAAAGGTGCGCTGCGCCGCACCCAGGCAGCCCAGCATGGCGGCGCTTTGTGCGGGTGTGATGCCGTCAAACAGGGGACAGGGCGGCAATTCGATCCGGTTCATGTAAATTCCTCCAATGTTGTTTTAACAACAGACGGTTTGCTTTGAGTATAGTATACTCCAAATCAAAGGTCAACCATTGCGCAGTAGACTGCGCGGCCGACAAGGAGGATTTTATTGATGGAACCGAAAATGTTTTGTTATCAGTGTCAGGAAACCGCAGGCTGCAAGGGCTGCACGCATGCGGGCGTATGTGGTAAGACCGCGGATGTTGCTGCCATGCAGGATCTGCTGGTTTATGTGACCAAGGGCCTGTCCGCCGTGACCACCCATCTGCGTCAGCAAGGGGCGGCGGTGTCCAGCGATGTGAACCATCTGATCACGCTCAATTTGTTCATCACGATCACAAACGCGAACTTTGACAAGGATGCGATCGTTGCCCGTATTCGCGAGACGCTGGCTGTTAAGGCTGACCTGCTTGCACAGGTCAGCGACCCGGACACGCTGCCCGAAGCCGCCCGCTGGACAGCGGACGAAGCGGATTTCGCGGCCAAAGCCGCGACGGTCGGCGTGCTGGCCACGGAAAATGAGGATATCCGCTCGCTGCGCGAGCTGATCACCTATGGTCTCAAGGGGCTGTCGGCGTATTCCAAGCACGCAAACGCTTTGCTGCGTGACGATGAGGAAGTCGATGCGTTCCTGCAGCGTGCACTTGCCGCGACGCTGGATGACAGTCTGTCGGCGGACGATCTGACTGCGCTGGCGCTTGAAACGGGCGCGTACGGCGTGCAGGGGATGGCGCTGCTCGACAAGGCGAATACTGAGGCCTACGGCCATCCGGAGGTCACCAAGGTTAACATTGGCGTCGGTACGCGTCCGGGTATTCTGGTGTCCGGCCACGACCTGCGCGACCTTGAAATGCTGCTGGAGCAGTCCAAGGACGCAGGGGTGGATGTTTACACCCATTCCGAGATGTTGCCTGCGCATTACTATCCGGCATTTAAGAAGTACCCGCACTTTTTCGGCAATTACGGCAACGCATGGTGGAAGCAGAAGGAGGAGTTTGCGTCCTTCCACGGCCCGATCCTGATGACAACCAACTGCATCGTGCCGCCTGCGCCGTCCTATAAAGATCGGCTGTACACGACTGGCGCGGCAGGCTATCCGGGCTGCACGCACATTCCGGGCGCGCCGGGCGAGACAAAGGATTTCTCGGCACTCATCGAGCACGCCAAGCGCTGCGCACCGCCCGAGGAGATCGAGCGCGGCGAGATCATCGGCGGCTTTGCGCACAATCAGGTACTCGCCCTTGCGGATAAGATTGTCGACGCTGTAAAGAGCGGTGCGATCGGTAAGTTTGTCGTTATGGCAGGCTGCGACGGCCGCGCAAAGTCCCGCAATTACTATACCGATTTTGCTAAGGCGCTGCCGCAGGATGCGGTCATCCTGACCGCTGGCTGCGCCAAGTACAAGTACAACAAGCTGGGCCTCGGCGATATCGGTGGCATCCCGCGTGTGCTGGATGCGGGACAGTGCAACGACTCCTACTCGCTGGCGGTTATTGCATTGAAGCTCAAGGAAGTCTTTGGACTGGACGATATCAACGACCTGCCGATCGTCTACAATATCGCGTGGTATGAGCAGAAGGCGGTCATTGTGCTGCTGGCACTGCTGCACTTGGGCGTAAAGAATATCCACCTCGGGCCGACGCTGCCCGCCTTCCTCAGCCCGAACGTGGCAAAGGTGCTGGTGGACAACTTCGGCATTGCGGGCATCGGCACGGTGGAGGATGATATCCGCCTGTTCTTCGGCGAAAACGCCTGACAATATATACTGCAATAGGAAAAAGCCCCGGCTGGATTGCCCGGGGCTTTTGTCAATGTCCTGTATTCGATACGGGTACTGCCAAATCGCTGTTGTATTTAGTGCGGATGGCTATATCGGTGTAAATGAGCGATTGCACCGGCTTTTTCTGGTGCATCAGATGCTCATAAAGCAGGTAAGGCGCGCGGTATCCCTGCTCAAAAGCTTCCTGATCGAGCACGCAGCTCAGACTGTCTTGCTGCAAAAGGCGCAGGTTTGGCTCGTTCAGGTCAAACGCGATTACCTTGACAAGTCGCTTGCGTCCCATTTCTTCGACGGCCTGACACACACCCTGCTGCCCGTTGGAGGCGACATAGATGCCTGCGAGATCGGGCTCAGCCCGCAGCACGTGCTGCGTGATTTCATAGGCGTAGTCGTCGCGGTCGAAGCAGGGCTGGAAGGGGAGGAGCGTCATATGGTAGTCCGTTTCTTGTCGGAGCGCATCGAAGAAACCGTTCAGGCGGTTATTGTGCGCGGTGTTGTTCAGATGCCCGGCCAACGGCAGTACCTTGCTGCCGTCCGGCAGCAGCTGGCACATCAGGCCGGCGGCCGTCTGCCCGCCGCGGTAATTATCCATGCCGATAAAGCAGAGCCGCTTGCTGCCCGGAACATCTGAGTTGAGCGTCACAACCGGGATGTTATGCTCGTGCAGATCGTCGATACAGTGGCGGATCTCGCTTTCGGTGCTGGGCGCAATGGCCAGCCCCTGAATACCCAAGCCAACCAGTTCTTCGATCGCTTCCAGCACCAGTTCGGTATCCAGCCCTGTAACCTCGCGCAGTATCAGTTCGACGCCGGAAGCACGCAGCTCTTCGGCGGCATGGTGCACGCCGGCGCACACAATCTGCATCGTCGGTGTTTCGGCCGATTGCAGGATTACGCCAAGCCGGAAATCGCGCGGTGTTTTGACCAGTGCCTGTCCGATCGGATTGGGGCGGTAGCCCAGCTCATCGGCTACCTGTCGGATGCGTGCGGCAACCTCCGGCCGCACGCGGCCGCGGTTGTGCAGCGCGCGGTCGACTGTTCCGCGCGAAACGCCTGTCAGCTCTGCGATCTGCTGCGCGGTCACTGCCATATGACACATCCCCTTTCTCATAGTGTGTTAATTATATCACAATGCACGCGCGTTGCAAACGGGCATTTTTGCTCTTTTTCGATGTTTTTAGAACAAAAAGCAGGATGCACAAAGCGTACGCCGCTGGTTTTGCCATCTTGCACATGAAAATGCACGCATGTGCACGCAAAGTGCGGTTTTCCGCCGTTACTTTCACGAATCAAGGGATAGGAAATTCTCTGTTTATGACGAAATTCGTTTTTCGCCTGATTACCCTCTTGAAAGAAAAAAATTCTGGTGCTATTCTTGAGACAACAAAGAGATTCCGCCACGGTACAGCGATGCTGAGGCAGCTGCCTGATTGCATCATATCGTTTTTCGTCGTGCGGATTTTTCTTTTCCGGATTGCGTTCACGTGAACATTTCATAACAAAACAACTGATTTCATTGGAAATAGGGGGATATCAAATGTCATTCTTTCACTCGCTCGCATGGACGGGGATCTCCTTCCTGCTGTTCACGGCACTGGTTGCTGTGATTTCCGCATGGAAAACACGCGACGATAAGCTCGATACCGCCGAAGGCTACTTCCTTGCCGGACGCGGGCTGCCGGGCGTTGTCATTGCCGGTTCGCTGCTGCTGACTAACCTGTCGGCGGAACAGCTGGTCGGTCTGAACGGCCAGAGCTGGAAAACCAATATGGGCCCGATCGCTTGGGAAGTCGGCTCGATGTTCACGCTGCTTGTGCTGGCCTACTACTTCCTGCCGCGCTACCTCAAAATGGGTGCAATGACCATTCCGTCTTTGATGGAACAGCGCTACGGCCGCGGCACCAAGACCATGTTCTCGCTGGTTATCGTAGTCATGTACTCCATCCTCAACCTGCCGGTCATCCTGTATTCCGGCGCGGTTGTCTTTGAGCAGATTTTCGACATCTCCGGCATGCTGGGCACAAGCAAGTTCGTCGCCGTCGCCATTATCTGCGTGATTATCGGCATCATCGGCGGCTGCTATGCGATTTTCGGCGGCTTGAAGGCTGTCGCGGTGTCCGATACGATCAACGGCATCGGCCTGCTAATCGGCGGCCTGATGATCCCGTTCCTCGGCTTTGCTGCGCTGTCCGCCGCGACTGGAGGCGACGGCATTCTGGACGGCATCCGCTATATTATCGAAGCCGACCCATCCAAGCTCAATGCGATCAACGCGTGGGATGCGCCGGAACCCGAAGTTCCGTGGGTGCTGATCATTACCGGTATGTTCTTCAATAACCTGTATTGGTGGTGCACCAACCAGTCCTTTGTCCAGCGCGCGCTGGCCGCCAAGAGCCTGAAGGAAGGCCAGAAGGGCGCGATCTTCTGCGGCTTTCTCAAATGTCTCGGCCCGCTGTATCTGGTCATTCCGGGCATCATCGCGTTCTATCTGCCCTCTATTCAGGAGCAGCTGGCCGCGGTTGGCGATAAGGCGATCGACTTTGCTTACCCCGCGCTGATTGCCGAAATCGTGCCCGCGCCGGTTATGGGCTTCTTTGCCGCTGTCATGTTCGGCGCGATCCTGTCGTCCTTTAACTCGGTACTCAACTCGGCGTCCACGATGTTCACCCTCGACCTGTACCGTTCGTCCATCAACCCGCAGGCATCTGATGTGCAGTGCGTGCGTGTCGGCAAAATCTATGGTACGATCGCCGGCTGTGTTGCCATCATCATTTCGCCGTTTATCATGAACGCGGGCGGTATCACGACCTTCCTCAATTCGATGAGCCAGTTCGTTTCGCTCCCCGTGCTTTGCACCATTCTTGGTATCTTCATGTTCAAGCGCAGCCCCAAGTGCATGCCTAAGATCATCACGATCTTCCATGTCGTTTGTTATGGCGCGTTTCTGCTGCTCAAGCCCTGCTATCCGGGCAGCGACAACCCGATCCACTATCTGTATGCTATGGCTGTGCTGTTCCCGATCGAACTGGGCATCATGTGGTGGCTCAACAAATACCGCCCCGGCGAGGTTTACGAGGTGCAGGATATCGGTGCGGTTGATATGACCCCGTGGAAGTACCGCCATGTGGTGTCGATCATCGGTCTGCTGGTCGCCATCGGCGTATATGTGCTGTTCTCTCCGCTCGGCCTTGCGGCCTGATGGGGCGGCAAACCTGTTGCGGAATCACCGCCGCTGCGTGCAGTGTGCGTGCATTCATACTTATTCACAAGCTGTTGATTATTTTTAATAGGAGGAATTTCTCATGGAACTGAACATTGCTGTTATTGGCTGCGGCATGATTGGCCGCGAGCACATCGAGCGCATCCAGAACCGCATCCGCGGCGCGAAGGTTGTCGCTGTGTGCGACGTGTTTGAAGAAGGCGCGAAGAAGGGCGCGGAGATCGCGGGCGGCGACGTCAAGGTCTACACCGACTTCCACGATGCGATCAACGACCCGGACGTTACCGCTGTCGTTGTCACCACGCCGGGTGCGTTCCACAAGGACCCTGTCATCGCGGCGATCGAGGCCGGCAAGCCGGTATTCAGCGAGAAGCCGCTGGCTAACACCGCGGCGGACTGCAAGGCGGTTGTCGATGCCGAAATGGCGTCCGGCAAGCATCTGGTACAGGTCGGCTTTATGCGCCGCTACGACCGCGGCTACAAGCAGGTCAAGGAGCTGATCGACTCGGGCAAGTTCGGCGCACCGATGGTGCTCAAGTGCACGCACCGTGCGGACGGCGTTGCCCCGGATTACACCACCTCGATGGCTGTCACCGACACTGCGATCCACGAGATCGACGTGCTGCCGTGGCTGATCGGCGACGAGTGGGACGAAGTACAGTGCATCATGCCCAAGACCTCGTCCAAGGCACATGAGGGCCTGAAGGACCCGCAGATCATGATCATGAAGACCAAGACCGGCATCGTGACCGTACTTGAGGTCAACGTCAACTGCGGCTTTGGTTACGACATCAACTGCGAGGTTGTGTGCGAGAACGGCGTTATCAACCTGCCGTGCCCGTCCTTCCCGACCGTGCGCTACGCGAACAACGTATCCACCAAGATTGAGGACAACTGGATCCTGCGCTTCATCGACTCCTACGACGTCGAGATTCAGGACTGGGTTGACCACGCCCTCAAGGGCGAGACCGGCGGTTCGTCCGCTTGGGACGGCTATGTTGCGTCCATCACCGCTGACGCGCTGGTAAAGAGCCAGACC
>DXDE01000086.1 GCA_019115615.1 Candidatus Agathobaculum merdavium | reverse complement strand
CTCAAGAAAATAATCGATGATCTATTATGCTGGATCGTCCCGAACAAAGTTGGCCGAAAAAATACATGTGGGAAGGGTGAAAACTTGTATGGAAATGTTAACGCCGAATGTTTATACCGAAACGAAAATTCGTGGCTGCAACCCCAGTATTGTCTTTACATCGGAAGGATCTGTGTTTATTGATACGGCACAGTGGCTTTCTACGCTGCTGGAAATGCGCGCCTTTGCGAAAGAGCGGGGACCGATCAAGTATCTGATCAATACGGAGGGCCACATTGACCATATTTTCGGCAACCACTGGTTTGCCGGTGAGAGCATCGTTATCGGACACGAAAAGCTGGATGAAATCTTCTGGACGGTCGCGGACGAAAAGGACTGCTACGATTACAGCGTGGATGTGCTGGAGCGGCAGGACAAGGCGGCGCTGCCGCTGATGCCCTCGCGGGAGGAATATATCGTCAATCCGCCCCAGATCACTTACAGCGATCACATGACGTTAACGCTTGGCGACACCAAATTCGAGTTGTATTACACGCCGGGTCATTCGACCTCGCAGACCTGTGTATATGTACCGAAAGAACGGGCCGCGTTTGTAGGCGATACCCTTTTTGTGGACTGCCAGACTTGGCTGCATTCCGCGGATATCGGGTGCCTGCTGAAAACGCTGGATTTCCTCGAAACCCTAGATGTTGACTTCTTTGTGCCGGGCCATGGTCCGGTTTGCGATAAGTCTTATATCGCAAAGCAGCGTTCCTTCATCTATGAATGGATCGACGCGGTAGGAAAAGGCATTGCGAAGGGCTGGGATATGGATACCTGCGTTCGCAACATCAGTTTTGCCGACCGTTATCCCATGGATATCGGCCAGCCGGAAAGCATGGAATATGTGCAGCGGACCAATGTTATCCGTTGTTATAAATATTTGACCAATCAGCAGTAATATGCAGGCGGATCGTTCCCAACGCCTTGTGGGGACGGCGGGAACGATCCGCATTGCCTGTTTTGTGATGTGGGAATGAATTATGTTAAAAGCGTTATCTTTTGGAGAAACAACGGAAGTGATCAACACCGGCGTGGATATCACGCTGGTGGTTGAGCCGGCGGACCGAGAAGCCGCACTGCGCGCCCCGAAAATCTGTGGCGTGTGCGGGATCAGCACCGCTGTGTTGCAAGTTGCTCCGGATGAAGTGGGAAAACGTACAATCGCGGCCTATTGTGAACTGACAGGACGCATTGTTTTTGCCGATGAGGCGCTTTGCCAGAGGGTATGCCGGGCGATGCCGGTGGAAGCAAAGCAATGGGTCGCCGAAGGGAAAGACGAGCAAGCCCTGGCCAAAGCAATCTTTGCGGCACATAGACAGAGGTGAAGGATATGAAAAGGATCAGCAAGGCGGTTCGGGAAATGTGCAGTAGCCACCAGCCGTTTGCCCTAGTGGAAATCGCGGAGGGCACCGGTTCTATGCCGCGGCATCAGGGGGCGACCATGCTGGTGCGGGCGGATGGCAGCATCGAGGGGACGGTCGGCGGCGGCCTGATGGAAGCGGCCGCGATCGACCGGGCCAGACAGGTGATCGCTGAAGGAAAGGACGCAAGGCTGCCCTTTGATATGTCGTCCAAGGATGCCGCCAATTCGGATCTGATCTGCGGCGGAAAAGGTGTGCTCTCCATCCGGTATTACAGCGGGACGGAAGAGGATGCGGCGCTGACCGAGATGCTCGAGGCGCTCGACCGCGGCAGGCTGTATATCTGCGGCGGCGGGCATGTTTCGCTGCAGATCGCACGCATGGCGGATCTGCTCGAGATCCCGGTCACGGTGATCGAAGACCGTGCAGAATACGCAAGCGATGACCGTTTCCCCACAGCGGAAAAGGTAATCGTCCGGGATTTTTGGGAACTGAACATCGACGGCCTGCAGAAGCAGGATATGGTCGTGATCGTCACGCGCGGCCATCTGGGCGATCGCGCGGCCCTGACTTGGGCGCTGCAGACCGACGCCGGCTATATCGGCATGATCGGTTCGCGGCAGAAGCGCGACCTGATGTATGAAAAAATGATCGAGGACGGCGCGGAAAAAGAAAAGCTCGAGCAGGTGCATTCCCCGATCGGCCTGTCGATCGGCGCACAGACGCCCGCGGAAATCGCTGTTTCCATTGTGGCGGAGCTGATCGCCTTCCGGTATGGAAAGTTATGACGAGCGCGGTAATTTTGGCGGCAGGTATGGCCAGCCGCATGGGTATGTGTAAACCCCTGTTGTCGCTTGGCGAACAGCCGATGATACGGGTCACAGCAAAGCGGCTTCTGGAAGGCGGCGCGGAAACCCTGCTGGTTGTCACCGGAAACCAGTCGCAGGCGGTGCAGGATGTTATGCAGGGTTTGCCGGTGCATTTCGTGCACAATGATGCTTATGCGGAAACCGATATGTTTGCATCGGTCTGCATGGGGCTGCGCGCGGTGGAAGAATCGGATAGTATCCTGATCACACCGGCGGATGTGCCGATGTTTTCGCCGCATCTGATCGGCTGCCTGCATGAAAAAATGAGAAATGAAGGTGCACAGGCTGTCTGGCCGAAAGTGCATGGAAGAAACGGACATCCCCTGCTGCTACGTGCGGATGCCGTATCCGCCGTTCTGCGATATCGCGGCGAAAGGGGATTGAAAGGGGCATTATCCCAGCTGCATACCGCGTGGTGCGACACGGAGGACGAAGGCTGCCTGTTGGATGTGGATACGGCGCAGGATTATCGGAAGATAGTAGCATACCGGGAAGACAGCCCGCCGACGGAAGCGGAGATCCGGATGCTGCATGACCGCTTCGGCTCAACGCCGCAGATCAGGGCGCATTGTGAAGCGGTGGAAAACAAGTGTATGGAACTGATGCGCCATATGCCGGACAACCTGCTGGATCGCGCATTGCTGTCCGCCGCCGCAAGACTGCATGATGCGGCGCGCACCAGACCGCACCATGCGGCCGTGCTGGCGCAGGCGCTGCTCGAGATGGGCTACGGGAAAACGGCGGAGATCGTTTCGACCCATATGCAGCTATTGCCGACACAGATTGGGACGCTGTCCGAAGCGACCGTACTGTATCTCGCGGATAAACTCGTGCAGGATACGGTTCCGGTCACACTGGAGGAGCGGTTCTCCAACGCCGCGCGGAAATATGCGGGCAATGCAAAAGCATGCGAAGCTGCTGCCGTGCGGTATCAGGCGGCAAAAAGCATATTGGACAAGATAGAGGAGGCGTGATCGTGAAAACGGTATTGGTGGAAGAGGCAGTCGGCACGGTGCTGGCGCATGACCTGACCCAGATCATCCCGGGCGAGTTCAAAGGCAGCCGGTTCAAAAAGGGTCATGTGATCGCGCAGGAGGATATCCCGGTTTTGCTGTCGATGGGCAAAAAGCATTTGTATGTGATCGACCCTGCCGCGGATGATGTACATGAGGAAGAAGCGGCTCGGCGCATTGCAACGGCGGCAGCGGGCGAGAATATCACGCTGGTGGAAAAAGGCGAAGGCAAGGTCGAGCTGCATGCAGCAGTGGACGGCCTGCTGAAAATCGACACGGACGCGCTGGAAAACCTGATTGATGATGACGCCGTGATGTTTGCCGCCATCCATCAGAATGTGGTCGTGCGGCAGGGCGAGCTGCTCGCCGGTACGCGCGTGATTCCCCTGTTCGTCAAGGAGAGCGTGGTAGCGCGGGCGGAGTCGATCGGGACTTTTATCCGGGTGGTGCCGCTGCGGAATATGCGGGTCGGCCTTGTGACGACGGGAAGCGAAATCTATCATGGCCTGATTCAGGACAAGTTCGGCGACGTTTTGCGCCAGAAATTTACCGCTTATGGAAGCACGGTGATCGAGCAGCTGTTTGCCGATGACGACGACCAGATGATCGCGGACTGCATCCAGCGGCTCAAGCAGGCCGGCGCGGAATTGATCGCGGTGACCGGCGGCATGTCGGTCGACCCGGATGACCGCACGCCTGCGGGCATTCGGTGCGCGGGCGTGAAGATTGAAACGTACGGCGCGCCGGTTCTGCCGGGCGCGATGTTCCTGCTGGGTTATCTGGACGAGGTGCCCGTGGTCGGGCTGCCGGGCTGCGTGATGTATCACGGCACCAGCGTGTTCGACCTTGTGGTGCCGCGCTTGCTGGCGGGAGAGCACGTCACCAGACGCGATATCAAAAAGCTGGGCCATGGTGGCCTGTGCCGCAATTGTGCCACATGCACTTATCCAAACTGCGGGTTTGGAAAAGGGTGATAGAAAGGAGCTAGCAGCATGCGCGATCAATTCGGACGAGAGATCAATTATTTGCGCCTGTCGATCACGGAACGGTGCAACCTGCGGTGTATCTATTGCCGCGAGAGCAACGACTGTTTTACGGCGGAAAATGAATTGACCGCGGCAGAGATTTCCCGGATCGTCGCGCAGATGATTGCTTTGGGCGTGAACAAGGTGCGGGTCACCGGCGGGGAGCCGCTCGTAAGAAAAGATTTGGAGGATATTATATCGGATATCGCGCGTCATGACGAGGTGAAAGACCTGTGCATGACGACCAATGCACAGGGACTGGAAAACCGGGTCATGGACCTGCGTCGGGCTGGGCTGCAGCGGCTGAATATCAGTCTGGACTCCTTGTGTAAGGAACGGTACAGCAAAATGACGCGCGGCGGGCATTTGTCCGATGTGCTGGCAGGCGTGGAAGCCTCGATTGCCTGCGGCATGAAGTGTGTCAAAATCAACACGGTTCTGGTGCGCGGGGTCAACGACAGCGAGATTGACGATTTTATCCGGCTGGCAAAGGACTATCCGCTGGATGTCCGGTTTATCGAACTGATGCCGATCGGAAGGCTTGGCGAGGATGCCGGACGGCGCATCACCAGCGGCGAAGTGCTGGAAAGCCATCCGGAACTGGTGCGGATCGCACCGCGCAGCCCAAACCAGCCGAGTGAGGATTATGCGGGCGAGGGATTCCGCGGCCGCGTCGGGTTCATCAGCCCGGTATCTCATAAGTTCTGCGCGGACTGCAATCGGGTGCGGCTGACCAGCGATGGGCATATCCGCATGTGTCTGGGCTGCAATGAGGAAACCGACCTGCGTGCGGCGCTTTCCCAGTCGGACGACGTCCTGCGCGAAAGCATACGGGACGCGATTTTCCACAAGCCCTGTTCGCATGCTTTTGAAACCATATTTCATTCGCAGCGCGCGATGAACCGGATTGGAGGATGAGGAAAAATGTCGGGAACTGTGGTATCGGTCAACGTAAGCGAACGGAAGGGGACGGTCAAGCATCCGGTCGATGCGGTCAGCCTGAAAATTGATCACGGCATCGTAGGGGATTCCCATGCGGCCAACTGGCACAGGCAGATCAGCCTGCTGGCCGAGGAGAGCATCGATAAAATGCGTGCATTGGGTTTGCCGGATCTGACAGCCGGCCAATTCGCGGAAAACATCACGACCAGAGGCCTTGCACTGCACAGCCTGCCGGTCGGGACCAAACTGCGCATCGGCCCGTGCCTGACCGAGGTGACGCAGATCGGGAAAAAATGCCACCATGACTGCGAGATCTTCCAAAAGGTCGGTACGTGCATCATGCCGACCGAGGGGATCTTTGTCAAAGTCCTTTCGGAAGGAGAAGTGCATCCGGGGGACGAAATCTGCGTGATAGAGCAGAGAGGGGCGGAAAAATGAAATTTCGCACAGCTGTTTTGACCATAAGCGACAGCGGCAGCCGGGGTGAGCGGCAGGATCTGAGCGGCCCTGCGATTGCGCAAACCCTTGCACCCCTCAGTGAGGTGGTGTGGACCGGCATCCTGCCGGATGACCAAGAGCAGATAGCCTCATGCCTGCGCCGGCTGGCGGATGAAAATCAGGCCGACCTGATCCTGACCACGGGCGGTACAGGCCTTGCGCCCCGCGACGTCACCCCGGAAGCCACGTTATCGGTCGCGGAAAAGCTGGTGCCCGGTATCGCGGAAGCGATGCGGGCGGAAAGCATGCGCATCACCAGCCGGGGGATGCTGTCCCGCGGGGTTGCCGTGGTGCGCGGACGGTCGCTCATCGTCAATCTGCCGGGAAGCCCCAAGGCTGTGCGTGAGTGCCTGCAGGCCATCCTTCCGGCGCTGCCGCATGGGATCGAAATCCTCTGCGGGATGGCGCGGGAGTGTGCGGCGCAGGAGTAAGGAAAAGGATATGTTTACTTATTCGTTGAAGGTGGCGCTGAAGAATGAACAGCGGTTCTGGGGGCCGGGGCTCACCAGACTGATGCTGCTGGTCGATGAGAGCCATTCGCTCAATGAAGCGGCACATACGATGGGGATGGCATACAGCAAGGCGTGGCGTGTGATCAAAAACGCGGAAAAGGAGCTGGGCTTCAGCCTGCTGCGCAGGCGGGTCGGCGGCGCGGACGGCGGCGGATCGGAAGTGACGCCGGAATGCCGGCAGCTGGTCAACCAGTATCTGAAATTTGAGCAGCAGCTGCAGCAGACCGCGCAAACCCTGTTTGCGGAATGCTTCCCTTGTGTAGATGGGGGTGAAAAACATGAGATCGAACGATAAACTTTCAAGGCGCCTGTTACATGACCAGGTCAGCCAATATATTAAGAAATCTATCCTGCATGGCGATCTGCAGCCGGGCGACCGTATCGTGGAAACACAGATCGCGCATCGTTTGGGGGTGTCGCAGGCGCCCGTGCGGGAAGCGATCCGGCAGCTGGAATTCAGCGGGCTGATCGAACAGATCCCGTATTGCGGAACCTATGTCAAGAAGGTGACGGTCGAGGAGATCGAAAACTTCTATCAGGTGCGCGGCGCGCTGGAAATCCTGGCCGTGCAGCAGGCGGCGCGTCAAATCACGCCGACCCAGATGGAGCAGGTCGAACAGGCGCTGTTTCTGATGGAAGAGGCAGCAAGGGTACAGGACGTGGAGCAATATGTCCGCTATGACGCGCAGTTCCATGATCTGATCATTCAGGCGTCGGGCAATGACTTGCTGTGCCGCCTGTGGGAGCAATGCCATATCAAGCAATGGCTGTTTGTCGGCACCAGCCTGGCAAACCGGAATCTGCAATTCCTTGCCGCAAGACACCGGACAATCCTGGACCGACTGAAGGCGTGCGACGTGGATGGATTACAGCAGGCGGTGGAGGAACACCTCAGCCAGCTGTTATCTATAATGAAGGCCCAAAAGGCATCAGGCGATTAAAGGATTGAAAGGAGCAATGACAATGAACAAACAAGCAAAGCAGAAAATCGCCATTATCGGTACCGGTGCGATCGGCGTCAGTCTGGCAGCGTTGTTCACGGGCAATGGATACGATACGACCATGCTCGCGATCAGCGACGAGTTGGCGGTCAAAGCCAAGGAAAGCTGGCTGGAGCTTTATCGCGTGCTGCAGGGGCGCGGTCTGGTGACGGCAGAACAAACTTCTGTTTGCGAGAAATATTTACATATCACGCTCGATTATGACGAGCTTGCGGATGCGGAGCTGATTTTTGAGTGCGCATTTGAGGACAAGAATGTAAAGTATTCGATCTATGAGCAGATCGAAAAGCATTGCGGCTGCTTCAAGGTCATCGTTTCCACGACGTCGGCTATGTCGCCCGAAACCCTGAACGCAGGCCTAAAGACCTGCCCGGAGAAGCTGGTCGTCGCGCATCCCTTCCTGCCGCCGCATCTGGTCCCCTTTGTGGAACTCGTCCGTGCGGCCATTACCAGCGACGACGCGGTGCAGACGGCATACGATATGCTGGAGAGCTGCGGCCGCAAGGTATGCGTGATGAAGAAGAGCGCGCCCGGGTTTATTGCAAACCGTCTGCAGCATGCGCTGGTGCGCGAGGCGTATTACATGATCGACCGCGGTCTGGCAGATCCGCGTGATATCGACAAGGCGCTGATGTACAGCTTTATGCCGCGTTATACCTCGGTCGGCCTGCTCGAGCATCAGGACGCGTTTGGTCTGGACAAGGTACAGAATGTAGAAAACTATCTGCTGCCCGATCTGTGTGATGCCAAGGAGGCATTGCCGTTCGTATGCAGCCATGTGGAAAAGGGAGAATTGGGACAGGTAACCGGTAAGGGTACTTACGAATGGGACGAAGCATCGATCGCCGACTTTAAGGCGCGCGCGGCAGAGCCATACTGGAAATACTTCAACTGGGATATGCCGCAGCAGTAAATTTGAAATAAAAGAGGTCGTTTGGCCTCTTTTATATAGATGCGCTATCTCGATTGAGAATAGCGGAAAACAACACTGAAAAGGAGAAATAGCAATGAAAAACATGCTGAAACGAGGGTTATCTTTTGGGCTGGCAGGCCTGATGCTGGGCGGTGTGCTGTGCGGATGCGGCAGCACGGGCAAAGACAGCGCGGATACGGCGCCGGACGCTGCGCAGGATACGGCGGAGCAGCCGGTCGAGCTGACGGTTTTCGCAGCGGCGTCGCTGACCGAGGCGCTGAATGAGATCGCGGAGCAGTATAAGGAAGTCGCCCCGGAGGTATCGCTGGTTTTCAACTTTGATTCTTCCGGCACGCTGAAAACGCAGATCGAGGAAGGCGCGGAGTGCGATATTTTCATTTCCGCCGCGCAGAAGCAGATGAACCAGCTGGACGCAACGCAGGATGCCGAAAAGAACCCGGACGGGCTGGATTACATCGATCCGGAGACCAGAATCGACCTGCTGGAAAACAAGGTCGTGCTGGTTGTGCCGGAGGGCAACCCTGCCGGCATCACGTCCTTCGAGGAGATCGGGGACAAATGCAATCTGATCGCACTAGGCAATGATGACGTGCCGGTGGGCCAGTATTCCGAGGAAATCCTGCAGGGTCTTGGCCTGATGGACAAGCTGGAGAGTGAAAGCAAGATCACCTATGGTTCCAACGTCAAGGAAGTGACCACACAGGTGGCGGAAGGCGCGGTGGACTGCGGTATCGTGTATGCGACCGACGCCAATTCGGCCGGCCTGACCATCGTGGCGCAGGCGTCGGAGGATATGTGCAGCCAGGTCATTTATCCCGCTGCGCTGCTGAAAAATTCTGCGCATGCGGAGCAGGCACAGGCTTTTCTGGATTATTTGCAGGACGATGCCGCGATGAAGGTGTTTGAAGAGATCGGTTTTTCGTCCGCTGTGGCAAAGTGACGCACACAGAAGGAGGATAGGAAGTGGATTGGTTTCCGCTGTATAATTCGCTGCGGATCGCTTTTTTCGCTACGGTGATCGTTTTCTTTACAGGGATTTTTGCAGCGCATCGCATCTGCCGGCTGCCGCGCTGGGTCAAAGGCGTGCTGGATGTGTTCCTGACCCTGCCGCTGGTATTGCCGCCAACGGTAGTGGGATACTTCCTCCTGTGCATTTTTGGAACCAAACGGCCGGCCGGCAAATGGCTGCTGGAAACATTCCAGTTCAAAATTCCCATGGAATGGTATGGCGGTATTCTGGCGGCCGCGGTGGTATCTTTTCCGCTAATGTATCGGACGGCGCGCGGCGCCTTTGAATCCTTCGACCAGACCCTACGGTATTCCGCACAGACGCTTGGCCTGTCCGAACGGTATATCTTTTGGCGGATCACCATGCCGGCATGCCGGCAGGGCATCCTCGCGGGAACCGTGCTCGCCTTTGCGCGGGCGCTGGGCGAATACGGCGCAACAAGCATGATCGTGGGATATACGCCGGGCAAAACAGCGACCATTTCCACAACGGTATACCAGCTTTGGCGGACGGACAATGAGGCGCTGGCCATGCGGTGGATCGTGGTGAACCTGATCATTTCCACTGTGGTGCTGGTTTTGGTGAATATGCTGGAACAGCGGGAACGGAAAAAGAAAAACAGGCAGATGGAGCGAGACACATGGGGCTGATCGTGGATATCAAGAAGGATTTCGGCACATTCCGGCTGCAGGTAGCCTTTGAATCCGAAAAGGAGGTCGTCGGGCTGCTTGGCGCATCCGGCTGTGGGAAAAGTATGACCTTGCGTTGTATCGCCGGTATCGTAACGCCGGATAGCGGACATATCTTGCTCAACGGTCGGGTTTTGTTCGACAGCAGAAAACGGATCAACTTATCGCCGCAGGAGAGGAAAACCGGGCTACTTTTTCAGGAATATGCCCTGTTTCCGAACATGACGGTCATGCAGAATGTGTTGACCGGATTGCGGCACAGCGGTCTGGACAAGCGGTCGCAGCTGGCCAAGGCAAATGAAATGCTGGAAAAAATGCAGCTGAAAGATCTGGCGGACAGACGCCCCGCACAGTTGTCCGGTGGGCAGAAGCAGCGCACGGCATTGGCGCGCATGCTGGTCAACCAGCCTGAGATCTTTATGCTGGATGAGCCTTTTTCCGCGCTGGACAGCCATCTGCGCTGGCAAACAGAGCGGGAAGTGCTGCAGCTTGCCCGCAATTTTGACGGGCCGGTGCTGATGGTTTCGCACAGCAGGGATGAGATCTATCATATGTGCGACTGTGTCCTGGTCTATAATCATGGGTACATAGACCGGGCGGGAAAACGCAGCGAGCTGTTCCATAATCCCGGAACAGTGCAGACCGCCCTGCTGACCGGCTGCAAAAATATCGCATATGCGCATGCCGCAGGCAATGGGAAAATATTCGTTCCGGCATGGAATATCACGCTTTCCGCGTCATTTCCTGCCGACAGAAATTTTTCAGCGGTAGGCATACACGCGCATTTCATCACGCAGGAAGACGGGGAAAACAGTTTTGACGCTGTGGTGACCCAGATCGTGGAAGGTCCGATTGATGCGCTGGTGTTTGTGCAGCCGATCGGCGCAAAGCATACCATGTGCTGGGCGGTCGGCAAATCGGCTTGCCGAAGGCTGACATGCGGGGACATGGTCAGATTATCCGTCCGTCCAAGGGATATCCTGCTGCTGGAGGGAAAAATCGCGGACGACGGCCTGATCTGCGGTCAATGAATCCAATAAAACCATCTGTAAAGTGGAAAAACCCCGTCTTTTCGTCAGAAAAGACGGGGTTTTATTTGGATGGATGATCGCGCGCCCTACGCCCTTGCGGCCGTCAGGCCGGATAATCCGCCTATCCGCTTCCCTGTCAGATGGTGGAACAGCGCGATGACACGCCCCACGCCGATCACCGCCACGACGGTGCCGATCCCCACGCCGACCAGCTGCCCGGCAAGGCACAGGCTGAGCGTGATCGTGATGGTGATATTGACAAGGTCGAAGCAGTTTTTGGTAAAGCCGACGCTTTTGCCGATGCAGTCCGCGATCGCCTGCACGATGCCGTCGCCCGGATTGGGCACCAGCCGCATGGAAAGCGACATTGCCGCCCCTACCCCGGTGCATACGATCGCCAGCAGCAGCACGGCCAGCCGGGCGGGCAGCTGGGACAGACTGTCTGCACTGCCGGAGAAGTCCGGCAGCAGCGCGACAAACAGGTTGAGGAACCGCGTAAAAATCAGGCTGAGCGGGATCTGGAGCACATCCAGCAGCAGCGTCAGACGGCGGCTGCCGGGTGCGCCCTCCCCTGCGCGCCCGTGCGTCAGATGCAGCACCAGCTCGACCAGCACGAAAATGCAGTACAGCACAAGCGTGGTGTCGCCAAAGTTGAGCGAAAAGATCTGGGAGACGCTGTACGAAACCGAGATGATCGGGGAAACCCCCAGCCCGGCCTTGGTGTTGAGTGTCAGACCGAGCGCGAGGATCAGCAACCCCAAAACGTAGAACAGCGCCCGGTAACAGGTGGTTTTTTCACGATATCGTTCTTCTTTCCGGTTGGATTTTCTTTCTGCTTCTATTATAGACGCGTGCGGCGGCTTTCGTCAAATCCCGCCGCATGGCAGCCCGGATTTGCGGGCGGAAAACCGAAGCAAGTGCGCCGGACGTGTGGATTTTCCCGTCCGGTGTTGCATTTTCTCCCTGTGCACGATACAATCAGAATATAGGGGTACGAACAGCATGTAAGGGGCGGGTGAAACGCATGTATTGCAGAAATTGCGGAAAAGAAATCAAAGAGAGCAGTGTGTTCTGCCGATATTGCGGGGCGCAGGTGCGCCGCTTGCCCGAGCAGCCGGAACCGCAGCCATCCGCACCGGAGCCGGCAGATGCGCCGCCGCGGAGAAAAACGCGCGGCGTCGTGATCGCGGTCGCTGTGGTGGCGATCGTGGCGGTGGTTGGTGCGGCGGTCGGCGGGGTGATGCTTGCGCGCGACCGCAGGGCGCAGCAGGATGAATTGCAGGCAGCGCAGGAGCAGCTGGAACAGGCGCAGGCCGACATTGCCGAGGCGCAGGAGCAGCTCGAAGAGGCGCAGGCCGATGCCGCGCAGGCTGAACAGGATCGTGTGCAGGCCGAGCAGGAGCGCGCACAGGCGGAGGCTGCCGCGCAGCAGGCCGAGCAGGCGCAGGATAGCGGATCCGACGTGCGGCGGCAGGCCGAAGCAGAGCTTACACGGGTCGAGGCGCAGTCCGCGCAGTTGGAAACACTGTTTGACAACGCGCGCGACCAGTCCGAATTGAACCGGTACAGCGGGGAGCTGTTCAAGCTGTGGGACGATGAGATCAATGTGCTGTGGGGGCATTTGGAAGATGCGATGCAGGAAAGCGACTTCGATGCGCTGACCGAGGAGCAGGTCGACTGGATCGTCGACAAGGAAGCTGCGATCGACAAAGCGGGCAGCGAGGTGTCGGGCGGCAGCATGGAGCCGATGGTGCGCAGCCTGACCGGCTATGAATGGACGCGCGAGCGCGTTTATTATCTGATGGACTATCTGCCGTAACGGCAGGAGGAGGGAAAAACCATGCGTATTTTGGTCGCCGAGGACGAGCGCGACCTCAACCGGCTGATCTGCCGCACGCTCGAGCGCGCAGGGTACAGCGTTGATGCGTGTTTTGATGGCGAAGAAGCGCTCGACTACCTGCTGGGCGCGGAGTATGACTGTCTGCTGCTGGATATTATGATGCCGAAAAAGGACGGGCACGCCGTGTTGCGGTGGGTGCGGGAAAAAGGCAGCGCCGTGCCGGTCATCTTCCTGACCGCGCGCGACAGCGTGCAGGACCGCATCGAGGGGCTTGACCTCGGCGCGGACGATTATCTGGTCAAACCCTTCGACTTTGACGAGCTGCTCGCCCGTATCCGCGCGGCGACCCGCAAATACGGCACGCAGAAAACCAGCGTGCTCCAGCTTGCCGATCTCACGGTTGACACCGCGAGCCATACGGTCACGCGCGCCGGGCAGGAGATCCGCCTGTCGGCTAAGGAATATGCGATTTTGCAGTATCTGATGCAGCATCAGGGCGCGGTCGTGTCGCGTGCGCAGCTGGAGGACCATGTCTGGAACTATGACTACGCGGGTGGGTCGAATGTGGTCGACGTGTATATCACCTATCTGCGCCGCAAGATTGACAACGGCTTTGACAAAAAGCTGCTGCATACGGTGCGCGGCGCGGGCTGGATATTGAAGGAGGAAACGTGAAGCGGTTTTCCGTCAAATTAAGGCTGACCCTGTGGATCACGCTGCTCATGTTCCTGCTGACGGCACTGGTGCTGGTGTGCATGGTCGCGGTCAGCCGCGATGTCGTGACTGAAAACGCCTATGACCAGCTCATCTCGGTGGTGCAGAGCAATATCAGCGGTATTTCCAAGGAAAACGGCAGCCTGACCTTTGCAGAGGGCTTTTCATTCACGCAGAACGGCGTGTATACGACCGTGTACAGCGATGCCGGCGCATTGCTCGCCGGACAGCTGCCGCTCGGCTTTCCGGAGGGCGTGGCGTTTGAAAACGGCATATCCCGTCCGGTCGAGGGGGAAAACGGCGATTTCTATGTGCTTGACCTGCACCTGCCCTTCAGCTGGGAGGACGGCGTGTGGGTGCGCGGCATCATCGCCGCGCCCGATGTGGCCGACGTGCTCGACGATTTGACCGGCATCGCCCTGCTGCTGCTGCCGCTGATGGTGGTTGTCAGCGGCGTGGGCGCATACCTGATCGCGCGGTCTACCTTCCGGCCGATCGACCGCATCATAAGCGCCGCCGAGACGATCGGCGAAGGGCGCGATTTGTCGCGCCGTATCGGCCTGCCGCCCGGCCGGGATGAGATCAGCCGCCTTGGGCAGGCCTTCGACGGCATGTTCGCGCGGCTGGAAACCTCGTTCGAAGCCGAAAAGCAGTTCACCTCGGATGCGTCGCACGAGCTGCGCACGCCGACGGCGGTCATCCTTGCCCAGTGCGAGGACGCGCGGCGGCACGCCGAGACCCCGGAACAGTACGCGCAGGCGGTTGAGGTGATCGAGCGGCAGGCGCGGCGCATGTCCGGGCTGATCGCACAGCTTTTGCAGATGACCCGGCTCGAACAGGGCACGCAGCGCGCCGCCTTCGAGCGCGCCGACCTGAGCGCGCTCACCGAAGTGATCTGCGAGGAGACGCCAACGGCGGACGCAGTGCTCCAGACCGACATCCAGCCGGATATCGAGGCGGATTTCGATGTAACGCTGGTCAGTCGCCTGCTGCAGAACCTGCTGAATAACGCCGTGCGGTACGGCGGCGGGCATATCTGGGTGACGCTGCGGCGGGATGGCGCGGATGCGGTGCTGTCCGTGCGGGACGACGGCGCGGGCATCCCCGCAGACCTGCAGGATAAGATCTGGCAGCGGTTCTATCAGGCTGACGCGTCGCGCAGCGGCGAGAACGGCGCGGGGCTGGGGCTGCCGATGGTGCGGCAGATTGCCGCGCTGCACGGCGGTACGGTGTCGCTTACCAGCGCGCTCGGCAAGGGCAGCTGTTTTACCTTCCGTTTCCCGACAGAGCAGGCATAAAGAGACGATCCGGGCGGCGCGGGGCATGCTCCACGCCGCCCAAAAAAATTTTCCAAAAGTTCTACTCTTTTAATGGATTTTTAATTTTGCTCTGGTATGATAAAGGCACAGTCAAGGAAAGGAAGTGACGAGATGAAAAAACATCTTACGATATATGCAGCTGTGGCGGCACTCGCCGCGATGCTTGCAGGCTGCTCACAGACGGTGCAGGGCGGTACGCAGATGAGCTATATTGGCACGGAAGCGGCGGAAAACATGGCGGTTACTGCCGCGCAGGTGAGCAAAGAGAATGCAACGTTTGCGCAGACCGAGCTGGACGATAAGAACGGCACAGCGTACTACGACGTTGAATTTGTCGTGGACGGCACGCATTACACCTACGCGATCGACGCGCTGACCGGCGCGGTGATCGAATCACAGAGCGAGCCGGCGCTGTACGGCGACGGCCAGACCGGTGACACGGCCACCCAGACCGGCACGACCGGCACGGCCAGTGCGGCCGGCAGCGTTGACGAAGCGGGAGCCAAGCAGATTGCGCTTGACCACGCGGGCGTCAAGGAGGCGGATACCGCTTATCTGCAAGTCAAGGCCGACCGCGATGACGGCGTTTCCGTTTACGACGTAGAGTTCTATGTCGCTTCGACGAATACCGAGTATGATTATGAGATCGACGCGTCGACCGGAGAGATCCGCAGCTATGACCATGATGCGGAAGGATACAGCGGCACGCAGTCCACGACCACAGATACCAAGACTGAGGACGAAGTGAAAAAGATCGCGCTTGCCAAGGTGCCGGGCGCGACCGAGAATGACATTCGCCTGAACCTTGACCGCGATGACGGCAAGCTGAGATACGAAGGCAAAATCATTTACGACGGCATGGAGTATGATTTTGAAATCGACGCATACAGCGGCGCGATTCAGGAGTGGGAAGCAGAATCCGTATTTGATTAACCGACAGAAAAGCAAAAAAGGAGGACATGAAGATGAAAAAGTTGGTTTGTACAGTGGCATTGGCTGCATTGCTGTGTGGTGCGGCAGGGGCGGTAGGCCCGGGATCATATAACGCTTCGGCACAGCTTCGTCCGGATATTACGGTGAAGATCGACGGTGTGGAGCGCATTTTCTTCAACGTGGACGGACAGGAAGTGCATCCGCTCAGCTATCTGGATACCACCTATGTGCCGATCCGTTCGATCGGCGAGCTGATGGACAAAAACGTGAACTGGGATGAGGCCACTTATACGGCTACCATCGGCGGCGTACGTGTTACGCCCGATGCAACCGGTGCGCTGGATCAGAATGCAGTTGTGAAAAATGTCACGCTGAGTGTGGAGCCGGGTTATACCATCGTCATTGACGGCACGGCGCGCACCTTCTACGATGAGCAGGGCAACAAGGTGGAGCCTGTGCTGTATAACGGCTCGATCTATCTGCCCATCCGCGCGATCGGCGAGATCATGGGCAAGACGATTTCCTGGAATGAGAATACGCAGACCGTGCTGCTTTCTGACAGCAATGGCGGCAGCGGTGTGACCGATTTTGACACCGGCAATTCGTCCGGCGGCACGGGCAATACCGGCAATACCGGCAGCACGACCGGTGCGGTAACGCTCGAGCAGGCCAAGCAGACGGCGCTGAATCATGCAGGCAAAACCGCCTCGCAGGTGACCTTTGTCAAGGCGAAGTCGGATTGGGACGACGGCCGCAAGGTTTATGAGATCGAGTTCATCTACCGTTCCGGCACGGGCTATCTGGAGTATGACTACGAGATCGACGCTACGACCGGCAAGATCGTAAGCTATGACTACGATGCAGAGGGCTATGCCCCGTCGACGGGCGGCAATAGCGGCAGCCAGACGGCAACCATCACCGAGGCGCGCGCCAAGGAAATCGCGCTGGCCAAGGTACCGGGCGCAAGCACGGCGAACATCTATGAGTTCAAGCTGGATTTTGACGATGGCCGCTGGGAATACGAAGGAAAGATCATCTATAACAGCATGGAGTATGAATTCACCATCAACGCTTCGACCGGCACCATCATCGATTGGGATGTAGAGTCCATTTACGACTGATATCCAAACAAAAATGCCTTCCGCGGATGCGGAAGGCATTTTTTTATGCTGTATATGGCTTAGAGGGCGCGGACGGAGATCATACCGTCGATCGCGCGCAGCTCATCGAGGTTGGCCTCGGTCGGGGCCTCGGCGGTGTCGACGATCGTGTAGGCAAAGTCGCCCTTGGAGCGGTTGCCCATGTTCTCGATGTTGCAGCGCACCGCGCCGGTGATCGATGCGATCATGTTCGGGATGTTCTTGTGGATCATGCAGATGCGGTAGCCGCCCTCGTACGGTACCTTGAGGTTCGGGAAGTTGACCGAATTGCGGATGGTGCCGGTCTCGAGGAAGTCGGAGATCTCCTTGACAGCCATCATCGCGCAGTTGTCCTCGCTCTCCGGGGTGGACGCGCCGAGGTGCGGCAGGGTGATGGCGTTCGGCTGGGCAAGGATCTCGTCGGAAGCGAAGTCGGAGACGTAAGAAGCGACCTTGCCGCTCTCGAGCGCCTCAGCCATGGCCTTGGTGTCGACCAGCTCGCCGCGCGCGAGGTTGATGATGCGCACGCCGTCCTTCATCTTGGCGATGGTCTCGGCGCAGATGGTGTTCTTGGTCTCCGGGGTCAGCGGGACATGGATGGTGATATAGTCGCAGTTTGCGAAAATCTGGTCCAGCTCGGTGACGTGCTTGACCGAGCGGGACAGCGCCAGCGCGCCGTCGACCGACAGGTACGGGTCATAGCCCCAGACCTCCATATCCAGACCGACCGCAGCGTTCGCAACCTTGACGCCGATCGCGCCCAGGCCGATGATGCCGAGCTTCTTGCCCGCGATTTCCGGGCCGGCATAGGTCACCTTGCCCTTTTCCGCAGCCGGGCCGATGTCCGGCGTGCCGGCGAGCGACTGTACCCAGTTCGCGCCCTGCACGATCTTGCGGGATGCGAGCATCAGCGCGCACACAACCAGCTCCTTAACGGCGTTGGCGTTTGCGCCCGGCGTGTTGAATACAACGATGCCTTCCTGCGCGCAGCGCTCGAGCGGGATGTTGTTGACGCCCGCGCCCGCACGCGCAATGCACTTGAGGTTCTTCGGGAACTCGACGTCGTGCAGCTTGGCCGAACGGACGAGCACCGCGTCGTAGTCCTCAAAATCCTCCGCGCAGGTGTACTTGGCCGGATCGAGCTTATCGAGGCCGACCTTGGAAATCTTATTATAAAGCTTTACGTTATACATGGGAAGCACTCCTCTTATCTTGTGTGTCGCTCGGTAAGAGCGAAGGGGGGACTGGGTACCCCCTATAAGCATTTTACGCGTTTTCCGCCGCGAACTTCTTCATAAAGTCGATCAGGTACTCAACGCCCTCAACCGGCATTGCATTGTAGATCGAAGCGCGCATGCCGCCGACCGAACGGTGGCCCTTGAGGTTGGACATGCCCGCCGCCGCGGATTCCTTGGCAAACTTCGCGTCCAGCTCGTCATTGCCGGTGCGGAAGGTGACATTCATGTGGCTGCGGGAAGCCTTTTCCGCGACTGCCTTGTAGAAGTCCTGACTGTCGAGGTAGTCATACAGCATGCCGGAGCGCTTTTCGGCCAGCTCCTGCATCGCCTTGACGCCGCCCATCTGCTCGACCCACTCGAGCACGAGGCCGAGCACGTAGATGCCGTACGTGGGGGGCGTGTTGTACATGGATTCCTTGTCGGCCATGGTCTTCCAGTCCAGCATGACCGGGTACTTTTCGAGCGGGTAATTGCCCAGCAGATCCTCGCGCACGATGACGACCGTCACGCCTGCGGGACCCATGTTCTTCTGCGCGCCCGCGTAGATCACGCCGTACTTGGAAACGTCAACCGGCTTGGAGAGGATATTGGAGGACATGTCGGCCACCAGCGGCACGCCCGCCGGGGTCTCGGGGTCATACTGCCATTCGGTGCCGTAGATGGTGTTGTTCGCGCAGATGTAGAAGTAATCCGCGTCCGGACGGATATCCAGCTCAGCCTGCGTCGGCACGCGGTCGAAATTGCCCTCCTTGGAGGAGAAGGCAACGTGGATGTCGCCGAACTTGACGGCTTCCTTGTAGGCATTATTGGCGAAGTTGCCGGTGATTGCATAGTCCGCCTTGCCGGTCTTCATCAGGTTCATCGGGATGGCCGCGAACTGCGTCGTTGCGCCGCCCTGCAGGAACAGGACCTTGTAATTCTCCGGAATGGAGAGCACGCGGCGCATGGCCGCCTCGGTCTCCTTGATGATGCCGTCGTATACCTTGGAGCGGTGACTCATCTCCATGACGGACATACCTGAGCCCTTGTAGTTCAGCATTTCGGACGCACATCGCTCGAGTACGGGAACCGGAAGCATGGACGGGCCGGCGGAGAAGTTGTAAATACGATTGTCAGCCATAGTGATAGTTACCTGCCTTTCAATAATCAGCGTGCTGTTCCTTATAGGAATGCAATATCCATTATAATATACGGCAGGATAATTTACTACAGGAATATAAACCAAAATTCCATCTGGAAAAGACGAATGTATGCACATTATGGACAGAGATTTGCTGCGGTTTCGCCGCGTCTCCGCAGGAAATGCGCCGCGCGGCCGACATCTGCAAAGTTTGCAACTTCGCGGCCCCGTGTGGTATACTAGGACATCATACCGATATCCATCCGAAGGGAGGCCGCGCCCATGCCCCGACGCAAGCAACCATCTCAGCGCGCCCAGCCGAATTTCCGGCAGATCAACCGGCTGCTGCCGTTTACAAACGCGCCGCTGTTCCACGCGCTGCAGCTGCTCGCCACGGGCGACTCCGCGCGCTTTCACATGCCGGGCCACAAGGGCGAGCCGCTGTTCAATACCTACGCTGAGATTTTTGCCATCGACTTCACCGAAACCTACGGCACGGGCAACCTGTATCTGGGCGACGGCCCCATCCGCGATGCGGAGGTCGCGGCGGCGCTCTATTTCGGCGCGTCCGACTGCTTTTTTCTCACCGGCGGATCGACGCAGGGCATTTTGGCCATGCTCGCCGCCGCCGTGGGCAAGGGCGGAAGCGTACTGCTCGACAGGGAATGCCACAAATCGGTCTGCCATGCGTGCGCGCTGCTGGATATCACGCCGTATTTTGTCTCAGCGCCGCTGATCGAGCCGTTCGCGGTATCCGGCGAGCTGCCCAAAGAGACGGTCGAGCGCGCGCTCATCGACCATCCGGACGTTCAGGCGGTGCTGGTCACCTCGCCGACCTATTACGGCGTGCGCCGCGCGCTCCCCGAACTGGCCGATCTGTGCCGCGCCTTCGGCAAGCGCCTGCTGGTGGACGCCGCGCACGGCGCGCATTTTCCGGCGGTCGGCCTGCCCGCGCCCATCGCGGAGGGGGCGGATATGGCCGTGCTTTCCATGCACAAAACGCTCCCCTGCCTGGGGCAGGGCGCGGTCGTTTTGTGCGGCGCAGATGCAGACAGGCGCGCGCTGCGCGAATACACCGCGCTGTTCGGCACCTCCAGCCCGTCTTATCCGATCATGGCTTCCATCGACCTCGCCCGCGCCTATACCGAAGGCCCCGGGCGCGACACCTACCGCCGCGCCGCCGAAGCCTGCGGCGAGCTGCGCGAATACGTCGGACGGCGCACGGGCTTTACGCCGCTGACCGAGGAAGCCTTTCCCGCGCTCGATCCCTGCCGCCTGAC
>DXDE01000085.1 GCA_019115615.1 Candidatus Agathobaculum merdavium | reverse complement strand
CCATGGGATGCAATGTATCCTGTCCATCGTTACCTTGCCGATACCGTGAGGACTGGGGGCTGGATGATCCAACCGGCAAGAGTGATGATAGCTTTTTGGAAGTAATCCATAGCATTGAGGAAAAAGTCTTGGGACTGAAAAGCAGAATAGACGACGGACTGCTATAACGATTCAAAACAATACCTTGATGGAAAAATGAAAAAGCTGCTGAGAAGTTCCCAGCAGCTTTTTTACATACCTATTTTCTATATGTTTACTTGTCTGTACCGCGGTAATACCGGATCAGCGCCTGCGTGCCAAGATCGCCCATGCCCTCGGCCTCAAGGTCGCCATACATCGTGCACACCCGCTCGAGCACAGGCAGCGAACCAAAGCCCTGCCCCTGCGCGATCTTCATATCCTTGATGAAATGCTTGAGGAAGAAACCGGGCGCGTAATCCTCGCGCATCATCTTGGGCATCAGGTTCTCCATCTGCCACGAACCGGCAGCGCCCTTAGAAATGCTGTCCAGCATCTTCTGCGTATCCAGTCCGGCACGCTCGGCATAGGCCAGCGCTTCGCTCACGCCCGCGATTGTACCCGCGATTGCGATCTGGTTGGCCATCTTGGTGTGTTGGCCTGCGCCCGCCGGGCCTTCGTATACAATCTGCTTGCCCATTGCCTCAAAGAGCGGCAGGCAGGCTTCAAAATCCGCCTCGTCACCGCCGACCATAATGGACAGCGTGCCGTTTTTCGCGCCCGTGTCACCGCCCGAAACCGGCGCATCCAGCGTGTGCAAGCCACCAGCCTTGCCCTCGTCATAAATACGCACGGATAGCTTCGGATCAGTCGTCGTCATGTCAATCACATAAGTACCGGCATCCGCCGCGGCAAGGATGCCCTCCTGACCGAAATAGACCTGCTCAACGTCCTTGGGATAACCAACCATGGTGATCACCGCGTCGCGCCCCTTGGCGCACTCTGCCGCCGTGTCGCACCACGTAACATCGTTCTCTGCCAAGAAATCCGCCAGCTTGGATTTGGTGCGCGAATATATCGCAACCTCATAGCCCGCTTTCAGCAGGTTTTTGACCATCGAGCGCCCCATAACGCCCACACCAATAAAACCGATCTTTTTCATATTCATACCTCCAAATCTTTTTTAGCGATCCTTAAGCGAAATATAATCCACCGCCGGCTGCACGCAGCGATATGCCGGACGGATGATCTTGTCCGTATTGACCAACTCTTCCAGCCGGTGTGCACTCCACCCCACAATACGCGCAATGGCGAACACCGGCGTATACAGCTCGGGCGGCAGCCCCAGCATGGAATACACAAAACCGGAATAGAAATCAACGTTTGCAGAAACGCCCTTATAGATATGGCGTTCATGCGCAATCACCTCGGGCGCAAGACGTGCAACAAGCGAATACAGCGCGAAATCCGCATCCCTTCCCTTTTCATGTGCCAACTGCCCTACGAAGGATTTGAACACCTCGGCACGGGGGTCGGAAATCGAATAAACCGCGTGGCCCATGCCGTAGATCAGGCCCTTGCGGTCGAACGCCTCGCGGCGCAGCAGCTTGGCAAGGTAATCCGCCACCGCTTCCTCGTCGGTCGGATCGGTGACATTTCTCTTCATGTCCTCGAACATCTGCACGACTTTGTAGTTCGCGCCGCCGTGCTTAGGGCCTTTGAGCGAGCCAAGCGCCGCCGAGATCGCAGAATAGGTGTCCGTGCCCGACGAGGTGACCACATGCGTGGTAAACGACGAGTTATTGCCGCCGCCGTGCTCCATGTGCAGCACAAGCGCAAGGTCGAGTACGCTCGCCTCAAGCGGCGTATACTGCATATCCGGGCGCAGCATGCGCAGGAAGTTCGAAGCAGTCGACAGGCTGTCCGACGGATAATGGATATACATACTGTTGCCGCACTCATAGTGGTTATAAGCGTGATACGAATAGACCGCGAGCATCGGGAACACCGAAATCAGCATCAGGCACTGACGCAGTACATTGGGGAGCGAAATCTCGTCCGCATTGTTATCATAGGACGCAAGCGTCAGCACGCTGCGCGACAGGCTGTTCATCATGTCATGCGTCGGCGCCTTCATGATGACGTCGCGCGTAAAGTTGGTCGGCAGCGTACGCCCCTGTGCGAGCAGGTTTTTGAAATCGCTCAGACGCTTGGCATCCGGCAGCTCGCCGAACAACAGCAGATAAGCGACCTCTTCATAGCCTTTGCGGCCATCCTTCATAAAACCGTGCACCAGATCGTTGATCTTGATGCCGCGGTAATACAGCTCACCGTCGCAGGGCACCAGCTTACCGTCCACCTCTTTTTTCGAGATGATGTCGGACACATTGGTGAGGCCCGCCAGCACGCCTTCGCCGTTTAAGTCGCGCAGGCCGCGCTTAACGTCGAATTCCTTATACAGCGCCGCGTCGATGCGGTCATGCTGCGCGCAGAGCGCGGCGAGCGCTTCCACGCGCGGCGTGACCTGCAGGATATCGTGTTCCACAGTCATTTGTACCATCCCTTTCCAACATATACTACCCCATGTATATATTGTATCTGGAAAAGCACAAGGCTGCAATGTCAAATCGGTTACAGGCTGTGAAATTTCTGTGAACATTCACCAAAAAGCGCTGCTTTTTTTCAGATATTGGTTATTGATCCCTGCTGGAAAATAAAAGGGAAGGCATGCAGCCTCCCCTTTTTTTCTATTATCGGATGTAGTTGAACATGGTGCGGTGATGGGTCTCAGGCGGCTCGATGCCAGCCTTATCGATCACCTTGAGCATCCACGCGATGTTGCGGCCGAGCTTTTCGATGACCTCAACGCCCTCGATATCCTGCTTGCACTCGCCGATATCAGCACCGTGCACAGCGTTCCAGTAATCCGAGGTGACCAGCACCATCTCCATTGCGTCCATCAGGCCGAGCAGCTGCTGATAGGTCTCCATACCACCCGAACGGCGCAGTGTGCACAGTGCCGCACCTACTTTGTGATGGAACTGGTTCTCGCCGCAGCAAGCCGCCAGCATGATGCGGTCCATGATGCACTTCATGCTGCCCGCGATGCCGCCGTGGTAGACCGGCGAAGCGAGTACGATACCGTCCGCCGCGATGCACTTTTCGATGATCTCGTTAACGCCGTCATCGTTCTGCACGCAGCGCAGCGTATTATTATCCAGGCAATGATAGCAGGCCATGCACGGATGTACCTT
>DXDE01000084.1 GCA_019115615.1 Candidatus Agathobaculum merdavium | reverse complement strand
TCATTATTGAGATTCATGCGGGCTTTCGTATCTTAACGCCGCTCGGTGGGGATGATCGGGAAATTGTTTCAACATTTCCGGTGACCGATACTGTGATTGTTGGTACAGTGCCTGAAAGATATACCTATATTGACGATCTGGGTTCAGGATTACTCGGTGAGGTCAGCGATTATGATATTTCGTCGGAAAACGGAAAATAATACTTCCGAATAGGACAAAAATTTGGTATACTATATTCTGTATTGGAATGTGAAGGGGTGCTTGCATGGATGCCCTCGGGCAGATCACCGCATTGCGTGAAAAGCTGCGGTATCACAATGAAAAATATTATAACGAAGACGCACCGGAGATTTCGGATTATGAATACGATATGATGCAGCGCGAGCTGCGCGCACTCGAAGCCGCCCATCCGGAATATGCAGATGCGGATTCCCCGACGCAGCGCGTTGGCGGCACGGCATCCGGCCGGTTTGCCAAGGTCACGCATGCCTATCCGCTCGAGAGCTTGCAGGATGTGTTTTCCTTTGATGAGCTTTCTGAGTTTTACGGCCGCGTCGAAGGCGCGGTCGGGCAGGCGGAATATGTGGTCGAGTACAAGATCGACGGACTTTCGGTTGCGCTGGAATACGTCGATGGCGAATTTGTGCGCGGCGCGACACGTGGTGATGGACAGGTCGGCGAGGATGTGACCACGAACCTCAAAACGATCAAGGATATTCCGCAGAAGCTGGAAAACGCGCCGCCGCATTTGATCGTGCGCGGCGAGGTGTATATGAAAAAGTCAGTGTTTGATGCGCTCAATGCCGAACTGGAACTGCACGAAAAGCCGCTGCTCGCCAATCCGCGCAACGCCGCTGCGGGTTCGCTGCGGCAGAAGGACAGTAAGATCACCAAACAGCGAAAGCTGTCTATTTTCTGTTTCAACATTCAGAATACGGACGAGCTGCCGCTGACCAGCCACACGGATTCGCTGGATTTCTTGAAATCGCTTGGCTTTCCGGTCAGTCCGCGCTATCCGGTCTATACTGACCCGGCGGACGTGCAGCGCGAAATCGAGAATATGGGTGAGACGCGCGGCGAATTGGATTTCGATATTGACGGCGCGGTGGTTAAGGTCAATTCGTTTGCCCAGCGGCAGATGCTCGGCTCGACAGCCAAATTCCCGCGCTGGGCGGCGGCGTACAAGTACCCGCCCGAGGTCAAGCAGACGCTTTTGAAGGATATCATCATTTCGGTCGGGCGCACGGGCGTTTTAACGCCCAACGCGGTGCTCGAACCGGTGCGGCTCGCAGGCACGACCGTGTCGCGTGCGACGCTGCACAACCGCGATTTCATCCGTCAGCTTGATGTGCGGGTGGGGGACACGGTTTCGGTGCGCAAGGCAGGCGAGATCATCCCGGAGATCATCGGGGTGGCGCTCGATAAGCGTCCTGTGGATGCGCAGCCGTATGAAATGCCGAAGTTCTGTCCGGTGTGCGGTGCGCCGGTATATGACGATGAGGAAGAAGCCGCTATCCGCTGCACGGGCGCGGCGTGCCCCGCGCAGTTGCTGCGTAATCTAATGCACTTTGCCTCGCGCGACGCGATGGACATTGACGGATGCGGCGAAGGCAACCTGCAAAAGCTGATCGACGCGGGGCTGGTCAAATCCGCTGCCGATTTATATAATCTGACCGTGGAACAGCTTCTGCCGCTCGGCAAAAAGGTAGATACCTGGGCAAACAACCTGCTGCGAGGTATCGAGGCGAGCAAAACGCGCGACCTGTCGCGACTGCTGTTTGCGTTTGGCATCCGGCATGTTGGGCAGAAGGCGGGCAAGATACTGTCGAATCATTTCGGCAGTCTGGACGCGCTGCTCGCGGCATCGGTCGAAGAAATGACCGAGATCCGCGATATCGGCCAGACGACCGCAGAGAGTATTGCGGCATGGCGCGAACTCGATCAGTCAAAAGAACTGATCGAAAAGCTGCGTGCGGCGGGCGTTAACTTCATCGGTGAAAAGACCGCCAAAAGCGATCTGCTAGCCGGCAAAACGATCGTTGCTACCGGTAGTTTGACACTTTATACCCGTAAGGAGATCAATGACCTCATTGAGTCGCTCGGTGGCAAGGCGGCTGGGTCGGTTTCCAAGAAAACAAGCTATGTGGTGGCCGGGGAAAACGCGGGCAGCAAGCTGCAAAAAGCAGCCGAGCTTGGCATCCCGGTCTTAACAGAGGAAGAATTCAAAAATATGATACAGCAGGAGGAACTTTGACATGGCAATTTCCAGAAAAGAAATTGAGCACATCGCATCCCTTGCGCGTCTGGACTCGACGGGCGGCATTTTCGACCGTCTCGCAGATGACATGCAGGGCATCGTCGGCATGGTGGACAAGCTGGCAGAGCTTGATCTGGGCGACATCACGGACGTGATCAACACCGAGCGCAAGAATGCGTTCCATGAGGACGTAGTCGTGCAGGAGTACACGCCCGATCAGCTCATTGAGCCGAACGCGCCGGACTTTCAGGCGGGCGGCGTAGCCGTGCCGCGCGTGGTAGAATAAGGGGGGACGGAAATAATGGCACTTTTTGAGAAAACAGCGGCCGAGCTTTCCAAAATGCTCGCCGATAAGGAAATTTCCGCAGTCGAGCTTGCACAGGATGTTTTCGCCCGCACGAAAGCGGTTGAGGACAAGGTGCAGGGTTATGTGACGGTTGCAGAGGAGTCTGCGCTCGCACAGGCGGCCGAAGTGGACAAGAAGCGCGCCGCGGGCGAAGAACTGTCCGCGCTGGCGGGCATCCCGGTTGCCGTGAAGGACAACATCTGCACTAAGGGTACGCTGACCACCTGCGCATCCAAGATGCTGTATAACTTCAAGCCGCCGTACAATGCGACGGTGGTCGAAAAGCTGGCCGCGCATGATGTGGTCATGACCGGCAAGGCGAATATGGACGAATTTGCAATGGGTTCGTCCTGCGAAAACTCGGCGGCGCACCCGACCCACAACCCGCACGGCTTGAACCGTGTGCCGGGCGGCTCGTCCGGCGGTTCGGCGGCTGTTGTCGCGTCTGGCGAAGTTCCGCTGTCGCTCGGTTCGGATACCGGCGGCTCGATCCGTCAGCCGGCATCCTTCTGCGGCGTGGTTGGCCTCAAGCCGACATATGGCGCAGTGTCCCGTTACGGCCTGATTGCATTTGCGTCCTCGCTCGACCAGATCGGTCCGTTCGGCCGCTCGGTGGAGGACGTGGCGATGTTGCTTGACGCGATCACCGGTCATGACCCGATGCATGACTCGACCTCGGTCAAGACTCCGTTTGAAGGCTCGACCCGTGCAAATCTGAATGCGGATATCAAGGGCATGAAGATCGGTCTGCCCAAGGAATATTTCGGCGCAGGCATTTCGGACGCGGTGCGCGAGAGCGTGCTGGCCGCTGCCGAGACTTACAAGAACCTCGGCGCGGAGGTGTTCGAGATTTCGCTGCCGCTGGTCGAATACGCGCTGCCGGTGTACTACATCCTGTCGTCGGCTGAGGCGTCGTCCAATCTGGCGCGCTTTGACGGCGTCAAGTACGGCTACCGCACTCCGAATGCGGGCGACGACCTGATTGCGCTTTACACCAAGAGCCGTTCCGAGGGCTTCGGTGCGGAGGTACAGCGCCGCATCATGCTGGGCACCTATGTGCTGTCCTCCGGCTACTACGACGCTTATTACAAGAAGGCACGCGCGGCGCAGCGCAAGATCCGCGAGGAGTTTGCAAACGCCTTTGAGAAGTGCGACGTCATTCTGACGCCGGTTGCACCCACTACGGCCTATGAAATGGGCTCCAAGACCACCAATCCGCTGGAGATGTACGCGGGCGATATTTGCACGGTATCGGTCAACATCGCAGGTCTGCCGGGTCTGGTGCAGCCCTGCGGTTTTGACGCGGACAAGATGCCGATCGGAATGCAGCTGATCGGGCCGCGCTTTGGCGAGCAGAAGCTGCTCGACGCAGGTCTTGCATTTGAGCAGGCATCCGGCCTGAAAAACATCATCGCGGCACTGTAAGGGAGGAAACGACAAATGAAATATCAAGCTGTCATCGGCCTTGAGGTGCATGCGGAGCTGTCCACCAAGAGCAAGATCTACTGCTCCTGCTCGACTTCGTTCGGCGCACCGATCAATACCCACACCTGTCCGGTCTGCACCGGTATGCCGGGCGCGCTGCCTGTGCTGAATAAGCAGGTGGTACACTACGCGGCCAAGATGGGTCTCGCGACCGGCTGCACGGTTAACCAGCTGTGCAAGGCTGACCGTAAGAACTACTTTTATCCTGACCTGCCTAAGGCATACCAGATTTCGCAGTTCGATGTGCCGATCTGTGAAAACGGCGAGGTATTCTTCTACGTTGACGGTGAGAAGAAGTCTTGTCGTCTGGAGCGCATCCACTTTGAGGAGGACGCGGGCAAGCTGCTGCACGACGAGATCGACGGCACGGTCGTTGACTTCAACCGCTGCGGCGTGCCGCTGATCGAGATGGTCACCAAGCCCGACCTGCACTCTTCGGCGGAAGCAAAGGAATTCCTCGAAATGATCAAGACCACGCTGTCTTATCTCGACATCTGCGACTGCAAGATGGAGGAAGGCTCGATCCGCTGCGACGTGAACGTATCCATTCGTCCGGAAGGCTCGGAGGAGTTTGGCACGCGTGTTGAGATGAAGAACATCAACACCTTCTCGGGTGCTGTGCGCGCGATCGACTATGAGATTGCCCGCCAGATCGAAGTTGTCGAGAACGGCGGTGAAATCCAGCAGGAGACCCGCCGCTGGGACGATGTGAAACTGAAGAATACGGTCATGCGCACCAAGGAGGACGCGCAGGACTACCGTTATTTCCCGGATCCGGACCTGATCGCGGTTGAGATCGACGACGAGTGGATGAAGAAGATCGAGAGCGAAATCCCTGAGCTGCCGATTACCCGTTACGAGCGCTATCTGAATGAGTACGGCATGACCGCCATGGAAGCGCGTCTGATTTCGGACAACTTCGCCAAGGCGGAGCTGCTCGATGCGGCTGCAAAGAAGGTCAAGCCTAAGGCGGCGGCAAACTGGATCCTGTCCGATATTTCCAAGTACCTCAATGACAAGGGTGTTGAGTTGCCTGACACCAAGCTGACCGCAGACAAGCTGGTTGATCTGGTTAAGTTGATCGAAGCAGGCACGATTTCGGGCAACGCAGGCAAGAAGGTGTTGCCGAGCATGTTTGAGACCGATGAGACGGTGGAAGCGATCGTCGAGCGCATGGGCCTCAAGCAGGTTTCCGACGAGGGCGCAATTCTTGCCATTGTGCAGGACGTGATCGCAAAGAACGAAAAGGCCGTTGCGGACTTTAAGGCTGGCAAGAACGTCACCGGCTTCCTGGTAGGCCAGTGCATGAAGGCCTCCAAGGGTCAGGGTAACCCGCAGATCATCAATAAGCTGATCGCGCAGGAACTGGCGAAGCTTTAAGTTGTTTTGATGAATAAAAGGGCGGATACTGCTTGCAGTATCCGCCCTTTTTGTTGAATATATATTCACTTGGAATAGTTTATTATTTTCTACATTCCTGTTTCATGGCGAAATACCCGATCAGCACTGTCCATACATAAGCGCATGTTTTAGGGATCATCAGCGTTCCAATCATGGGAACTGTGTCAGCCCAGAGAACGACGGGAATGTAAAAGCCGAAGCTCAGCACAATGGTCAGCCATATCCACCGAAATGCGCGGTCTCCATGCTTCTTTGTGCTGTGGTAGAACAGTGCGATAATCAGAAGACCAAGCAGGGTGAAGGGAATGTTGCGGTAGATGCCCCAAGAGAGAGGGGCGTCCGCGCTGAGCCATTGGTTTTGCGGCATCATACATAAAAGAATCCGCAGACCAGCCAAAATGTACACCGCAGCGGTTAAACCATTGCGTCCGTCGATGTGGTAACGCTGCCGCCATACATAGTAGAGTAGGACATAGAAAATTGTCATGGTGATGGAGGTGATACATTTGCCCAGCCCTAGGGCAACCGTGTAGTTTTCAAGCCCTGTGGTGCACAGGGCGTACGCGCGGGGAATCAGATGGAACGCATCGCCTGCGCCCAACACCACCGCCATACAACCAAATAAACGGAACTGGCGGTTTCCTTTGCTGCCACGGATCATCATAAGTCCGATGGTAATAACTGAAACAAGATAGACGATATCAAACAAGGTTTCCATGATTGCCTGCATTGTTTATTCTCCTTTTTGCTCCATGTTGTTTTGTATGCCGCCCATGGCAAGTGACGCTTTTCCATAATTGCGGCCAAA
>DXDE01000083.1 GCA_019115615.1 Candidatus Agathobaculum merdavium | reverse complement strand
AAGATGAATACAAGTTGGATGCAAGCTGGTGAGGGGTAACCCTGGAGAGAAAGTATAGGAGGGAACAATAGATGAAAGCAATTTGCATCAAGGAGCCCGGCAAGGTCGAGATCGTTGAGCAGGAAATGCCGGTACGCAAGCCGGGCGAAGCACTGCTTAAGCTGCTCTACGGCGGCATCTGCGGCAGCGATCTGGGTTCCTATCGCGGCGCGAACGCTTATGTGTCCTATCCGCGTGTACCGGGTCATGAGTTCTCGGCGGAGATCATTGAGATCGATGACAACGATCAGGGTCTCAAGCCCGGCATGATCGTCACCTGCAACCCGTATTTCAACTGCGGCAGCTGCTATTCCTGCAAGCGCGGTCTGGTCAATGCCTGCACGGACAACCAGACGATGGGCGTACAGCGCGAAGGCGCGTTTGCCGAGTACATCACCATGCCGATCGAGCGTATTTATGACGGCAAGGGCCTCGATCCCAAGGTGCTGGCACTGATCGAGCCGTTCTGCATCAGCTATCACGGCGTATCCCGCGCAAACGTCAAGGCGGGTGAGCGCGTGCTGGTTGTCGGCGCGGGCACCATCGGCGTGTTGGCAGCGGTTGCGGCCAAGGCGGCGGGCGCGGAAGTTACGATCTGCGACGTTGCACCGGATAAGCTGGACTACGCATACAAGACCTTCGGTCTGGATCACAAGCTGCTCAACGAGTCTCCCGAAGCCTTTGAAAAGGGTGTTGCAGAACTGACGAACGGCGACGGCTTTGACGTCACCATCGAGGCGGTCGGCATGCCGGCAACCTTCCAGAACTGCATTGATGCTGCCTGCTTCGGCGCACGCGTTGTACTGATTGGCGTTTCCAAGCGCAACATCGACGACTTCTTCTTCACCATCATCCAGAAGAAGGAACTGAACATCTATGGTTCGCGCAATGCGATGAAGAAGGACTTCCTCGAGCTGATCGATCTGGTCAAGGGCGGCGGCGTTGCCCTCGAGAAGATCGTCACCAACACCTATAAGTGGACGGACGCGCCCAAGGCTTTCGAGGATTTCGCAGCGAACGCGGGCAAGATGCTCAAGGTTGTTATTGACTTCACCTGAGCGGCTGCGAAGGTGCGGGAAATAAAAGACAAGAGAAAAGGAGAATCATTATGAAAGCAAACGTATCCAAGAGATTGCTGGCCATGCTGCTTTGCGGCGCGATGGCAGCAAGCCTGACCGCGTGCGGCGGCAGCAGCAGCGGCGACACTTCGACCGGTGATGACAGCTCTGCGGCAGCATCCGGCGACGTGATTGAACTCCAGATCGGTTTTGAGAACTCGATTTCCGAGCCGATCGGCCAGGGCATTGAGAAGTGGGCTGAGCTGCTCGAAGAGGCTTCCGGCGGCACCATGACCATCACCCCCTACCCGGACAGCCAGCTGGGCAGCAAGAATGAGCTGATCGACTCCATGATGCTCGGCGAGCCGGTTTGCACGCTGGCTGACGGCGCGTTCTACGCTGACTACGGCGTACCGGATTTCGGCATCGTATTCGGGCCGTTCCTGTTCGACAGCTGGGATGAGTGCTGGACGCTGATCGAGTCCGACTGGTATGCTGACCAGTGCGCACAGCTCGAGACCAAGGGCCTGAAGATCCTGTCCTCCAACTGGAAGTACGGCGCTCGTCACACCCTGACCGTTTCCCCGGTTAACACGGTTGACGATCTGGCCGGCATGAAGATCCGCGTACCGAACAACCAGATCCAGTCCTACGGCTTTGACGCTCTGGGCGCTGTTTCCACCGGCATGGACCTGGGCGACGTTTACCAGGCTCTGCAGACCAAGACCATCGACGGCGCTGAGAACCCGATCGCTACCCTGTACGGCCGCAAGCTGCACGAGGTTGCTAAGTACCTGATCCTGGACGGCCACGTCCTGAACTTCACCACTTGGGTTTGCTCGGCTGACTGGTTCAACAGCCTGACCGAGGAGCAGCAGAATTGGCTGATCGAGACCGGCAACGAAGCTGGCCTGTACAACAACGAAGTCCTCGACGAGCAGGAAGAAGAGTACCTGCAGATGATGAAGGACGAGGGTGTCACCGTTGTGGAGCCGACCGAGGAAGTTCTTCAGGGCTTCAAGGACAAGGCACAGTCCTTCTATGATCAGGGCGCGACCTTCGGCTGGTCTGACGGCCTGTATGAGACGGTTTGCGAGGCTATGGGCAAGTAAGTCTGTCTGACACTGACCCGATATAACAAAAAGGGTCGAATGAGTTTCCTGACCGGCAGCGGCAACGCGTGTTCTGCCGCTGCCGGTTTTATCTCAAAAGGAGGGTAAAAATACATGAAGCAGGGCAGCAAGCTGCGCACAATCGTGTGTAATCTGGATACCATCGTTGCTTCTCTCGTGCTGGCGCTTCTGATTATCCTGACTTTTGCTGGCGTTATTTTCCGCTATGTGCTCGGCGCGCCGTTCACCTGGCTGGAGGAAGTGCAGACGTCCTGCATGGTCTGGATCGTATTTGCGGCGGCAGGTGCAGCGTTCCGTGCGGGCAATCAGGTTGCGATCGAAATGATCGTTGATCTGATGCCGAAGAAAATGCAGAAGATTATGGAAATCTTCATCTCCGTTGTCGTTATCGTTGTTTTGGCTTATCTGTTCTATCAGAGCATCGGCTTTATCAACATCTTTGTGCAGAGCGGTCGTTCCACCCCGATGCTGAAGATCCCCTATGCGTTCATTTACGGCATTGCGCCGGTATCCTATGTGCTGATGATCGTCAGCTACTTCTACGCGCTGACCAAGGGCGTTAAATCCGAAGCAAAGGAGGCACTTGAAGTATGAATGGAGTACTCGCACTTGCGTCTATCGTCATGCTGGTTCTGCTGTTCCTCAAGGTGCCGGTCTTTATCTCGGTGCTCGGCGGCGCAGCCATTTACTTTGTACTCAATCCCGGCGTAAACGCCATCGTGTTCGCGCAGCAGGCGATCACCGGCGCGGAAAGCATTTCGCTGCTGGCTATCCCGTTCTTCGTCTGCGCCGGTATCATGATGAACTACACCGGTGTTACCGCCCGTATCATGGGCTTTTGTGAAGTGCTGACCGGCCGTATGTATGGCGGCCTGGCGCAGGTTAACGTTCTGCTGTCCACCCTGATGGGCGGCCTGTCCGGTTCCAACCTCGCGGACGCCGCGATGGAAGCTAAGATGCTGGTTCCGGAAATGGAGAAGAAGGGCTTCTCCAAGGAGTTCTCTACGGTTGTCACTGCGGCTTCCGCAATGATTACCCCGCTGATCCCGCCCGGCATCGCGATGATCCTGTACGGCTGCATCGCGAACGTTTCGATCGGTGACCTGTTCATCTCCGGTATCGGCGTCGGCGGCCTGCTGTGCATCACCATGATGATCCTGGTCCGCTTTGTGTCCAAAAAGCGTGGCTATGCACCGCTGCGCACGACCCGCGTTTCCGGTAAGGAATTCGGCGCGGCCCTCAAGCCTGCGATCCTGCCGCTCTGCCTGCCGATCATCATCATCGGCGGTATCCGTCTGGGCCTGTTCACCGCGACCGAGGCCGGCGCGGTTGCCATCGTCTACTCGATGCTGCTCGGCGTCATCTATCACGAGATGCGCTGGGACGACCTCAAGCGTGGCTTTAAGGAAACTGTATGCACGACCTCTTCGATCATGCTGATTGTTGCGGCGGCGGGCGTATTCTCTTGGGTTCTGACCAAGGAGCGCATCCCGCAGCAGCTGACCGAGTGGATCGTTGCTACTATCGATAACAAGTACATCTTCCTGCTGATCGTCAACATCTTCCTGCTGATCGTTGGTATGTTCATCGAAGGCAACGCCTCGATGATCATTCTGGTGCCGCTGCTGCACCCGATCGCACTGGCGTACGGCATCAATGAGATCCAGTTCGCCATGACCTACATCTTCAACAACGCTATCGGCGCGCTGTCGCCCCCGATGGGCACCCTGATGTTCGTTACCTGCGGCATCACCGGCTGTAAGACGGGCAAGTTCATCAAGGAAGCGGTTCCGTTCTATGCGTTGCTGGTTTTCAACCTGCTGCTGATCACCTATGTGCCGGCGTTCTCGACCGGTATCCTGTCGCTGTTCGGCGGCTGATCGGCTGCGGCGGTTCGGTAAGGCTATTTCCGTGCGGCGGGGCTTAGGCTCCGCCGCCGGATCGCATTAAATGAGGAGAATGATGATGGAAAAGCTGAATTATGAAGTGCTGAAAAAGTCCGGTTACACGGGCTATATTCTGGAAAAGGCGCCGGAGAAGATCCTCCAGTTCGGCGAGGGCAACTTCCTGCGCGCGTTTGTCGACTACTGGTTCGATATGTCCAACGAAAAGGTTGGCTGGAACGGCAAGGCTGTTCTGGTGCAGCCGATCGCCCCGGGCCTTGCAAAGCTCATCAACGAGCAGGAAGGCCTGTACACCCTGTATCTGCGCGGCCGTGAAAACGGCGAGAAGGTCGACCGCAAGCGCGTGATCTCCTCGGTTTCCCGCTGCCTGAACCCCTATGAAAAAGAGGGCTACGACGCGATGATGGAAGTCGCGGTTTCCGACGACCTTGAGTACATCGTGTCCAACACCACCGAGGCCGGTATCGTTTACGATCCCGCCTGCCAGAAGGACGATTGCCCGCCGTCCTCGTTCCCGGCAAAGCTGACCCAGGTGCTCTACAAGCGCTGGCAGGCCGGCAAGAAGCCGCTGGTTATCCTGTCCTGCGAGCTGATCGACAACAACGGCAAGGAGCTGGAGAAGTGTGTCGGCCAGTACATCGAGCAGTGGGGTCTGGAAGCGGACTTCAAGGCTTGGTGCGGCGAATGTACCTTCTGCTCGACGCTGGTTGACCGTATCGTGCCCGGCCGCATCAAGGACGCGGACGAGGCTGCCAAGATGGAAGCTGAGAACGGCTACCACGACGAGCTGATCGACGTTGGCGAAGTATTCGGCGTATGGAACATCGAAGGCCCGGCGTGGCTGGAAGACAAGCTGCCCTTCAAGGCGGCTGGCCTGAACTGCATCGTTGTACCGGATGTTACCCCGTACAAGAAGCGCAAGGTGCGCATCCTGAACGGCGCGCACACCGGCTTTGTGCTGGGCGCTTACCTTGCGGGCTTCGACATTGTGCGCGACTGCATGCACAATGAGAACGTCAAGGGCTTCATGAACAAGATGCTGTACGAAGAAGTCATCCCGACCCTGCCGCTGGACAAGGACGACCTGATGCACTTCGCTGCGGCTGTGGAAGACCGCTTCAACAACCCGTTTGTTGACCATGAGCTGATGAGCATTTCGCTCAACTCCACCTCCAAGTGGAAGGCGCGCAACATGCCCAGCTTCTTAGAGTACATCGAGAAGGAAGGCAAGCTGCCGGTTTGCCTGACCATGTCGCTTGCTGCTTACATCGCGTTCTATTCGACCGATGTGCAGGAACTGACCGACAAGGGTCTGGTCTGCAAGCGCGCCAAGGGCAACACCTATACCTGCTCGGACGACCGCTGGGCGCTCGAGTTCTACTGGGCGCACCGCGACGACAGCGACGCCGATCTGGTACACGCTGTGCTGACCAATGAGCAGATGTGGGATCAGGATTTGACGGGGATCGACGGCCTCGAGGCTGCGGTGCTCGCTGACCTGACCAAGATCCGCACGGAAGGCGCGGAGGCCGCGTACGCTTCCTGCCTGTAATTGGGGGAACGGACTATGACAAAACTCATCCACATCACTGACCGCGACAATGTCGCTGTTGCGCTGCACCCGGTTTCCAAGGGCGAAACCCTGCCCGCGGGCGATGTGACCGTCACCGCGATCGAGGATATCCCGCAGGGACACAAGATCGCGCTCGCGCCGATCGCCGAAGGCGACGCAGTCGTCAAGTACGGCTATCCGATCGGCCACACGACCGCCGCGGTCGAGACCGGTGCTTGGGTGCATACCCATAACATGAAAACCAACCTGTCGGGCGAAGAGGAATATACCTACGAGCCTGACGTGCCGACCGTATCGGCCGTTGAGCCGGAAACATTTATGGGCTTCCGCCGCAAGGACGGCCGCGCGGCTGTGCGTAACGAGATCTGGATCATCCCGACCGTCGGCTGTGTCAATGACGTAGCCAAAAAGATGGTGCGCGACAATCAGGATCTGGTGACCGGCTCGATCGAGGGCTTGTATACTTTCACCCACCCGTACGGCTGCTCGCAGACCGGCGCTGACCATGCGCAGACCCGCAAGCTGCTCGCGGCGCTCGTGCGCCACCCGAACGCGGCGGCGGTGCTGGTGCTCAGCCTTGGCTGCGAGAACCTGCAGCATGACCAGTTCCTTGAGGAGCTTGGCCCCTATGACGAGAACCGCGTCAAATTCCTGACCTGTCAGGATGTCGAGGACGAATTCGCGGCCGGCCGCGAGCTGCTCGAGCAGTGCGCCGCCTATGCCGCGCAGTTCACTCGCCAGCCGATCCCGGTCAGCGACCTCGTTATCGGCATGAAGTGCGGCGGCTCGGACGGACTGTCCGGCGTGACCGCAAACCCGACCGTTGGTGCGTTCAGCGACATGGTGATCGCTCGCGGCGGCTCGACCGTGCTGACCGAGGTGCCCGAAATGTTCGGCGCGGAGGGTATGCTGCTCAGCCGCTGCGTTAACCGCGAGGTATTTGACAAGGCGACCAGCATGCTCAACAACTTCAAGGATTATTTCATCAGCCATCACGAGACCGTGTATGAAAACCCGTCGCCCGGCAACAAGAAGGGCGGCATCACGACGCTGGAGGATAAGTCCTGCGGCTGCGTGCAGAAGGGCGGTACCGCCCCGATCGCGGACGTGATCGGCTATGGCGATCCGGTGACCGCGCACGGCCTGAACATGCTGTACGGCCCGGGCAACGATCTTGTCTCGGCAACAGCTATGACGGCGGCCGGCGCGCACATCGTGCTGTTCACCACCGGCCGCGGTACGCCGTTCAGCGCGCCCGCGCCGACCATCAAGATCGCGAGCAACAGCCAGCTGGCGCAGAAGAAGTCCGGCTGGATCGACTTTGATGCCGGCCCGGTGGCCGACGGCGAGCCGATCAAGGACGCTGCTGCGCGCCTGTTTGATCTGGTGCTGCAGGTTGCGAGCGGCCAGCTCTCCAAGAGCGAGCAGCTCGGTTACCGTGAGATCGCGATTTTCAAGGACGGCGTTACTCTGTAAGGCACGTCCTGCGATACACTCTTTCTTAGATACTACCTATTCCTTTTCTACTTTCTTTGCATGGGAAACGCCGCAGCGGTTGCTGCGGCGTTTCTCTATGGCTCGATTGAAACCACGCTTTCAATCGAAATGCAAAAAAGACGTGCAGAGCACGTCTTTTTTGTTAGGTCGTATGTAAAAGTCGGGCAAAGCTCGACTTTTACATGCCGCTCACAGAGCGGCTAATTGCATGCGCGCAAAGCGCGTTTTTCAGGTCTGTGACTGGTCGGCGGCGCGGGTCTGCTGGATTTCTTCGAGCAGGTGCTTGTGTGTGTCATCGAACAGCAGGCGCTTGTTATGCGCAAAGTAGGCTTCGCAGCCGAAATTCTGGATGAACCACGAGGTGAAGTAGTTCGCGGTCAGCTCGGTCGCAAACAGCACCATTTCCTGACTGTCCCCGATCGCCTCGTCGAGGAAGGCAAAGGCATTGGCCAGTGCGCGGTCGGTTTTGTCCGCCGCATCTGCGCGCGCCTGCACGTCAGTCTGGAATTTCTCTTTGAGGTAGTCAAACGCGTGTCCGGACGGGACTTTTTCGAGCGACAGCCCCTGCCGGAAAGCGTCCAGCCGTTCGGTTTCGCGGGACGCAATGAACAACGCATCACGGTCAGTCGAACCGGCAGCACGGCGGCGGGACAGCGCCGCGCGCTTATCGTCGAGCAGCGTGCCGAGCGTGGTTTCGCCCTCGCGCACGCGCAGCAGGTCCTGATGCAGCGCGTCGGTCAGCAGGTCGAGCCGGTAGGTCTCTCGCGCGCCCTCCGCCAGCCGTGACAGCAGCAGGCCGAGCACGCCCAGCTTTTCGTCAAACGCCGCGCCCGCCAGTTCAGAGGCGCGCATGTCCTCCCAGCTGCCGTCCAAAATCTCCTCCACGCGGTAGACGCGTTTGTACTTTTCGTACAGCTGGAGGTAATTTGCAAAATCGCTCGCCACGCGCGGCAGCTGCAGATACTGCTCGACGACCTGCCGGTCCACCGGCAGCCCCAGCCCCTCGTATACCTGCATCAGCTCGGACAGGTCCTCCCAGCCGCGCGCGGTGACGAACTGCATGCCGTCCGCCGTAGCCTCGACGCGGTAGAAATGGTCGCGCCGGATTTCCAGATAGGACAAAATCGCGCCATGGATGCCGCGGCGGTAGGCATATTCTTTCCAGACGCCGTAGTCCTCCTCCACATCGATGCGCTTGACGCGGTCGAGCGTGACCACGTCGAACTCGCGCACGGACTTGTTGTATTCGGGCGGGTTGCCCGCCGCGACGACCACCCAGCCCTCGGGCAGGCGCTGGTTGCCGAAGGTCTTGCACTGCAGGAACTGCAGCATCATGGGCGTGAGCGTCTCCGAGATGCAGTTGATCTCATCGAGGAACAAAATGCCCTCCTTGACGCCCGTGCGCTCGATCTCGCGGTAGACCGAGGCAATGATCTCGCTCATCGTGTAGGCGGTGACCGCGTATTCCTGCCCGCCGAACTTCTGGTGCTCGATGTAGGGCAGGCCGAGCGCGGACTGGCGCGTGTGGTGGGTCAGCGTGTAGGACACCAGCCCGACGCCGGTCTCCTCCGCGATCTGCTCCATGATCTGGGTCTTGCCGATGCCCGGCGGGCCCATCAGCAGGATGGGGCGCTGCCGGATGGGCGGGATGCGGTAGGCGTCGAACTCGTCGCGCGCGAGATAGGCGCGCAGCGCGTTTTTGATCTCGTTTTTGGCTCGTTTGATGTTCATAGTGGTTCTCCTATCTCGTCCTCGCGCAGCACAGCGCGGATGGCCCACGGCGGGACGTTATCGGGATACGCGCCGCCCTCGAGCATGACGAAGGCCGCGTCGTATTTGGGGCGCTTTTTGGGATAGATCCCAAGTCCATCGGTGAAATAGATCAGCCCACGCAAGTGGTGGAACGCGCCCTCGCTCACCAGCCGGTCGACGTACTCAAACACTGGCCGGAAGTCGGTGGCCGACTGGCCGATCAGCTCAAAATGCTCCATATAATCCGCGAGATCGCGGGCGTTCGTGATGCGCTTGTCCGCGCGGATTTGATCGTCGCACTGGATGATGCGCAGGTTGATGTGCCGGAAAAAGCTCTGGCTGTCCTGTAACAGTTCATAGGTGCGGGAAAGAAAGCTGCGCACCAGTTCGCCCGAGGTGGACATCGAGGTGTCGATCGCGATGACGAAATCCTCGATTTTGCGTACCTCGCGCGTTTCAAGTGGTTCGATCAGCGGCATGTTGCCGAAGTGCCGCAGGCCGTAGGCATAGTAGCCGTAGTCAAAGGAGTCCGCGTCCACCGCGACCTCCTCGCGCAGGGCGGCGAACCGTCGCAGAAAGGCGCGGTAGTCGGTCGTTTGCCGGGTGGTGACGGACAGCTGCTCGCGCACGGCCTCACCGCCGGTCGCCTGATTGGAGAACACGGTTTCCATTGCGGTCTGGGTGCGCTCGGCGCGCTGCTGCCACTGCCGGTCTTGCTCGTCGTCACCCTCCTCCGGCCAGAGCGTGTGCTCGTCGACCGCAAACACGCGCGCGAGCGTCGCGCAGTCGTAGGAGTTTAACCGGTCGCGGCGGAACTGGCGGTAGACCGCCTCGGCGGTCAGCACGGGCATCTCCGCGCGCAGGCTGCGGTACAGGTTTTGCCGCCGCACGGACGGCTTATCCGCCTGCAAACAGCGATAGTCTAGTTTGTCCAGTATGCTTTCCACCGCAACGTCACAGGCTAAGTCCCACAGGTCGCGGTCGCGGCCGCGTGTTTTGGCTGGATGGCGCAGCAGACAGTGGAATACGCTGTGCAGGTACGCGCGGTTGACGCGCGGACGGCCGCGCTCCAACTGCTGTGCGAGCCATGTGCCGTTGAAGTATAGGCTTTTCGCGTCGGTCGCGAGCGTTGCGGTATCAAACCCGTCTGATACGGCCAGCGCAGATAACGCCGCGTCCAGAAACGGCAGGCTCATATATAATTCGGTGCGGGCGGAGAACAAAATCTCGCGTCCGAGGGCGTTCCAGCGTTCGCTTTGGGGCATGGAAAGCCTCCTTTACAGGTCAAAGGTTTTGGCGCGGCCTTTTGCGGCTCTTTTGCCGGTCGCGGCGAGCAGCACGGACAGCGCCGCGGTCTGCTCCTTTTCGCGGGCGGCGTTGCAGGCCGCGTCCACATCGGCGGCGGTCAGCACGCCGAGCGACAGCAGGAAGGAAATTGCCGCGCTTTCACCCGAGGTGGCACAAGCGCGCAGCAGCGCGCCGCCGTGCGCGCGCAGACAGTCGAGGTAGGCATCGCGTGCCGCGTCGGAAAGGGCATAGGGGACGGCCAGCCGCCGCGCGGCGACCCGTGCGGCAACTGCAAAGTCGTGCCGCTCAAGCAGACCGGTGAGCGCAAGGTCATATTGCCGAAAGCTCAGCACGCCCGCGTCAAAGCACTGGCGATAACCGTAGCCCGCGCCGTGAATGCGGCGCTGGAAGATGTGCGCGGGGGACAGGTCTTCGAGTTCCTCGGTGTAGGCCGGGAACAGCAGACGCGCGGGCGCGCCGCTGTCAAAACGCACGTCGAGTTCGCCCGCGTGCTCGCCCAGCAACTTTTGCAGACAGGTGGGGGCGGCGGGTTCAGCGCGCAGCACGACCGTGCGCAACGCGCGGCAGTTCATCAGTGCGCCGCCGCCGAAGTCCGTGACCGTTTGCGGCAGCGTGATGGTTTCCAGCCGGCGGCAGTTGTAAAACGCATAGCTGCCAACACTTTGCAGATGTGCGGGCAATGTGACCGACCGGATGGCATTGGCGTCGTGCGTGGGCTGCGCGCCGCCGCAGGTGATGCGCACGGAAAAGACTTCGCGCCCCGCAAGGTCGGGCGCGCGCTCGCTGAGCGCATATGCGCCGAGCTGCAAAACCGGCGCGCCGTCAATCTCATCGGGCAGCGCGACCGCGTCGTCGCGCGTCTCGCAGCGCAAAATAGCGACGCCGTCCGAAACCTGCGCGCAGGTCAGCAAAAGGTCGTTCTCGCCCTCAATAATGCGCATGGCGCGTCCTCCTTTCCGGATGATTTTCGTCTGCTTTGATTATAGCACAGGCGCGGCAGGGCGGCAAGGCGCGGCACGGGCGTGCAGTGAGCGCGTTATTATGATAAGAAAATATCA
>DXDE01000082.1 GCA_019115615.1 Candidatus Agathobaculum merdavium | reverse complement strand
ACTAATCTCCAGTGGTCGATTTGTGGACACATTGTCTATGCAGCGCCGCCAATCCGAGCTGTATGCCGCCTGTTTGGCCGCAGTAAATGCCGCAGGAGTGCTGTATTGCGGCGATATGGCTGATATTCTTGCCGCCCGTTGTGACGGACTTCTGCTCGCAGGGGGCGGCGACTTGCACCCTGCCCGTTACGGACAGCCGCCCTGTACCAACGTAACTTTGTCAATCGACGAGGTGCGCGACGCGGAAGAACAGGCACTTTTTAACGCATTCTTTACGCGCGGCAAGCCGATACTCGGCGTGTGCCGTGGGATGCAGGCGATCAATGTTTTTCTGGGCGGTACGCTGCACCAGCACACAGAGGGCCACATGGACTGCTGCCACAGTGTGCGATGCTTCGGCCTGCTCCAAGCCATGCTTGGCACGTCGCAGACAGTCAACAGCTTTCATCACCAGACCGTCGACCGTGTTGCAGAGCGGCTTTCTGTCGCCGCATGCGCGCCGGATGGCACCATCGAAGCGCTTGTCCATCCCACAGCGCCCATACTCGGCGTGCAATGGCATCCTGAACGGCTTGTCCCCGGTATTTGTACAGACGTGGCAGAGACCGACCATCTGCCGCTATTCCGCTGGCTGTGTCAGCAGTGCTGAAAGGAACAAAAGAGCGGGGTCGCCCCGCTCTTTTGTCATTTGCCTTCAGTTGAGAAGCCAGACCCCTGCATTCAGGTACGCCGCAAACAGTAGCCACAGCACATAGGGGACAAGCAAATAGCCCGCCAGCGGCCGGATATCCCGAAACGCGGCCGTCGTTGCCAGCACAAGCAGGATGAGCAGCAGCAGCCAAACAAATGCTGTCCCATACCATCCTGCGCGGAAAAACAGCAGCGGCCAGATAAAATTAAATATCAGCTGCACGCCGTACAGCCGCAGCGCGTGCTGTTTTTCTTCCTCGGGCGCATCGGATTTCCAAACCAGTACGCTGGCGATCCCCATGAGTATATATAGGATGCTCCATACCACTGGAAATACCCATCCCGGCGGGGATAATGGCGGCTGCATCAGCGCGCCATATACTTCCATGCTCCCCATTGTCAACCATGCAGCCACTCCGCCGACCGCAAGCGGCAATCCAATCCCAACGATCCAAACCGGCAGCATCAAATCCCTCCCTTTGCGGTCAGCTTATGCCGCGCAAAAAGGGTTTATGCGTTTTTGCCTCATAACAGGCCAAGCGCCATCATCTCGGTGATTGTCAGCGCGTTTTCCTCTGTTTCTCCGTCCTGCAAGGGGCGCAATTTCGCACCGCAAGCCGGACAGGTATCGTGATCGTCGTCATATGCCTTGCCGCAGTATTCGCAGAATTTCATAATTACAGCTCCTTTTGCTGATAGGTGTGTACACTGACAGCGTAGAACGCCACATAGAGCGCAAGGCAGGCCAGCAGCGAGGCTGCCAGCGGCAGGCAGGTCGGCGCAGCCACCAGCTGATTAAAGCCCTGGTCGAACGCTTCTACCATACCAGGGATAATATCCAGTTTGACGATCGCCGCCATGACCAGAATCGGAATCCACACCACTCCGATCAGGATATACCGCGACTTTTCTACACCGAACTTAAACGTGATCGCGAGCATCAGCCCCATGAGCAGCAGCGAGATGATCTCGCCGCAGAACAAGCCGAGCAGGTTTTCCGTCAGCGGAACCGACGCATCGACCGCCGAATAAATCACCGTCATCGCCGCAGCCAGCGCACACAGCGCCAGATTGGCTAATAAACCTATCAAATACTTGCTGCCGACCACCTCGCGCCGCAGAATAGGCAGCGACAGGCTGAGCTTATCCCAGCCATAAGCCTGATCAGACGCGCACAATGTCGCGGGCAGCATGATGCTGAGCATAACAACGATCATAATGAAAAACATCGGCCCACTCCATGCAAAGGCCGCGAACGCAAACACCACCAGAATAAGCAGCATCGACCGGAGCGACTGACGGAAATTCAACCAGTCGGCATACAGCATCGCTTTCATCTTGCTTCCTCCCCTCTCGTCAGGAACAGCATCACCTGTTCGATGTTGACCGGTTCGACTGGCCAACCCTGCGGCACGCCGTCCCGGCGCACCAGCGCCTCGCAGCCGAACGCACCCATGCGCTTGCCACGCACCACCGACGGGTCGAGCGCCGACAGCTGGTCAGCTGTGCAGCGCAGCACGCCGTAGGTGTCAAGCAGTTCGTCGCGCGGTTCGCTGAGCGCCACACGCCCAGCATGGATAAACGTGATGTAATCCGCGATCTTGTCCAGATCGCTCGTGATGTGGCTGGACAGCAAAATCGCATGCCCCTCGTCCTGCATAAAATCATAGAACAGGTCGAGCACCTCGTCACGCACGATCGGGTCAAGCCCGCTCGTCGGTTCGTCCATGATGAGCAGTTCCGCGCCGTGCGACATAGCCGCCGCAATGTTGATCTTCATGCGCATACCCTTGGAATAGTCCTTGATCTTTTTATCCCGGTCGATGCCTAAACGACTGAGAAAGCCGAAAAACTGCTCAGAATCCCAATTCCGGTATGCTTTTCTCATCAGCGTATCTACCTGCCGGGCGTTCATCGTATTCAGGAAGCAACCATCCTCCAGAACCACACCCATGCGCTCCTTGACCGCGCGCTCGTCCGCGATATTATCCTGCCCCAAAACACGGATCTCGCCCGCGTCGCGGCGAATCAGGTTGAGCACCGCCTTGATCGTCGTGGTCTTGCCTGCGCCATTTTCCCCAATCAGCCCCATCACGCAGCCGCGCGGCAGTGTAAATGAAACATCCTCCAGCGCAAAACGTTCATATCGCTTACATAAGCCGCGAATTTCCAGTGCGTTCTCCATGTCAGATCCCCTCCTCATACATCTCCGCCGCGATTGCGGCAAACTCCTCCTTTGACAGGCCGCCCAAATGCGCGGCGCGCGCTGCCTCCGCTAAATGCTCCTCAACGCGGCGCAGCTGCTCCTCGCGGAGCAGTTCGACACCCACCGGCGCGACAAAGCTGCCGCGGCCGGTCTGGGTCGTGATAAAGCCCGCGCGTTCCAGTTCCTCGTAAGCCCGCTTGGTCGTAATAACGCTGATGCGCAGGTCCTTGGCCAGCAGCCGCATGGATGGCAGCGCTTCGCCCGGCTGCAGCTCGCCGCCGACAATTTTAGCCTTGATCTGGCGCGTGATCTGCTCATAAATCGGTGTGCCGTCTGTATTCGACAGGATGATGTCCATTGCACCCTTCCCTTCCATATCGTATATACTCATTATATACAATATGGACGTTATGTCAACCCCATATAACAAAAAACTTTTCCGCATACAAAAAGCCGGCCCGGCATTACGCCGGGTCGGCTTTATCCCCACATATTCTGTTTTCCGCCTGTTTACGGCTGGATCGCAAAGGTGATCTGCACCTTGAACAGGTCGCCGTCTACCGAGACCGTGAAGCTGCCACCGCATGCCTCGACATAGCTCTTGGCGATCGCAAGACCAAGGCCGCTGCCCTCGGTCGAACGCGCCGCGTCGCCGCGGACAAACCGCTCGGTGATCTCGCTTGCGTCAAAGTCCATCGCATAGTTGGCGATGTTTTTCAGCTCGATTACTGCGTTCCCGTCCCGCTCGAGCACCGAAACAAACACGCGCGTGCCGGGCATTGCATACTTGATGCAGTTGCCAATCAGATTTTCCATCACGCGGGACATCTTCTTGCCGTCCGCCCAGACAGGCACCTCGTGGTCAGGCAGATCGACTTTGAGCGCCAGCTTACCGTCCCCGATCGACTGATCCTGCTCGCCCAGCGCCTGCCGTACCAGCGTGCAGGCATCCAGCCGCTCGCAGAACATCTGCTCCGCACCCGACTGCACCTTGGAGATGTCAAACAGGTCGCTGGTCAGATTCTTGAGCCGCAGCCCCTTCTGATGAATGATTTTGGCATAATCATTGGCCTCCTCCGGCGTCAGATGCTCCTGACAGAGCAAGTCGGAATAATTCAAAATAGAGGTCAACGGGGTTTTAAGATCATGGCTGACATTGGTGATCAGCTCGGATTTCATGCGTTCAGCGCGCACCTCGTTTTGCAGGGCAAGCTGCATGCCGTCGCCCAGCGAGTTGATGTCATCCGCCATCGAGGCAAATACACCCGCAGGCATATCGGTCAGCTTGTAGCTCAGGTCGCCGCCGCGCAAACGCCGCAGCGCCTCGACCACACGCTCAAAGCCGTCGATACGGCGCACCAAAAACCACGCCGCTGTAACAAACCACCCGATCCCCAGCATAAACGGAAGTCCCCAACCGTAATCAATCATCACACCAAACATAATTCCGAAAATCGCCAGTACGGCCGAATAAGTCAGCAACACCAGAACCACGTTTCGCGTTTTATAATTGCTGAAAACCACTTGCCACAAACTATCCTTACCGTCGCCGAAGCTGTGCCAAATATCCTTGCAACGGGCAGCAATCCAGTGGCAGATACGCTTTACCGTGCGCCAGCACCAGCGGACAGTGCGCAGGATGAAAGACCTTTCGACAAACGTACGGTTTTTCATGTTACGCACAAGCGAAAGGATCAGCTCCATCCCCAGTGCAAACGCCAAGACCAGAAGCGCGGTCAGCAGCTTGGTCATCAATGCCAACGTCTGACTGTCGCGGAAGAGCGCCAGATCAAGTCCCAGCAGCACCAAGACCGTGGTTCCGATCACCGTGCCAACAAGCAAAAGTACATTCAGCTCGACAAACATCCGGTCAATCAGCACCAGATGCACTTCCTCATCCTCCGCCCGGCGGCCGGTAACGAACAGCAGATAAATAAACGCAACCAACGCGATAAAGAAAACAGCAATGCTTTTCGTCAGCGCGCCGTTGAAAACGTTGCGTCCCTGCTCCCACTCAGCTTGCAGCGCACCGGCCTGCTCCTCCGTAAGCCGCAGCAGGATACCATCATCCGCCTGCAGGTTTTTCCGTATCTCCTGCTTTTCGGCTGTGGTTTGATCATCCCAATAATAATCATAATCACTGACCCAGTTGGACAGGGTATATTGATAATCATCCATATCGATATTGCCATACATCTGTCCCGGGCGGATCACAAAATAATATGGGGAATTCTGAATCGTATCTTCACTAAGGTCAGCGTTTTTTACTACCCGATCACCAACCTTAGCATAATAATCGCCGCA
>DXDE01000081.1 GCA_019115615.1 Candidatus Agathobaculum merdavium | reverse complement strand
ATTATATATCTTACTTCGACAGTTTACAATAGCATACTCTCTTCATTCGACAACCTCCCGTTCCCATTACCAAAATAAAAGCCTGAAAAGCATTTTCTACTTTCCAAGCCATTGCTATTACAATTCTAGTTTTAAATTTCTCAATAGTAGTAAATCCGTAGTCCCCCTCTGCCTCTCCTACCCCGATTTGCCGCATTTCAGCCGCCAAAGGCCGCCAAGAACCTCATTCTCTGACTCCTGCCGTGGCACACAAAAAGTATCCTGATCATAACGATTTCCTCCTGCTCATGCGATGCCCGTTTGCTTTGCGCACCGCACTTTGTGCGATAAAAATACCATATCCGCTGTCGGCCTGTCAACCAGCGGCATGTCGCGCTGTTTGGCAAAACTTGCGAATTTTTCCACACAGCACCCGCATTCTGTGGTACAATAAAAAACAGCAGTCCGGCAGTTCCCTGCCGATACGGCAAATTCCAATGGAGGAAATGTGTATGATCAATAAACCGCGCTTTGCGCGTATCATCGCAGCAGCCTTGGTGCTGACACTGCTGTTCCCTACCGCCGCACTGGCGGATGACAGCACTTCGCGCGACTTTGACGTAAAAATCGTACATACCAACGATATCCACGCCCGCGTGGAGGAAAACGCGGACAGCGGCATCATCGGCGCGGCACGGCTCGCCGGTGCTATCCAAACCTATACCGACGGCGCCGACCTCGATCTGATGCTGGACTCGGGCGACCTGTTCCACGGCCAGCCGATCGCCACACTTGTGCAGGGGGAAAGTGTGGCCGAGCTGATCCGCGCCTGCGGCTATGACGCGGTCACCGCGGGCAACCACGACTGGAGCTACGGCAAGGATCGCCTTAAAGAGCTGTGCCAGATCGCGGACGTTGCTATGCTGACCGGCAATGTAGTCGATGCAGACACAGGCGACGCCTTTTTTGACGATGCGTTCTATACGGAAAGCGTGCAAATCGGCGGGCAGGAGTTAAAGGTCGGTGTGTTCGGCGTGATCGACCCGTCGATCAAGGGCAGCACGACGCCGAAAAACGTCGCTGGACTGGATTTCACTGACGCCGCCGCTTACGCCAATCAGGCAGCCGACGCACTGCGCGCACAGGGCTGTGATGTGGTCATCGGCCTGACGCACACCTATGACCCGGCGGGTCTGGCCGAAAAGGTCGGCGGTGTCGATCTGTGGCTGGCAGGTCACGAACACGTACAGCTGGACAAAACCGTGACCGACGCGGACGGCGAGCCGACCCGCGTAGTCGAAAGCGGTTACTACCTGTATTCGCTCAGCCTGATCGAGCTTTCCGGCACGTTGGATGAGACCGGCGCGGTCGAAAACCTTGAAATCGATGTAACACCTATGGACTATGCAGGCGCAGCAGCCTACCCGGCCAGCACTGCGGTCAACGCCGTCTTGGATGATATCCACGATGCACAGCAGGACAAGCTGGCCGAAAAGGTCGGGGAAACGCCCGAAACACTCGATGGCGTGTGGGAACACCTGCGCATCGATCAGCAAAATCTGGGCAATGTCGTCTGCGACGCCTATCTGCTGGAAACTGGTGCGGACGTGGCCTTTGAGAACGCGGGCGGCATCCGTGCCTCGGTCGAGGCCGGGGATGTGACCTACGGCGATATCATTGGCGTCAGCCCCTACGGCAACTATGTCGTTACCAAGCAAGTCGCCGGTGCGGCGCTGAAGGAAATCATGGAAACCTCGCTTGATATCGGCCTGCAATCCGCAGCCGCCGACGAAAGCGGCGACTATGACGCATGGCCGGAAAACAGCGGCAGCTATCTGCAGTTCGGCGGCATGACCGTCACATGGGACCCGGCAGCTGCCAAGGGCAGCCGCGTCACCTCGATCGAGGTGCAGGGCGTCCCGCTGGAAGCGGAGCAGACCTATACCATTGCGACCAACAACTATGTCGCGGTATCAGACAAGTATCCGCAGCTGGCGCAGGCCGCTGAAGCTGGTCAGTTCACCGCCTGCGACGAGGTTCTGGTGCAGTTTTTCCAGCAGGATGCGGATACAATCGCCGCAAGCGTATATGATGAGCGCCTGCGCACCGTATCGGACGAGATGGACCGCCCCTCGGCGGCGTTCACCGATGTGCAGCCAACCGACTGGTTCCACGAGGCCGTGGATTTTGTTGTCGAAAACGGCCTGATGAACGGCACGGAGGCGACAACCTTCGAGCCGGAAACCGCCGTCAGCCGCGGCATGGCCGCGACCGTGCTTTGGCGGCTGGCAGGCAGCCCGGTCGTCAATTACGCGATGCGGTTTGACGACGTGCCACCCGACGCCTATTACACCGAAGCCATCCGCTGGGCAGCCAGCGAACACATCGTGGACGGCCATACCGAGACCTGCTTTGCACCGGAGACGCCGGTCTCCCGCGAACAGCTTGCGGCCATGCTGTACCGCTTTGCACTGCAGCAGGGGCAGGACGTATCCATCGGTGAGGACACCAATATCCTGTCCTATACAGATTTCGACCAACTCAGCGAATACGCCATTCCGGCCATGCAGTGGGCATGCGGCGCTGGCGTAATCCAAGGCAGCGACGACGGGCTACTGCAGCCGCAGGGCACCGCGTCCCGCGCGGAAACCGCGCAGATACTGCTGCGTTACATGGAACCGGCGGCCTAAACAGGCCGTTCTGTTTGATATTATTCGCTACCAATGCAAGAAGGGAGTAAAAACATGCAGTACGAACTCAAAGGCGGTGTTTTTCCGGTTGTCGTGTGCCAGCTGGCAGACGGCGAGAAGATGATTACGGAAAAAGGCTCGATGGTCTGGATGACCCCCAACATGGAGATGGAGACCTCAGGCGGCGGTCTGGGCAAGATGTTCTCCAAGGCATTTTCTGGAGAAAGCATGTTCCAGAATACCTACACCGCGCGCGGCGCAGGTATGATTACGTTCGGGTCGAGTTTCCCCGGCCGCATCCTCGCGCTTGACGTTGCACCCGACCGTGAGTATATCCTGCAAAAGACCGCATTTCTCGCGTCCGAAGCGGGTGTACAGCTGTCGGTCCACTTCAACAAGAAGTTTGGCGCAGGCCTGTTCGGCGGCGAGGGCTTCATCATGCAGCGTCTGTCCGGCAGCGGCACCGCCTTCGTCGAAGTCGACGGCGAACTGGTCGAATACACGCTTGCGCCCGGCCAACAGATGGTCGTGGATACCGGCAACGTGCTTGGTTTTGAGCCGAGCGTCTCGATCGACATCCAGCAGGTCAAAGGCATCAAGAATAAGCTGCTCGGCGGCGAGGGCTTTTTCAACACCGTGCTGACTGGCCCGGGCAAGATCTGGCTGCAGACCATGCCGATCTCGGGCGTAGCATCCGCTATCCAGCCCTTTATCGTCACCGGAAACAGCTGATTTTCGAAAATTACCCATGCAAATGCAAAAACACGGCTCCCAAAGGAGCCGTGTTTTTGTTTTTCCGATATCTCACAGCAGCATCGCAATCAGGCCGATCACCAGCAGATGCGCCGGATAGAACCAATAGAAGAAACGCCCCAGCTGGTGCTTGCCGCGCGTGCCGTTATATGCAGCAAGCAGCGGCAGCGTGAGCAGGCTGTACCACTGGATACCGCCGATCTGCCACGAAAGCACGACCAAGCCCGCCGCAAAGCCTGCCAGCCGCGCCCGCTCGGGCGGGATACGCCCGTCCAGCAGATATGCCGCCGCTTCCGCCCACAGCGGCAGCACAACGCCCCAGAAGCCGTAGTCCACCGTCATGACCGCGCACAGCGCCGCAACAACACACAGGCTGCCCAGCAGCACCGCCGCGCCCGTCACCCGGCCGCGTGCGCCCTGCGTCCACCGGCTGCGCGCAAACCGGAACGCATACAGTACGCCGAGCGACAGGGAAAATGTGATCAGTACATTGCCATACACCGCGCCGGCATAGAAATAATATACCGCCATGCACGCAAGCCCCATGACGGCGAGCCGCGCCAGATACTTGGCTGGATGGCGTGTATAGCGGCTGCCCTCGGCAATGCAGTACGCAAACACCGGGAACGCCAACCGCCCAATGATACGCAGCAGCACATACTGCGGCAATAGCTCTGTACCCACATGGTCGATCGCCATTGCGGCCGCTGCGATCAGTTTAATCTGGTTTTGGGACAGTCCTCCCGTCTCGTCGTTGTGCATGTTCCACCCCTTCGGCACGCCGTCCCGCGGACAGCTTGCCCATTTTCCTTCTGGCATCAGTATAGCACCGATGGGCGCCGGATACAATGCCGCTTGTCTGTGAAACCAGTATTCCCCCTGTCGTTGGAAATTTTATCAAACCTTTAATCTGCTCGCGCGATTTTCCTGTATAATAAATACAATAAAACCACTGCACATATATTCCCCCGCCGTTTCCCCTACCATGAGAAGCCGTCCGGAGGTGACAAACCATGTGTCCCATATATGCCGACAAACAGCAATCCCGGCATCAGCCATTGACGCAGCAGGATCAGCAAGTGCTGCACCAACTCGAACAGCAGCAATCTTGGGATCTTGCCCCCAACCAGACCATCCAGCAGCGGCGCGAAGCGCACCGTGCCATGCTGATCCAGCAGCAGGCGGCTAACCAGCAGCTTGCCGCACGGGCACAGGCGCAGTTTTTCCCCGCGCAGGCAGGACAAGCCGCTGCCGGCACACCCGTGCAGTCGCTCGCCCCGACGGACGAAACGGCCAAGCAGCGTCGTGAAAAGCAGCGCCATGCGCGCTCCGCCCGGCGGCATACCCCGGCAGGCGACCATATTTCCTACGCCATGCGCGAGCAGCTGATCGAACACCGCCGCAGGCAGGAGGCACTCGGCGGTGATTGGGAAGAAAAAATGCGCGGGCAAATGGCCAACCCGGATGCGCTGCGCGGTTTCCTGCAACCAAGCAGCAAACATCTACCCTCCAAGGACAAGGTGCGCATCAGTGCAGGCAACCGGGCGTTGATCGACGCTTATCTATCTCAAGACCCGGTGCAGCATGAGGCCGCGCTGCGTGTTTGTGTGCAGCAGGTGCTCGATATACGCCTGTCTCTGGACATGCTGCGCGAAGAATATCTGGAAAAGCATCTGCACGAGGTGCTCGCCATACAGGAGAAGCTATTCTCCATGCAGACGCTTCTGCAAGACCCGAACAACCGCAAAATCATCGAAGATATGCTGCCGACCGAACAGCATGCGCTGCTGTACCGCCATCTGGATGAAGCGCCCGCGCTGCGCACGCTGCTGCACGCCAAACTCGCCGGCAAAGGCGTCCAGATGGACGGTTCTTATGAGGCCGACCGCGACTATATTACCCGCATGCGCCAGCAGCAAGGCCAGCAGGAAGACGATCTGCAGGCTCACATCGACCGAACCGAACAGCTGCTCGGCCGGATGCTGCGCACCAAAATGCGCGCCGCACAAGCCCAGCTCCGGACACAGTCGCTTCGCACGCAGCAAAAGCCGGAAATCCGGGCGCTCGGTCTGACCGCCTATGTCAACGAGCAGCAAATCAGGCAGCTGGCTGACGCACGCACAGCGATCGCCCAATCACCCGCGCAGTACGCCGCGTACAAGCCGTTGATCGACCGGGTCTATCAGCAGCTATTCCGTGCAACCGACGCGCTGGGCGATATGCAGCACCAGCTGGACAGCGCCGATTTGGTGGTGCAGCAGCAGGGCGCGGCATCCGCACTCGGTCAGATGGCCACAGAACAGGCCGCTGCGCTGCGCGATCAGGCCGCAAAGCTGCACCGGCAGATGGACACATCGTCCAGCCTGCTGCGTTTTCTGCTCGGGGAACAGCGCGAACTCACTGAGGACGAGCTGCAGCTGGCGGAACAAACGCATATCTACAACGAAGTGCAGGCCATACAGGAACAGCAGGACGAAGCGATCTGGGCATCCCATCCGGATGCGCTGATCGAGCGTGTGCAGGGCAAACTGAACCGGCTGCAATTCGGCCTATCCACGCCGCAAGCCATGCACATCACCATAAAAGACCTGTTTCAGCAGGGGTCGCTCCATCAGTTTACCCCGGAAGCTGCCAGATCGGCCGCTTCCGACCTGATCGACGCGCTGCAAGCCGATCCCCGCTATGCAAGCAGCATGCAGCAATTCATCACCAGCCCCGACGGCCATGCCATCAATGGCATGAAAAGCATCCGCGTTGCCACCATGCTCGTTGAAATGACCTATCCCCATTCCGACATGCAGCTGATCCGCCGCACGATGGAAGAACTGATGTGCGCCGGCCGCTATCGGGAATTACTGCAAAAGCAGAACCGCACCCCGGCCGAGCAGTCCGAACTGGACACTTATACACCCGCGCGGCTGCAAACGCTGGAAGCCACGTTCCAGCAGGGCATTGCCGACCTGAAGGCGCTGCATTTGCAGCAGCTGCGCCTGATCGGACGCAAATATGGCCGATATCTGTCCCAGCTGCACCCGGAGGATTTCTTGGCCCGCTGCGGCAAGGAGTATTTTGACGAAATCGGCTTGCAGCAGGACGTTCAGGAAATGCTCCAAACCGGCAGCCGTTATCTGGACCCGCAGCACAACACAGACGATCAGGAATACGTCACGCGAACCGAAGCGCTCAGCTCCGCCGCCATGGTGCTGCAAGGCTATATGATTGCCGACACCTCGAGCGATTCGACGTTCACCCCGTCTCCTGATCTTCTTTCTGTCCTGTCCCCTGACAGCGAGCTGATACAGCACGCGCTGCAATATGAGCGCGAGATCCATGGCCCCGGCTTCAACAGCGCCGAAATGAAAGCCTATACCGAAATCCTGCGCCGCCGATTTACCGGTGAAGAATCCTATCGTCTGATCGGCCGCTTTGCTCCCGAGGGCGACCAACAAGCGTAATCCCATATTTTTTCATAGCACATTTTATTGGAGGTGACAGACCATGTCCGGACCCACGCACGCGAACCAACAAAGGCAGACTCAGCACACACCGCTGACCCAGCAGGAGCAGCAGGTCATCCAGCAGCTTCAGCAGCAGCAAACCTGGGACCTCGCCCCAAACCAGACCGAAGAAGATCGCCGAAATGTACACAGCGGTTTGCTGATCCAGCAGCAGCAGGATGACAACCAGCAGCTTGCCGCATACGCGCAGGCCACCCTGCCCGCCGCGCAGGCACAGCAGGCCGCACCCGGCGCGCCGGTGCAGGCGCTTGCCCCTGCGGAGAAAACCGGCAAGCAGATCCGGGAAGAGCAGCGCCACGCCCGCAGCGCCCGCAAGTATACTGCTATTGGCGACCATATTTCCTACAATATGCACGAGCAGGTCAACCAGCTCCGCCGGCAGCAGCAGGAAGCCTGCGGCGGCAAATGGGAAAAGCAGATGCGCAGCCAGCAGACCGATCCGGAAGAACTGCGCGGTTTTCTAACTCTGTATGACAAGCACACAGCATCGAGTGAAAAAAAGCGCATTGACGCGGCTAACCGTCAGCTGATCAGCTCCTTCATGTCGCAAGATCCCGCCACGCATAACAACGCACTGCACGACCTCGTCAGAGATGTGCTGCGCATCCGCTTGACTACGGACATGCTGGAAAACGACTATCTGGAAAACCATCTGACAGAGATGCTCGCCCTTTATAGCAAGCTGAACTCCATGCAGCGGATATACCAGAACCCAGCCCATCAGGACTTTTTCCGCCATAACCTGTCGCAGAAGGAAAGCGCGCTGCTGCACGCCCATCTTACCGAAGCGCCTTTGCTGCGTGCGGTGCTTCACTCCCGGCTTGTCGCCAAAGGCGTTAATCTGGATGGCTCCTATGAACCTGATATCCGCATATCTGCGGCTGCCGAACGCAAGCATGTGACAAACGTCAGAGATCTGCGCTTCCAGATCGGCACCACCGAACAGGAGCTGGCAAGGCAGACCCGCGAACAGCTGCTGACTGCCGAGCTGCGGCTGAAAGCGCACTCGGATCACGAGAAAACCAAGCCGGAATTCCAGACGCTCGGCCTGACGGGCTATCTCGACGCAGACAGCGCCCGCCAGCTTGCCGACATCCGCGAACTGATCGCCCGCGCTCCCGCGCAATATGCCGCGGAAAAGCCCCTGTTCGACCGACTGTATCAGCAGCTTTTCCGTGCGACTGACGCACTGAGCGATGCCCAGCTCAAGCTTGCCAGCGCAGAGAGGGTCATCACCGAACACGGTGCCACATCCGCCTTCGGGCAGCTGGCCGAAGAGTATGCCGCCGTGATGCGCCGGCAGGTTGCGCCCCAGCGCCGCCAGCTGGACGCCACCGTCGGCCTGATCCGTTTCCTGCTCGGCCAGCAGCGCGAGCTTTCGGCAGAAAGCCGTCTGGTCGCCGCACGCGAGCAGGCGCTTGCCCAAGTACAGCGCATCGAAGAAGACCCCCAGCAGGAGCTGGCGGACGAGATGCTCTGGGCATCCAACCCCGAAGCGCTGATTGCCCGCGTGCAGAGCCGTCTGGATCATCTTCGTTTTGGGCAGCGTACGCCGCAAAATGCCGCCCTAAGCATAAAGCAATTTTTCATCCAGGGCCGTTCCGGACAATTCCATCCCGCGGAATCCCAAGCGATCATCGTCCGTATTCGCGATTCCCTGATCGCCCATTATCCGAATTCCCATTTCGAGAAGGATGTTACAGCGCCCGACGGCACCTGTATTCAAGGCTTGGGATATCTGCGCATGATTAACAATCTGGTGCACCTTACCTACCCGCAGACCGATGAGCAGGAACTTGAAGATATGCTTTCCAAGCTGGCCTGCGGCACGCACTATCAATATCTGCTCACCTTGTCCGATCGCACACCGGAGCAGCAGGCGGAGCTGGACACCTATACGCCTGACCGCATAGCGGAGCTGGCAGCAACCTTCCAGCAGGGTATGCAGGCGCTCAAGCAGTTCCACCTGACGCATCTGCGCAGGGCGCAGCAAAAATACGGCCGCTTCCAGTCCCAGCTGCACCCGCTTGACTTTATCAGCCGATGCGACGAAGCGTATTTTAGTGACACGTGCCTTCAGCAGGACTGCAACCAGCTTCTCCACGACGGAGCAAAGTATTTCGACTTTGAAAACAATGCGGAAGATCTGGAATATCGCTCACTCGCCCAGTATAGCGACTGCTGCGGTTTGATCACGCAGGGCTTCTATTTTTCTGATATGAATTTACAGCAAGATGATTTTGCCCCTGATCCCGCGAATCTCCAAATCTTTAATATGGGTCATCCGGAGGTCCAAACCGCAGTACGGCTTGAATCGGATGTGCCTGGCCCGCACCTGAACAGTGCCGAAATGAAAGCCTATGAGGCCATCCTGCGCCGCCGCTTTGTTGGCCCGCAAGCCGCCCTGCTAAACGGCCGTTTCTCGTACTGAATCAATCAAACCCCATCCGGCGGCATAGCCGCCTGATCCGATCGGAGGGAATGTATTATGCAAATCGGCGTACTGCCGCCGGGCGAACCCGGCGTATTCCGTTCCTTGCTGCTGCCTGAGGCAGCGGATGCACTCGCGCGCGGCGAAGCGCTGACCGCGCTTGGCCTGACCGAAAACGGCCTCGCGTTGGGCGCGGCGGCCGGTTATCTGGAAAACAGCCAGTTCCAGCTTATTTCGCTCTATGTCGCGCCCGCCTACCGGCAGCGCGGCGGCGGCCGCATGCTGGTCGACGCGCTGCTGGAGCTGCTGCCCGGCCACGCTGCCGGGATGACGGTGCGGTTCACCGTCACCGAGGAAGAACACCGCACGATCGCGCCCTTCCTTGCTCATCTGGGCTTTGCGCGGGAGGATGACCACGGCCAGAGCATCTATCTGACCACGCTCAGCCGTGTCATGCAGCTGCCGTTTTACCAGTCGCAGCCCAAGGGGCGCGGCACCCCGCTATGTGAGCTGCCGGAAAGTGACCTTACCGCGCTGGCACATGCCGCGCAGGCCGCACAAGCGCCGCTGCCGCCGGGCGGGCTGCACGGCGAATGGGTCGAAAAGCAGGTCAGCGTTGCCTATCTGGAAAACGGTGTACCGCAGGGCTATGTCATTGGCGACACCAGCTGGCCGGGCGGGCTGACGCTGTCCGCCGTCTGGTCTAGCGGTGTTTATCCGACGCTGCTGGTCTCGCTGCTGCGCATCGCGCTGGCGCGTGCCGTTGAACGCTATGCACCCGAAACCGTGCTGGCGATCCAGGCTGTCAACGCCCGCTCGGCAGAACTGCTGCGGTCGCTGCTGCCGGATATCGAACCCATTTCCTTTACCTACCGGTACCCACTGTCCTCTGTGGACAAAACATTATCTGAATAACGTTCAAAAAGCTGCGCCCTCCTTGGGCGCAGCTTTTTGCATGCCTGCCCGTCAAAGCCGGACAGGCTGCTTTTTTATATATGCAACTGTCTGCACAAAGCGCCAGCCCCGCACGGGTATCCGTACGGGGCTGGCTTGGAGAAATAGGGGGAACGCAGCGCCGCGGCTTTACTCGATCGTCAATACATCATCGCCCGCGGAGATAGCGCCGGTTTTCGTCAGGGTAAAGGTCTGGTACGCGTCCGAATTGGTCACGACCACAGGCGTTACCGTGCGATAGCCTGCCTCGGTAATCATCTTTGCATCAAAGCTGCCGATCTTGTCGCCCTTCTTGAGCTTATCGCCCTCCTTGACGAGGATCGTGAACGGCGCGCCGTTCATCTGCACGGTGTCGATACCCAGATGGATGAGCAGCTCGACGCCGTCCGTTGTCGTCAGGCCGATAGCGTGCTTGGTGCCGAATACGGTCGCAACCTCGCAATCCGCCGGGGCGTACACCTGCTCATCGGTCGGCTCGACGGCGAAACCATCGCCCACCATCTTTTCGGAGAACACGCCGTCCGCAACCTGCTCGAGCGGGATGACGTTGCCGGTCAGCGGCGAGGCGATCACATGCTTGCCGGACTGTACTGCCGCGCTGTCCGCCGCCGTGGGCACGGCCTGCGGGGCGGCTTCATTGCTTGCCGGAGAAGCGAGGAAGGCTTCCAGATCGGACTTGATAACCGATACGCGCGGGCCGTATACGACCTGCACACCTGTACCCTTGCAGATGACGCCGGAAGCACCGGTGTCCTTGAGCAGCTGCTGGTCGACCTTGGCTGCGTCATGCACGGTGCAGCGTAGGCGGGTAATGCAGCAGTCGACGTCCGAAATATTGGCCTTGCCGCCCAGACCCATCATGATCTGGCGGGAGAGCGCATCGTCGCCGCCCTGCGCGGCCTCTTCACCCTCCTTGCGGGCATTCACATCTGCGCGGGTGTACAGCTTGATCTCGCTGTCATCGCGGCCCGGCGTCTTGTAGTCGAACTTTTTGATCATAAACGAGAACACGAAATAGTAAACAATGAAGTATACCACGCCGACAACCGGAATCCACAGCCAGCTGGTCTTGGCATTGCCCTGCATCACGCCGAACAGCGTCAGGTCGATCAGGCCGCCCGAGAAGGTCAGGCCGACGCCGACGTTCAAAATGTGCATCAACATATAGGATGCGCCCGCGAACACACAGTGCACGATATACATAGCCGGAGCGACGAACAGGAAAGTAAACTCGAGCGGCTCGGTGATGCCGGTCAGCATCGAGGTCAGCGCTGCGGACAGCAGCAGGCCGCCGACCGCCTTACGGTTTTCCGGCTTGGCACAGCGGTACAGCGCGAACGCCGCGCCCGGCAGGCCGAAGATCATCAGCGGGAACTTGCCGGCCATAAAGCGGGTCGCCTCGACCGAGAAATGCTGGATGCCCGGGGTTGCCAGCTCCGCAAAGAAGATGTTCTGCGCGCCTTCGACCAGCACGCCGTTTACCATCGCCGTACCGCCCAGCGCGGTCTGCCAGAACGGGATATAGAACACATGGTGCAGGCCGAACGGGATCAGCGCGCGCTCGATGAAGCCGTACAGCCAAGTGCCTGCGTAGCCGGAGGCCAGCACGAAGCCGCCCAGCGCATTGATACCGGTCTGGACCACCGGCCAGATATAGTACATCGCGATGCCGACGACCAGATACACCGCTGCCGAGATGATCGGCACAAAACGCGTACCGCTGAAGAACGAAAGCACCTGTGGCAGCTGGATCTTGTAATACTTATTGTGCAGCGCGGCAACGCCCAGACCGACGATGATACCGCCGAACACGCCCATCTGCAGCGAGTTGATGCCGAGTACACTTGCGGTCGCGCCGGACAGGTCAGGTGCGCCGAAATCCTTGATCATCGCGCCGATCGTCGCGTGCATGACGAAGAAGGCAATCGCAGCGGACAGCGCGGCGACTTCCTTTTCCTGCTTGGCCATGCCGATCGCAACGCCCATCGCGAAGATGATCGGCAGGTTGTCAAACACGATCGAACCGGCGGCGTTTAATACCTGCAGAATGGCATAGATAAAGGTGCCCGGGCCCATGACGCCCATCAGTCCATAGGTTTCCAGCATGGTTTCGTTGGTAAACGAACCGCCGATGCCGAGGAACAGGCCGGCAACCGGCAGGATCGCGATCGGCAGCATAAACGAGCGGCCGACGCGCTGCAATACGCCAAAAATCTTATCTTTCATCGTCTTTTACTCCTTTGGATTGGTCGCACCCATGGACAAGGCCAAGCGGTGCAGGTGGATGGTCAAAAAGGTCATCTCTTCGGGTGGAAGCTGAATGTCAAAAGCCTCACTGAGCGCTGCCCGGATGCGTTCGGCGCAGTGGTAATCGTGCTGGTAGCGGCGCACGATCATGTTCTGGAACTCCGAGTCATCATCCGGCGCATACTTGTTCTGTGTGATACGCTGGCCGAGGAATTTGAGGTGCGTGAGGAATCTGCCGTAATCAAGCGACTGCTCATCGAGCGCTACGTCATAATACGCCTGCACCTCAGATACGATCTTTCGGATCATTTCGGTGATGCGCACCATGTCGGCCATCTTGCCGTCGATCTCTGCGTTAACGATGTGCAGCGCAATGAATCCCGCCTCATCCCGCGGCAGGCGATAGCCCAGCCGCTCGCTGATGATGTCCAGCGCCTGCAGGCCGACCGCAAACTCTGCCGGGTAGAAGTTCGTGATCTCCCAGAGCAGATGGTTGGGGTACTCCACGCCGCCGCGCAGCCGTTCGACCGCAAAACTGATGTGGTCGGTCAGCGTGATGTACACATTTTCGCTGAGCCTGCGGCCGATGCGCTGTTCGGCCATTTCGATGATCTCGGTGCTGACCTCGAGGAATTCCGGCGGCACATCCGCGAGCAGCTGCTGCAGCCGTGAGGACTGCTCCGGATCGCGCAGCGCATAAATCTTCTCGATCTGACGGCCGGGAACCAGGTCTCCCGGTTTCTTTTTGAAGCCGATGCCCAGCCCGCGCAGGATCACCTCTCGTCCTGTTTCGTCTACCGCACAAACGAAGTTGTTGCCGATCACACGGCTGATGCGATAGGTGCCGCTGCCCTGTATATCCGTCGTCATAACGCCTCCCCCTTCGACTTCTTATTCTGCCCGAAAAAATAAAAAAAGACCAAACCTCCGAACACAATCCTTCCGTATTCGGTCGTTTGGTCTTGCCTGCCGAGCAGTCACAAGCCGGTATTTCTTTTGTGTTTAAAGAATACCGCGTTTTTTCCCTGCTTGTCAATTCATTTCTGAAGCGAAAATGTAATTTTGGCGCTTTATCCAACTTGTTCTAGGCAGATTTATACATTTTGTCAGCCAGCTCGGCAATCGCTGCGCGCCTGTTGTCGCAATGTCTGTTTAATGGTCGATTGGGCGCACAACTTGCATATTCGTCAAAATAGCGTAAGTTAGCCTGTGAATATATCCAAACTTTAAGTCATATTAACAGAATTTTGCGATATATTTTCATCACAGACCGTCCCTGTTCCATCTTGACGAAAACATTTTCAGTTTATATAATAAAGATGAAAATATTACCGAACGGAGGCCTCACTTATGCTTGATCGTATTCGTGGCGGATTGATCGTCTCCTGTCAGGCGCTGCCCAACGAGCCGCTTCATTCTTCCTTTATTATGGGCCGTATGGCCCGCGCGGCAACCGAAGGCGGTGCGGTCGGCATCCGTGCCAACACACCGGAGGATATCTGTGAAATCGCGAAAAACACCCTGCTGCCGATCATCGGCATCGTCAAGCGCGATTATCCGGATTCCCCGATCTACATCACCCCGACCATCCGCGAGATTGCCGAACTGGCACAAACACCGTGCAGCATGATCGCCTTTGACGCAACCGACCGGCCGCGTCCGCAGGGCAAACTGCTTGAGGATTTCGTATCCAAGGCGCGCCGCGCTGCACCCGGCAAACAGCTGATGGCTGATGTTGCCACACTGGATGAGGCCATCCGCGCCGAAAAACTTGGCTTTGACTGCGTTTCCACCACCCTTATGGGCTACACCGCCCAGTCCGAAGGACATAACATTGCGGATGATGATTTCGCCCGGCTGAAAGCGATCCTTGCCGCTGTCCACATCCCGGTCATTGCAGAAGGCCACGTCGATACCCCGGCCAAGGCCCGCCGCTGCATCGAGCTGGGCGCGCACGCCGTCGTAACCGGCGGCGCAATCACGCGGCCGCAGCTGATTACAAAAACCTTCACCGACGCGATCTACGGCAAATAAAAAGAGCGCTGTGCGCTCTTTCCACTCAGAAGGTGCGGTGGAACAGGGTTTGCAGCGCCCGCTCGCGGCTATCGCGGCATTTCGGGTCTTCCAGCAGCCGATAGGTGATCGCATCGATCAAAAACACCAGCGGCATCTGGGAATTGATGAACTTTTCATCCCCAACCTGCCCGATATCGCCCGCCAGCAGAATGGTATCCGCCATCAGCCCAAGCTCAGATCGGCTGTTCTGCGTCAGCAGACAGATCTGTACGCCGGCCGACTTGGCAATGCGACATGCGCTGACCACTTCCGGCGTTTCGCCGGAGTTGGAAACCGCGATGATCAGGTCACGCGGCGAGAACAAACTGGACTGCACACGCATCAGGAAGGTATCGGTCATGACGCTGGAGGTAAACCCCATCTGCACCAGCCGCATATTAAACTCGCTGGCCGTCAGTCCCGAGCTTCCCAGCCCGAAAACAAGGATCTTATCCGCCTGATGGATGCGCTCAACAAACGCGTCCAGTTCGTCCGGATGCACCATCTCACAGGCGGCATCCAGCGTGCGCGCATAGTAGTGGTTGATCCGGCGGAGCGTCTGCTCCGGCACCCGCTCGGGCGCCCGCTCAGCTGCCAGCAACGTTTGAAATTCGATATAATTCCGGTAATCCAGCTTTTTGCAGAACCGCGTCAGGGTCGAGTTGGAAGTGCCGATCTCCTGCGCCAGATCCTGACTGGCAGAGGAAACCGCCCGCTCCGGATGGGCAACGATAAAAGCCGCGATTTTCTGTTCGCTTTTGCTCAGCCGGAAGCCGAAAAATTGCAGCCGGTTCTGAAAGCTCAGTTCCGCCATGGTTTCCTCCTCAAATAGTTTATTCTTTAACAATGATAGTATACCACCGCACATTTTGCAACAGCAAATTGAAAAATAATTACAAAATGCCGGCTTACCGGCCCCCCTTTGTCGGGCAACCCTTTATCAAAAGGCTAATATAAAAAGGAGCGTGTATTATGAACAATCATATCAACGTAGGCGTCATCGGCTTCGGCCAGATGGGACAGATCCACGCCGGTATTTACAACAAGCTGCCGGGTGTTGACCTCGTCGCGGTTTGCGAGTATAATGACGAGCGCCGTGCCGAGGCGGAAAAGCAGTATGGCTGCAAGACCTATAAAAACTACAAGGATCTGCTGGAAAATCCGGAGATCGACGCAGTCTCCATCGTTCTGCCCGACAACATGCACCGCGAGGCAGTTGAGATTGCCGTCGCGAACAAAAAGCACATCCTGCTCGAAAAGCCGCTGGCCAAGGAGCTGGCCGACGGTCAGGCCATGTATGAAATCCTCAAGGATTACGACAAGGTGTTCTCTCTGGGCTTCCTGCTCCGCTTTGACCCCCGCTTCAACCTGATCAAACAGTCGCTGGACAACGGCGAGCTGGGTGATATCATCCATATGTACTGCCGCCGCAACAGCCCGATCATCGGGCCGCGCCGCTACATCGGTGCCTCCGACCTGTCCATGCACGTTATGATCCACGATATCGACTATGTCAACTGGTTCATGGGCTGCAAGCCGGTCAAGGTATACGCCAAGGCACGCAGCGTGCTGCTCAAGGAATACGGCATGGACGACGTGATCTATGCACTGGTCACCTATGAAAACGGCGCGATCGCATGTCTCGAGGCTTGCTGGGTACTGCCCGAAAATTCGCCCACGATTATCGACGACAAGGTCGAGCTTGTCGGCACCAAGGGTGTTGTCTATGTCGATGCGTGCGATAACGGCGTGCGCTTCGTAACGGGCGACCGCGTACAGTATCCGGATTCCCGCCACTGGTACAACTGCAATGGCGCACCGTCCGGCGACCTGTCCGAGGAAATCATGGCCTTTGTCGGCAATATCATCAATGGCACCAAGTCGATCATCACGCCGGAGGATGCGCTGGATACCCTGCGCGTTGTCGACGCGATCGAGCGTTCGATTGCGGAAGGCAAGGAGGTTTCGCTGTAAGCCCCCGGCCTGACAGACAGATAAACGGCCACTCACTTGCGGATTTAAGGAGGGTAAAGTATAATGTCAGTACGAGTTCAGATTCAAAAGTTCGGTAGTAAGCTCAGCAGCATGGTTATCCCGAACCTCGGCGCATTCATTGCGTGGGGCCTGCTTACCGCGGTCGGTATCGCAATTGATAACGACATGCTCCGCAGCTTCATCACCCCGATGCTCAACTACTTACTCCCGCTGCTGATCGCATTTGCGGGCGGCAAGATGGTCTATGACTATCGCGGCGGCGTCATCGGTACGGTAGCCACCATCGGCGTCATCATCGGCTCCAGTGTGACGATGTTCATCGGCGCCATGATCCTCGGCCCACTGTCCGCATGGATCCTCAAGCAGTTCGATAAGGCCATCGACGGCAAGATCCCGATGGGCTTTGAGCTGCTGGTCAACAACTATTCGGTCGGTATCCTCGGCGCGATCCTCAGCGTGATCGGCTGCGTCTGGCTTGGGCCTGCGATTTCCTCGCTGACCAACGTATTCGCTGCCGGCGTTGACGTGCTGGTACAGAACAACCTGCTGCCGCTGACCGCGCTCCTGATCGAGCCTGCCAAGCCGCTGTTCCTCAACAACGCGATCGGTCAGGGCATCCTGACCCCGATGGGCACGCTGCAGCTCGACGAGCTGGGCAAGTCCGTCCTGTTCCTGCTCGAATCCAACCCCGGCCCCGGCATGGGCGTCCTGCTGGCGTACATGTTCTTCGGCAAGGGCTCTTCCAAGACCTCTGCGTGGGGCGCTTCGATCATCCATCTGTTCGGCGGTATCCATGAGATCTATTTCCCGTTCGTTCTGATGAACCCGATCCTCATTCTCCCGCTGATCGTTGGCGGCGCATGCGGCACGCTGCTGTTCACCATGCTTAATGTCGGCCTGGTTGGCGTTGCATCCCCTGGCTCCATCATCTCCATCATGATCATGTCCTCGCCTGGCGACCAGTTCAAGATCTGCCTGGGCATCCTGGCGGCCTGCGCGGTCACCTTCGTGCTGTCCATCCCGCTGATCAAGCGCGCCGGCGGCGGCGACGATGCTTCGCTCAAGGAAGCGGCACAGACCATGAACGAGCTCAAGGGCAAGAAGAGCCGCGTCTCCTCTGTCTTTGAAAGCATCGAAGCGTTTGATTTCTCCAAGGTCACCCGTGTTGCTTATGCTTGCGACGCCGGCATCGGTTCCTCTGCGATGGGCGCAACCGTCCTGCAGAAGAAGTTTAAGGCTGCCGGTCTGGATGACATCACGGTATTCCACATTTCCATTGAAAACCTGCCCACCGAGTGCGAGGTCGTCGTTACGCAGGAACTGCTGCTCGACCGCGTTAAGGATGTGCAGAAGAACGCCTACTGCATCGCCGTTACCGATTTCATCAATGCACCACAGTATGATGAATTGATCGACCAGATTAAGAAGGCGCGCGGAAAACAGTAACAGCCCTGGAAAGCGGTGCTGCCGTTTGACCAAAACGGCAGCCCTCTTTCTCTTACGGGAAAAGAGGTCAGTATGCTCAAAACGATTATTCTGGATTTCGACGGCCTGATCGTCGATACCGAGGTCGTGTGGTTTCACATTTATCAGGAATGGTTCCGCCGGGAAAAGGGATATGACCTGTCCATGCAGGAATTCCTGCTCTGCGTCGGCTCCAGCAGCGAGGATTTGTTCCGTGCGCTGGACGACAAGGGCATCCATGTGGATCGCGACGTCTTCGCGCGCGACACCGCCGCCCGGTTTATCGAGGAAAGCCGCAATCTGCCCGCCAAGGAAGGCGTAGAGAATTTTATACGGCAGGCCAAGGAAAACGGGCTGTATGTCACTTTGGCTACCTCTTCCAGCCGAAAGAAGCCCACGTTTCATCTCGAGCGGCTCGGACTGCTCCCCTATTTTGACCTGCTCGTCACCGCAGAGGATGTCGAGCGCATCAAACCCTATCCCGACCTTTTCCTCAAGGTCGCAGAAAAACTTGCATGCACACCGGATGAATGTCTGGTGGTGGAGGATTCGCTCAACGGGCTTGTAGCCGGCCGGAACGCCAATATGCGCGTACTGATCGTGCCGAATGACGTTACCCGGTACAGCGACTTCCAGGGGCAGTATCTGCTCGCCCCATCGCTTGCGGCGGTGGACGTGCCCCGCCTGATCGCTGAATTTTAGGAGGATACTATCATGCTGTTGGAACAGATCACCACCAAGGACGTACAGATCGGCCTGCAGGCCGCGGATTGGGAGGATGCGGTACGCAAAGCTGCCGTGCCGCTGCTCGAATCCGGCGCGATTCAGCAAAGCTATATCGAAGGCATGATCGAGTCCGTGCACACGAACGGCCCGTACTTTGTGCTGGCCAAGGGTCTTGCGCTTGCGCATGCGCGGCCGGAATGTGGCGCGAACCGCTTGGCGCTCAATTTCACGACGTTTGACCCGCCGGTTTCGTTTGGCGCGGGCAGCAATGACCCGGTACGGCTGATTATCACCCTCGCTGCGACCGATCCGAACAGCCATATTGACCTGCTTGGTGAGCTTGCCGAAGTACTAATGGATGATACGCGCATGCAGCAGCTGTTTGACGCGGCAACGCCGGAGGAATTCTGCGCGGTACTTGGCTGACCGGAAAGGAGACACGAACGATGGTTTTTTGTTTTGATATCGGCGGTACCTCGATCAAATACGGCGCAGCACACGAAGAGAACGGCCAAATTGTATTTGATGCACGATGGGAAACACCGACCGACGCCAAGCAGCTGCGTGGTCCCGGCATAGAAAACAAGGTGCTTGCACTGATCGACGAGCTGCGCGGGCAATATGCGCCCGACGGCATTGCGATTTCGACCGCCGGCATGGTCGATCATCTGTCCGGTGCGATCCTGTATGCGAACGAAAACATCCCGGAATACACCGGGCGCAACCTCAAGCAGGCAGTCGAAAGCCGTTTCTCGCTGCCCTGTGCCGTAGAGAATGACGTCAACTGCGCTGCCCTTGGTGAAGCTGCATACGGGGCTGGAAAGGGCGCAGACAGCGTTCTATGCCTGACAATCGGCACTGGTATCGGTGGTGCGGTCATTCTGAACGGTTCCGTCTGGCATGGTCATAGCAGCAGCGCTGGCGAAATCGGTTATATGCCGCTCAACGGCAGCGCTTTTGAAGAACAGGCATCCACCAGTGCGCTGGTGCGCAACGTAGCCCAGCGCTGCGGAGAGCAGCTGGATGGCCGCCAGATCTTCGCCCGCGCGCAATCCGGCGATCCGGTCTGTACCGATGCGATCGCAAAGCAATGTGAAACGCTTGCACAAGGACTGGCCGCCTGCATTTGTCTGCTTAATCCCGCCGTAATCGTGCTCGGTGGCGGCATTATGGCACAGAGCGACTATCTTCGTCCGATTCTCGAGGCACAGCTAAAGCAGTTTGTCAATCCCTTTGTTCTATCCAAAACCACACTGCGGTTTGCCGAGCTTGGCAACAATGCCGGTATGGCCGGTGCTTTCCGCTGGCTCCAGCAATCGCAGCCATGACGCTCCTTTGCAAAAAGCAGCAGCTTCGGCTGCTGCTTTTTTGTACATGAATTTCATAATATCAGTGTTTTGACCAAAAGAAAAGCAGTAGCCGAAGCTACTGCTTTTGATGTGCGCGTTGAGTTATCTTCCCGGGCCGTCGCCAGCCAAGTATTGTCACCGTAAACGAGCTTAACTACTGTGTTCGGAATGGGAACAGGTGTACCCTCGTCACCATTAACACGCACTATGAAAGGTTTGCACCTTCAAAACTGAACAATAACTACCGGCAAGCTAAGAGTTTCTTCTGAGATTGCCTCTAATTTGAGGTCAAGCCCTCGGCCTATTAGTAT
>DXDE01000080.1 GCA_019115615.1 Candidatus Agathobaculum merdavium | reverse complement strand
ATTGACCACTTCCATATTCTTTCAATTTGACCGGTGCTTGCGCGGCGGTCTTTTTGTTATACCCTTTTTCGCCTCCTCCTGAGTCTGCAATTTTTCTCAATTTCCTATTGACTTTTTATTTGCAGACTTATGCGTCAGGTCAGATGGTTTCGCTATCCTACCTCCAGTGTAGCAAGCGGGCGGGCATGCGTCAAGCAAAAAGCGCCGGCAAGCAGCCGGCGCTTTTGACGCTTTGGTTATTGCAGCAATGCACGGTAGGTATCCCGGCGGTCGGGCTGGCCGACAACGGCGAGCGATACCTGTTCGAAATCGAGTACGCGGCGCGCGAGTGCAAGCACATCGTCCGCGGTGACGCGGTCGTACGCCGCGAGCATCTGCTCGACTGCGAGCACTTGCCCGCGCAGCAGTTCGCTGCGCCCGATGGTCATCATGCGCGTGCCGGTGCTTTCCAGACCCATCAGCAGGGTGGTCTTGACCTGCTCGCGGCAGCGGGACAGTTCGTCCGCCGCAGGGCCTTCCTCACAGAAGCGGTGCAGTTCGCGCACGATCAGGTCGAGCGCTTTCTGCTCGGTTTCCGCGCCCAGACCGGTATAAATCGAGAACAGGCCGGTGTCCAGATGCGGTGTGGTGAACGAATAGATCGAATAGCACAGGCCGTTCTGCTCACGCACCTGCTGGAACAGGCGCGAGGACATGCCGCCGCCCAGAATCGAGCTGAGCAGGTTCATGGCGTAGCGGTCGTCACTGAGCAGGGATACGCCCGGGAAGGACAGGCACAGGTGGTTTTGCTCAATGTCCTTTTCGCGCAGCAGCAGGCTGGGCTGATAGGACGCGGGCGTGATCTCGTTGCGGCCTTCGCCCTCCATCTCGGAGAACAGCTCGGCGATATAGTCGAGGTCGTCCTCGGTGAAATGGCCGGACAGCGCCACGACCGTGTCCTTCGGGCGGTAGTAGCGGTGCATATAGTCGTGCATGGCCTCGGAATTGATGGCCTGCAGCGTTTCGGCTGTGCCGAGGATTGGTCGGCCGAGCGCCGAGCCGTCGTAGCATTGCTCGAACAGCTTGTCGATCGCCACATCCTCGGGCGAGTCCTCGTACATGTCGATCTCCTCGAGCACAACGCCACGCTCAAGGTCGATATCCTCCTGCGCAAAGCGCGAGTGCATGAACATGTCCGCGAGGATGGAAATGCCGTTTTTCAGGCGCTTGTCCAGCACCTTCATATAGTAGCAGGTGCACTCCTTGTCGGTGAAGGCGTTGGCCTGTCCGCCCAGCGCGTCGATCGCGATGGCGATGTGTTGCGCCGAGCGCTTTTCCGTGCCCTTGAAAATCATGTGTTCGATAAAGTGGGAAATGCCGCCGAGCGCGGCAGGTTCATACCGGCTGCCGTTGCCGACCCAGATGCCGACCGATACCGTGCGCACCGTGTCCAGCTTTTCCGAGATCAGACGCACGCCGTTGGGGAGAACGCGTTTGACATACATACTGCTGTTTTCCTCTTTCTCTGTAAACTGAGCGACAGGGGGCATGATCGCAGTGTCATACCCCCTGTCAGGATCATATCTACTTAATAATACACCCGATTGCCGCTTTCGTCCAGATAGTATCTGTCCCCGTCGGAATCGTAGTAGTCGCCAGTTTCGGGATCGTACCTGCCGCCCTCCTCGGCAAGCGAGGCGGGATCGACATATTCATCCTCGGAGGATGTATCGTCGGTGGTTGCCGGCGAGGTCGGCGGTTCGTCGTAGTCCACGCCGCCCAGCGGCTCATTGACGGTGCCGGTTGTGCCGGTATCGCCAGTATCGGACGAAGTGCTTTCACCCGGATAGACGTCGTCGTAGATGTAGGCGCGGATATGCTCGGCGGCCACATCCATATCATACAGGATGTATTCGCTTGATGCGCCGTAGTAATCCCATTCGCCGTCCAGCGGGACACGCGCGTGCTCGATCGTGGGCACGCCGTCCTTGACAGCGCCGACAATCAGCGGCGCCAGCTCAGTCGGGGAGAGCGAGGTCGTCACATAGGGAACCAGCTTCTGCATCAGGCCGATCAGCTCGCTCGCGCTCATTTCCTGTACCTTGTTGAACATGGCTTCCAGCACAATGCCCTGCCGCTCGACGCGGGCCCAGTCGTCGCCCGTGCCGCCCTTACGGATACGGCCGTAGCACATCGCCTGCACGCCGTCTAGCGTCTGCAGGCCGGTCTGCTCGACGCCTTCAAACTCCTTGCCCTGCTCGATACCGTAATCGCGGATGACGCGGTTGAGTTCAAGAAGTTCCTCGGTCGTCTTTACGTCGATTTCCACGCCGCCCAGCGCATCGATGATCTCGACCAGCTGCTCGAAATTGACCGCGATATATTCGGTGATATCCGTGCCGAAGTTTTCATTGATCGTACGGATCGCAAGGCTCGGCCCGCCGAGGAAATAAGCGGCGTTGAGCTTGTCCTCGCCGTGGTCGGAGATGTTGACAAGCGAGTCGCGCATCAGGCTGGTCATTTTGATCTTGCCGCGGGTGTTGTCCACGGTCACGATCATCATGCAGTCCGAGTGGCTCTGCGTGTCGCCCTCGCGCGTGTCCAGACCGAACAGTGCAATATTGGTGATGTTTTCATCCGCCTTGATCCCGGCTGCCAGATCTTCCCCCGAAAGGGTGGAACCATAGGTGTAGCCGAAAAAGGAGCGGTAGGCATACAGGCCGAGGCAGAATATGACCGATAGCAGGACCAGTACGGTCAGCACACGGATCAAACGGCGCTGGAAGCGTTTTAAAGTCATAACATTAATCCTGTACGAACGGTGCGAACGACCGCTCGGTCAGCTGGTGCACGCGCAGCGTGTTGGTGTAGTTGACGTGACCGACCGGCATGCCGGCGGTGATGGTGATGATGTCGCCCACGTGCAGGTCGACCGCAGAGATCGCTGCCTGCTCAGACAGGTCGTACAACTCGGTGCCCGAGGTGGGACGGCGGGGTACGAGAACCGGGGTAACACCCCAGGACATGCTCAGACGATGGAAGGTCTTTTCGCTCGGGGTAGCCGCGATGATCGGGGCACCCGGACGGTAGGTCGATACCGCGCGCGCGGTCGAACCGGCTTCAGTGAAGGCAACGATGCACTTTGCACCCAGATCGGCCGTGGTCGAGCACGTTGCGTGCGAGATTGCCAGCGTCTTGAGGTCGCCCGTAACGTTCATGTTCTGGAACTCCAGACGGGTTGCGCGGCGGCGGTCATAGTGGATGGTCTTTTCCGCGTTCTCCGCGATCATGCTCATGGTCTGCACGGTCTCAACCGGATACTTGCCGACCGAGGTCTCACCGGACAACATGATGGCGCTGGTGCCGTCGTAAACCGCGTTGGCAACGTCGGAAACCTCCGCGCGGGTCGGGCGAGGGTTCTTGGCCATCGACTCGAGCATCTGGGTCGCGGTGACAACGCGCTTGCCGCGCGAGATGCAGGTCTTGATGACGCACTTCTGGATCTCAGGCAGCTCTTCGAACGGAACCTCAACGCCGAGGTCGCCGCGGGCAACCATAATGCCGTTTGCCTCGTCGAGGATCTCCTGGATGTTGTGCACGCCTTCCATGTTCTCGATCTTCGCGATGATCTCAACATCCTCCTGGCCGTGCGCCTTGAGGATCGCCTTGATGTCGCGCACGTCCTGTGCGGAACGGGTGAAGGAAGCGGCGATGAAGTCGATGCCCTGCTCGAGGCCGAACTCGATGTCCTCGCGGTCCTTTTCGGAAACAAAGGGCATGTTCAGGCGGATGCCGGGCACGTTGATCGACTTGCGGTTGGACAGCGGGCCGCCGTTGAGCGCGCGGCAGACGATGTCGGTGCCGTCGCGGACTTCGGTAACGGTGAACGCAACCAGACCGTCGTCGATCAGGATGCGGGTGCCGACCTGTACGTCCGCCGGCAGGCCTTCGTAGGTGATCGAAACGATGGTGTTGTCGCCCTCGACTTCGCGGGTGGTCAGCGTGAATTCCTGACCCTCGACGATCTCGATCTTGCCGTCCTTATAGGTCTTGGTGCGGATTTCAGGACCCTTGGTGTCCAGCATAATGCCAACCGGCATGCCGATCTCAGCGCGCGCAGCCTTGACTGCGTCCATACGCGCCTTGTGCTCTTCGTGCGAGCCGTGGCTGAAGTTCATGCGGGCGACGTTCATGCCCGCCTTGATCATTTCCGGAATGACCGCATCGGTCGCAGGACCGAGCGTGCAGATAATTTTTGTCTTGCGCATCAAAACATGTTCCTCTCTGATACAAAGTGCAATGATAACTCTGATATATTTTTAACGGTATCATTTTAGCAGTTTTTCAGTAGCCTTGCAATCATTTGGAGACCTGCGGTGCGATTTTCATGCTTTTCGACAAAAAAAGGCGCGCCCGCCGCAAACATCTTGTGTTTTATGATGTGGTCTTGTATAATAATGAAGTATTCCAGTGGTACAAACGGAATAAACCTGTAAAATATGCCCGTTTTTGTCAATCGGGCTGCAAAAATATGCGTCGGCGGCCTGTCCGCCGTAAAAAAGGAGAAATGCACAATGGCAAAGCCGGTTTTGGTGATCATGGCCGCGGGCATGGGCTCGCGCTACGGCGGTCTCAAGCAGATCGATCCGGTCGGACCGAACGGGCAGATCATTCTGGATTATTCGATTTATGACGCGCACCGCGCGGGTTTTGAGCGGGTTGTGTTCATCATCCGGCCAGAGCTGCAGGAGGCGTTCGAGCAGGCGATCGGCGTCAAGGCGCGCCGCTTCATGCAGGTCGATTATGTCTATCAGACGCTGGACACGCTGCCGGCGGGCTTGACTGCGCCCGAAGGCCGCGAAAAGCCGCTGGGCACGGCGCACGCGGTCTGGTGCGCGCGGGAAGCGACCGAGGGTGCACCCATCGCGGTCATCAACGCAGACGATTTTTACGGCGCGGATGCCTTTGCCAAAATGTACGACTATCTAATAAACGCACAGGACGACGAAAAGTTCCGTTATTGCATGGTCGGTTATCAGGTCGAGAACACGCTGACCGAAAACGGCACGGTGTCGCGTGGTGTGTGCACCGCAGACGAAAACGGCCTGCTGACCGGTATCATCGAGCGCACCGCGATTTCGCGCGAGGCGGACGGCCGCATCGTGTATGCCGCCGATGGCGACGTACCGGCGGGCGAAATCCCGGCAGGCACGCCGGTTTCGCTCAACCTGTGGGGCTTTACCCCGTCCTTCCTGCTCACGCTCGAGGACGGTCTGCGCCGCTTCTTCGCGGAAAAGCTGCCGCAGAACCCGATGAAGGGCGAGTATTACCTGCCGTTTGCGGTCGATGAACTGATCCAGTCCGGCCGCGCGACCGCCAAGGTATTGACGACGACCGCGCGCTGGTTCGGCGTGACCTACCGCGAGGACAAGCCCACGGTGTGCGCCGCGATCGCGGAGATGACCGCGCGGGGCGAATACCCGGCGGATCTGTAAGCGGAGGGCATACCATGGACTTTTCCACGGAATTTGTTGCACTGCGCGACCGGATCGTGCAGGAGCAGGATAAGGCGTTTGTCTGCAAGCAGAATATCGAGGTTGCTGGCCGTGTTGCGGCGCTGGTGAGTACGTTTGATTCGATTGCCCAGCGAAAGCTGCTCGGCGTGGTGCCGACCGGCGGCTCGAGCCATGCGCATGAATACCGTCTGCTGTTCGCCGTGCCCACGCTGGATGAGACGGCGCTGGAGGATTGGTGGGAGTATGCGCTGCAGGTGGAGCAGACGCTGGTGCAGCCGGATATGGGGCATGATTTCTCGCTGGTTTCCGTGATCCTTGCGACAGGCTCGGTATCGCGTCCCGTGCAGAAAAAGCTGCGCAAACTCGCCTCTGAGCGGCAGTTTACGGGGCAGCAGAACGGCTGGTCGAGTGTGCGTATGGCCGTGGTCGGCCTGGAAGGGCGCGATATCCATACCAACCGGATGGGCGATTCCCTCAAAAATATTTTAAAGCCGATTGTGTAAAATGCCGCTTGCAATTACGGAACGGGTATGATATAGTATCATGTACGCAATTATACGCGCTGCATTCCGGCGCGATAAAAAAGAAAATGTGGAGGAATTGACCGTATGACTACCGCACAAATCGCACTTTCTGTTGTCATGATCATTGCCAGCCTGTTCCTGATCGTGGTTGTGCTGCTGCAGAGCGGCGCGCAGCAGGGTCTGGGCGCTATTTCCGGCGGCGCGGAGACCTTCTTCGGCGCGGGTAAGGCGTCGGCAGCGGATAAGATCTTTGCCCGTCTGACTTCGGTTGTCGGCGTGGTATTCGTCATTGCCGCGCTGGTGCTCAACCTGATCCACTGATATGGAAACGGTACAGCGTGTTCTGCTGCTCATCTTTGCAGCCCTCGCAGCGCTGACCGTACTGCAGCAAGTGCGGTACGGTATGCTGTGCGGCCGCGCAGAGGGGGAGGACAGGCAGGATGACCCCAAGGCCAAAGCCTGTCGGCAGCAAGCAGTGCTCTGCGCAGTGAGCGCAGCGATCGTGTTGGCTGCGAACATCGTGCTGGGCATGCTGAACAAGTGAACAAAAACAAGCAGGCCGCGCCTCTTTTGAGGCGCGGCCTGCTTGTTTTATGTCTTTATGTATGCTGACAAGATCAATATCCATTGGCGTGGTTATAGGCAACACCCAGCGCATTGGAGTTTTTGATCAGGATGTGCATCGCCACATAGGGACCAATGCCGCACAGGAAAATACCGACCAGATACCAAAGCAGGACGGTCGTACCGTTTTCCTGAAAGACCATGCCGTATCGCGGTGCGTTGGCAGCCAGACGGTTGCCCAGACTGTATTCCCAATACAGGGCATAAAAGCCGCAGGTGATGATGCTCAGCAGGATGAAGGCCAGCAGTCCACCGGTATTCTTGCCATCCTCCCGGCACATGATGTTGACGTCGCGTGCCAGACTGTAAATGAAATACCAGTTGTAAATGCCGCAGGTAATGATGCCGAGCAAAATGTACATCAGCAGGCTGCGGTCGGTTTTGACCGGGCCGCCCACGATCGTGCCGCCGGCGGCATAGGCAGCTGAAGCGGCGGAAGCGTTCTGCTGGGCGCGCTGCTGCGCGTTTTGCTGCGCACCCTGTTGCGCGCTACGGACGCCATCCCCGATCGAGGCACAGGCATCCTGCAGGTCGGCGGCAGGGTTCTGCAGCAGCGATTCCGCAGACGGCGCCTGCCCGATCGCATATAGCAGACCGTATACACCGCCCACCGAGATCAGAACACCCACTATATGAAGCATCGGCGAGGTGTTGAAGTGATGGAAGGTGATTGAGAACAGCAGCATCTGCAGCACCAGCAGAACCAATGCGGCAACGCCGCCGATGACCAGACCGAAGGTGAGACCACGGGTGTTTTGTGGCGTGCGCCGGAAGGCAAGCAGGATCAGCATGACGGTGATCCATGCATAGACCATCGTACCAATCAACGACAGGATAGAAGTGATTAGAATGATCGGCGGGAAGTATTCCAGAATGATCGGCAGGCTGCCAAGGAAGCTGATCGCCTGCTGCAGCGCGCGTAATCCATAAACAACGCCGCAGATTACGGCGAAGATTTTCAGTGCTAACTCGATCGAGTCGGTGTTGCCGGACGGCTGCTGCGGAGCGTTATATTGCGGCGCACTGTACTGCGGCGGTGTATTGTACTGCGGGGCAGCACCTGACTGCGCATCGCTCTGGTAATTGGGCGCCGACTGCGGTTCAGGCTGCGGCTCGGGCTGCGGTTCGGGTTGCGGCGTCGGTTGCGGCTCGGGCTGCGGCGTCGGTTGCGGCGTCGGTTGTGGCTCGGGCTGCGGCGTCGGTTGTGGCTCGGGCTGCGGCGTCGGTTGCGGTTCGGGCTGCGGCGTCGGTTGCGGCTCAGGCTGCGGCTCGGGCTGCGGTGCGGGTTGTGTCTCGGGTTGGGGTTCTGGTTGCGGCGGGGGTGTCGGCTGCGTATCCTCCTGCATGAGACAAGCGCCGCAATAGTGGCAGAAACGGTCGGTATCGCCGACCGGTTTTCCACAGTTGGAACAGAACATCTTTATTTCTCCCTTCTTTCACGGTGTCAGTCGGGTGAATACCCGATACAAAAGGCCGGTTTCCGGCGCAAAGGTAACGATGGTATCACTCGGCTGCAACATGCGGATCACATACACGATAAGCATAAGCGCACCGGCGGCGATCAGGATTGCATGCGTCAGCCGCTTGGGAAGACGACGACGCAGCAGGAAAACCAGCACTACAGGGACGGGCAGCCAGAACAGGGGGTGGTATCCCCATGCCGCAGCCACATCCAGATGCAGGAGCGCCAACCATGCGCGGGTCATGCCGCAGCCCGCGCACGAAATACCGGTGAGGAAACGGATCGGGCAAGTGATGCCGGCCAGCTGCATTCCCCCATAAAAGACTGCAATAATAGCCAGCGCCCGGATATCGTGTTTGCTTATCATATGCGTTTCACCGTTTTCATTGTACCATACCAGAAAAAACTGTCAACTGAAACACGGCAGTAGCGTCAGTTCGGTAGTGGTGTGGGAGAATATTTATATACCGATCTGAGGACGGAATAGACTGATGGAAATAGCCGGAGGATTGAAGTGTGTGGGTGGACTTTGCCATCTATATTCGTGGGAATCCGAGAGGCGTAAGGACCGCGATGCAGGAAGGCGGGAGCGAGTGGATTTTGCTATAAACTTACGACCCTTGGCGACACGGCTTGCATCGCGAAAACGGGTGCAGATGCCCAAGAATGAATAATGTATTTTGATTAAAATAGATAATTTTCTAAAAATGGAATATGTTTCCTTGTTGGCGATTGTGCAATAATAACAAAAATATTTAGAAAAATTGTAAGGCGTTAGGTGAAAAGATTTGAAACAAATTTTCTATTTGCGATGGGAAATTGACTATTCGGCAAAAGCATCCTATGGTAAGATTCGTTTGTCGTTAAGGACATGATTCTTATTAAGAGAAGAGTGACAAGGTAATCGGAAGGAATTGAAAAAGGAGTGTCAAAAAATGAAAAAACGATTGATTAGTTGGGCGCTTTTGTCAGCGATGCTGGCAGGTTTGGCTGGTTGCGGTCAGACATCCACAGATCAGGATGCAGCAAATTCGGATGCATCGCAGTCGGGCGGCAGCGACGATGTTATTACAGTTGCAATGTGGGATTCTCCGCAGGAGCCTGGTTTCACTGAAATCCTTGCGAAATTTACCGAGGAAACCGGTATTGAGACCCGTATTGAGGTGACGCCCTGGGATCAGTACTGGACCATGCTGGAAGCCGCGGCGACCGGTGGTTCGATGCCGGACGTTTTCATTATGCATTCTAATGAAATTGCCAAATATGCGGAAAACGACATGCTGCTCGATCTGACGGACTACATCGAGCAGAGCGATAAGATCGATATGACCAAGTATCCGGAGGATATCGTCAATCTGTATCAGAACGAGGACGGCGCGCAGTTGGGTATCCCGAAGGATATCGATATCGCTGAAAGCGAAGGGGCTGCTGTCCCTCATGCTGTCCTTGCCGGAGGATTGGGACTACACCACCAAAGGCCTTGCCCGAATATGCCGGGATGGAGTGGACAGCATTTGTGCTACGGTTCGGGAGCTGGAGGATGCGGGGTACATTATCCGTGAAAGAGTCCGTAACGCCAACGGGCGGCTCGGCAGCATCGAGTACACGATTTTGGAGCAGCCCAGGCCGCCGGAACCTAAACCGGGAAAACCTGAACGGGAAAATCCAGTTCAGGTAAAACCAGTCTTGGATTCTCCTGTCTTGGGAAAACCTGAACAGGAAAACCCCGCACAATTAAATACTAAAGGATCAAGTAGCCAAATATCAAATACTGATTCATCAAGTACGGAAGGATCAAATCCTATCCAATCAAGCCCCCAAAC
>DXDE01000079.1 GCA_019115615.1 Candidatus Agathobaculum merdavium | reverse complement strand
CAGAAGGCCGTTATGGTCACGCTGATGGGTAATCAGGAAGCGTAAAATGGCAATAAAAAAGCGCATCGGCCGGTTTCGGTCGATGCGCTTTTTGCGCTTGTCAGTGGTTTTGCGGCATCTGCCATGCGAAGTGGTCGCAATGCAGTAGGTGCTCAGCCTTTTCCGAGCAGGGCGCTTCCAGATACTCCTGATAGAGCGCCTGTACAGCGGGGTTTTCGTGGGAGAAACGAAGCGCGGCCTTGCGGTCGAGATCATAGAGTACTTCGCCGCGGGATGCTGCCAGTTCGCGGTCGCTTCCGTCAACCGGCTGCCCACCGCCGCCTGCGCAGCCGCCCGGACAGGCCATCACTTCGACAAATTCATAATGTGCTTCGCCGCGCTGGATTGCTTGGATCAGCTGTCTTGCATTACCGAGGCCGCTTGCAATCGCGCAGCGTACAGTCGTGTCGGCAAGATCAAACGATGCTTCGCGCCATGCTGCTTGGAAGTGCTGCGAGGCACGCACTTCACGGAACGCGTCAGCCGGTGGATTTTCGCCGGTGGCGAGGAAGTACGCCGAGCGCAGTGCGGCCTCCATAACGCCGCCGGTTGCGCCGAAAATCACACCCGCACCCGTTCCATCGCCAAGCGGAGAGTCGAACGGGGTTTCTGTTAGCGCAGGCACATCAATTGGCTCAGAGCACACCATGCGGATCAGTTCGCGCGTGGTTAGCACGAGATCTACATCATCTCCTGCACCGGCTGACTGCATACCGGGCAGTTCGCGCTCGGCTTTCTTGGCAACGCACGGCATGACCGAAATACTGAACACCTTTTCAGGATCAACACCCAACCGCTGTGCAATCCATGTTTTGCTCACCGCGCCAAACATCTGCTGCGGTGACTTAGCGGTTGACAGGCGGCCGGTCAATTCAGGATACTGTGATTTGAGAAAACGCACCCAGCCTGGACAGCATGAGGTAAACATTGGATGTTTAGCCAAATCGCCTGATTTCAGGCGCTCAAGCAGTTCGGTTCCTTCCTCCATGATGGTCAGATCGGCCGAGAATGTCGTGTCAAAGACATAATCTGCACCCATCTTGCGCAGCGCGGTTACTAACTGGCCGACGGTCGCGCGGCCGCCTTCCATCCCGAAGGCTTCTCCCCATGCAGTACGTACTGCGGGGGCAATCTGCACGATCGTAACTTTATCAGGCGCGGCAAAGGCAGAGAAGGCCTTTGCGGTGTCGTCCCGTTCGCGCAGCGCGCCGGTCGGACAGTGGGTGATGCACTGGCCGCACAGCGAACAGTCGGCCTCTTTGATAAATCGGTTACCGGACACGTCAATCGTTGTACGTGAGCCGGAACCGCTTACGTCCCAGACAGACAGCGACTGCACTTTGTCGCACACCTGCACACAGCGCATGCACTTAATGCACTTATTGACGTCGCGATAGAGCGGAAAAGTGGTCGTCCAAAATGCTTTTTTGCCGCGTGCCAGATCAGAGGGATAGGGGACATGCAAAACGCCCAAATCGTTAGCGGTTTTTTGCAGTCGACAAGTACCTGAGCGTACACAGGTTGCGCATTGGTTATCATGTTGGGAAAGAATCAACTCGACGTTGGTGCGGCGTGCTTCACGCACGCGTGGGGTGTTGGTGTGGATCACCATACCTTCGCGCACAACATTGTTACACGAGGGAACAAGCTTGCCTTCGCCTTCAACTTCGACGCAGCACACACGACAGGCAGAGATTTCGTTCAGATCTTTTAAGTAGCACAGGTTAGGAATATCGACACCCGCGCCGGCAGCGGCGTCCAGAATAGTCGTGCCAGCCGGGACGGATAAAGCCATACCATCGATCGTAATGTTTACCATTTGCAAGAACGCCCCCCTTTGAAGATGCCGTAGCCGAAGTGGTCACACCGCAGGCAACGGGAGGTTTCCTGCTGGGCTTCCTCGTCCGTCATCCCGTTTTTAACTAGTGCAAAGTTATTTACACACGCCTCGGCCGGTCGGTTGCGCAGCTCGACACGGCCACAAGCCGGCGAATTGGTCAGATGCGGCGCGGGGATGTCAACGTCGCTTTGGATGGTATGATGATAGCCGAGGTGTGTATCAATGTTCGCCGCTGCAACCTTACCGGCAGCGACTGCGCGAATGACAGTGGCCGGACCGGTCACTGCGTCGCCGCCTGCGAAAACATGAGGGGTGTTAGGCACGAAGGCGTCAGATTCTGCTTGGATTTTGCCGCGTACGACAGGTGCGACCTGCTGAAAAGGCTCGGCATCAATCGCCTGTCCGATGGCAACGATCACGATGTCGCACGGAATACGGAACAACGGGGAATCTGCATCGTAAGGACGAGGACGACCGTCAGATCCATAGCTGCCGATGGTTTGTGGGCGGGTCCATAATGCAGCGACATCGCCGTTTTCGTTAGCCTCAATCCGCTCGGGTGCCTGCAGCGGCAGCAGCTGGCAGCCCTCGCGCTGTGCGTCTTCGATTTCCTCAGCGAGTGCGGTCATGTCGGAAACACGGCGGCGGTACACACAGGTGACCGCCGCGGCGCCCAATCGAATAGCAGTGCGCGATGCGTCCATCGACACATTGCCGCCGCCGATCACGCATACACGCTTGCCCCTGAAATCAGGAGCGTTCCCCTCACCGATGTCGCGCAGAAGCTGCACGGCAGAGTAGACCCCCTTGCTGTCTTCACCCTTAATACCAATTTTTTTATCATTGTGTGCGCCGATGGCAATATATACCGCATCAAACTGATTTTCGATATCGGTAAAGGGGATGTCTCGGCCGATAGCAGTGTCGGTATGTACCTCAATGCCAGTCGACAGAATAAAAGCGATATCCGCATCCAGCTTTTCCGGCGGCAAGCGATAGTCCGGAATACCGTATCGAAGCATACCGCCTAGCTTGGGACGCTGATCGTATACAACGGTCTGATGTCCCATGAGCTGCAGAAAATAGGCAGCTGAAAGGCCGCATGGACCGCCGCCGATAATTGCCACGCGCTTGCCGGTAGCTTCCGCGCAGGCAGGGGGAGTGTGGTCCGAGGCATGGTCACAGGCATAGCGCTTGATACCGCAAATATTGACTGCATCGTCTACCATGCGGCGGCGGCAACGCGCCTCACACGGATGCTCGCAGACGTAGCCGCAAACGGTTGGGAATGGATTATCCTTGCGGATCAGGCGCACCGCGTCGTCGCAGCGTCCAGCGCGTACAAGCGCAACATAGCCGGGAATGTCGACACCGGCAGGACAAAGTGCCACACACGGTACAGGTTGGTTCAGACCGAACAGGCAGCGGCCGTGTTCAACATGGGAGATATAATCCTCCCGGAAGCCCTGTACGCCTTGCAGCACCATGCGCGCAGCTTCATAGCCGATTGCGCAATCAGCGGTATCCAGAATGACACGTGCGGTCTTTTCGATCAGGTCGATGGTGTCGACCGTTGCAGTCGAATCCAGAACGTTTTCCAGCAGTGTAGTCAGCTGACCGAGGCCGATGCGGCATGGGACACATTTGCCGCAGGTCTGTGCATGGCAAAGGCGCAGAAAAGACAGCGCCATATCCACAGGGCACAGCCCCGGCGGACTGGCGCTGATGCGGCGTTCGACATCGCGATACAGACCTTCGACAACGGTCTGTGCGCGTCCGGGTGTTTCAATGGATAAGCGGCTCAAGTATACCCTTCCTTTCCCGACTGGAGAAATGATGCTTTCATCATACCTTGATTCTATAAAAATGTCAAATAAAAAAACTGTTAAAATAATATTTCAGGAACGTGTTTGTTGACGAAGAGAACAAAAAGTGATATTATGAATTAAACAGCAAGGGAGGAGCGATACTGCTCCTCCCTTGCTTGCCGTATTAGCGAGGGGCGGGGTATAATGCAGAGAAAAGATAGCCAGCAAATTGACTTCTCCACTGGCAGTGTGCGACGTAATACGCTTGCAGTCGCTGCGCCCATGCTGGTGGCGCAGACACTTAACCTGCTGTACAATATTGTCGATCGTATCTATATCGGAAAAATTCCGGGTGAGGGAACAATCGCGTTGGCAGGCTTGGGGATTTGTTTCCCGGTTATTACGCTTGTAACGGCCTTTGCCAATTTGTTTGGTGTTGGCGGGGCACCGTTATGTGCGATCGCGCGTGGCCAAGGGGACGAAAAGGAAGCGCATAAAATCATGGCCAACGCCTATTTTATGCTGTTGGTTTCCGGTGCAGCACTGACTGTTTTTGGCATCATATTTCATAAACCGTTACTTTATCTTTTTGGTGCAAGTGATACGACGTACCCATACGCTGCAGCATATATGATCCTATATCTGCTGGGCACGGTGTTTGTGATGGCATCACTCGGCCTGAACCCTTATATCAACAGCCAAGGATTCGCACGCGTTGGTATGCTGACGGTATTGGTTGGCGCAGTGGCAAACATTGTGCTTGATCCAGTGTTTATCTTTGTGTTCGGCATGGGGGTGCGCGGCGCGGCACTGGCGACTGTGCTCTCGCAGCTGCTTTCTGCCATTTGGGTGTTGCGATTCCTAACCGGTTCTAAAGCCGAACTGACGCTGCATTTTCGCGGCTTTCGACCGGATTTTGTCTGTATTCGAAAAATTATACTGCTGGGAACTGCCAGCTTTGTCATGTCGTTTACCGACTCACTTGTACAAGGAGCATGTAATGCCATGCTGCGGCAGTTTGGCGGCGACCTGTACATCAGCGTGATGACTGTTATCAATTCGGTACGTCAGATCGCGCAGATGCCGGTCATGGCGATCTCAGATGGTGCAACGCCAGTCATCAGCTATAATTATGGTGCGCGTGCCTATCATCGGGTGCGGCAAGCGATCCGATTCATGACTCAGCTCGGATTTGGCTATACGTTGTTGATCTGGGGCTTGATTTCAGCGTTTCCGACGTTTTTTATCTGCATTTTCAATCATGAGCCTGCGCTTCTGGAAGCAGCGGTGCCTGCGCTGCATCTGTACTTTTTCGGCTTTGTCATGATGGCATTTCAGTTTTCCGGACAGTGCGTGTTTAAGGCATTGAATCGGGCGCGTATGGCGATTTTCTTTTCCATTCTGCGAAAGGCGATCATTGTTGTTCCGCTGACGCTGCTGCTTCCGCATGTCGGCGGACTAGGAGTAAATGGCGTATTCATCGCCGAGCCGATCTCCAACTTTGTCGGCGGATTATTGTGCTATCTGACCATGCGGCGCACGGTCATGCCTGAACTGAAGCAAGGGGAGACAGCAAATTAACGTGTCTTTGACTTGCTTTTCCAGATTCTTTTGGGTATAATGTCTGCGAGGCAGGCGGAACGCTGCCGGAAAAGGAGAACACACATGGAACTGCATTATGATATTCAAAAGCAGGATTACATCGACTTCAACTTGAACTATTTTGTCAACAACGCAGTCGTGCAGCGCAGCATTTTAATCACGCGAATCGCTACGGCGGTCATTGTTTTGCTGGGCGGTACGGCGTTGATGTATTGGGTGAAAGGTTTGAGCGTTCTTTCGGTACTGGTATACGTAGCGTTAGCGGCAATTTGTTTTTTTGGCACACCGTGGTATATGAAGCGCAAAGTGGTCAAAAACACCGAGCGAATTCTGCGTAATGCCAACAACAAGCAGCTTTGCGGCCCGAAAACACTCACATTGCGCGAGGATGAGTTCGAACTGACTGGCGAAAATGAGGACACAGTCTACAAATATGAAGCGGTACAGCGCACTGCGACAGATGCCGGGCATTATTACATTTTTGTCGACGAGTTTTCGGCGATCATTGTCCCGTTTACCGCGTTTACGGATGAGACGCAGAAGCGTGCGTTTTATGACCGCATCACGGCGAATATCGAAGACGAAGCTCTAAAGTGCTGAGAAAAACTCCCCAACTGGGGAGTTTTTGCGTTTTCAGAGGGAACAGGTGTTGCAACTGGAACGTCTAACCAAGTACATTAAAATGAACGGAGGGGATTACGATGAAACGAAGGATATTGGCTTTACTGCTTGGGCTATGCTTGCTGTTGCCGGTAGGTGCCGGGGCTTCGCAGGAAATCTGTGGATATCCCACGGCGGATGATTTGCAGGAGCTGCCGAAAACCGTGACACGCGGTGCGTTTCTGGATGCGCTTGCGGCTTCATCAGGTGAAGATGTGGCAGACAGCGCATGGATTGACATGGAAGACTATTTTGTAGATGGCGCAGATGCGTCTGATGGCGTTAAATGGACGTTCGCTAAGTGGATTTTAAATGGCGATGACACAGATGAAAATCGTGCTCGGCTGCGGCTGGATGATCCTATCACGAGGCAGGAGGCTGCGGTACTGCTCGGCCGGTATCTGGACTACCGCTACACCGACCTGCCCGCAGGCTGCGGCACGGGTTCTCCCTCTATGGATAACATCGCAGACTGGGCACAGCGTGGTGTTATGCAGTGTTGGATGTACGGTGTTATCGACACAAAGGATGCGCTTGATTTCCGTCCAAATGGTTTGGTTTCGGGCGAAGAGGCGGCACAATGGATCAAAAATGCCAATGCGGTGTCTGCAAGCGCTTACTGGACACCGGAAGAAGCCGGCACATTTGCGGATGCACTGGTGCGCGCAGCTGCGCCCGAAGGTAACTGGACACTGTCGCCGTATTCCGCGCGGCTGTGCCTCGCCATGCTGGCAAATGGCGCAAAAGGAGAAACCCAGACAGAACTGCTCGATGCTTTGCGGATCGACGATCTGGACGCGTTCAACCAAAGCATTAAGGAACTATTGGAAACCTATGATAGCTACGCGCGTATCATGTCGCTGGATACGGCAAATTCGATCTGGATCAACCAGAGTTGGTTTGACGGCAAGGGCGCGTTCCTGCCGGACTTTGTCGAGAAGATGGATGAAAACTATCGCGCAACCGTTGAAGAGGTTACGAATAAGGATTCGGTTGAACGGGTGAACGCGTGGGCGAATGAAAAGACCAATGGAAAAATCCCGACAATCCTGACCGAGGATAACCGTGAGTTCGTCACTGCGCTGGTCAATGCGGTCTACTTCAAGGCTGCATGGGAAAATGAATTTCCGGCAAACCGCACCGAACAGGATGCTTTCACAAATGCCGACGGCACGACCGGCACAGTCGACATGATGCACCAGACAAATGGCTTCGGCTATTATGCGACACCGGGTGTTGAGGCGCTCAAAATGGACTATCGCAAATACGCGGTCGACAATGCGGAGGGCGACAACTGGGAATACTTCCGCGACGCGGATTTCAGCATGTATCTGATCAAAGCGGATAGGGAAATCGATGTGCAGCATTTGCTCGATCAGGCGGAATTTGTCTACGGTGATGTTACTGTCTCCATTCCTAAATTCAAGGTTGAATACGGCGCTGCATTGGATGACGCACTGCAGGCGCTCGGCGTTAAGGCTGCATATGATCCGGAAAAAGCCGATCTGACTGCGATGATTGATCCGTCCAGCCTGCCGGGCGGTCAGCACTTCCTTGATACCGTGCTGCAAAAGACATATATTGCAGTGGATGAAAAAGGAACCGAAGCGGCTGCGGTCACCGCAGCAATGGATGGCGCAGGTTCTGCGGAACCGACACGTCCGGAACTGATGCGCACTTTCACGGCAGACGGTCCGTTCTGGTTTGTGATCCGCGATAACGCAAATAAGGAAATCTTGTTTGTTGGACGGTATGAAACTGCCGAATAACCAGTTGACAAACCGTGATTCGGGGTATAATATAATCATGTATAATTGCAAAAGGCAATGACGGAAATCCCACAGATACCCATAAGCACCTGTCAGAGAGCGGACGACGCGGCTGAAAGCGTTCGCAGGCGCCGGTAACAGTGGCACCGATTCCCGAGCCCCGCGGCGGAAAAGCGCAGTATGCCGCGGCGTCTCGTCCACGTTACGGACTCCAGAGCGGCAAGTTCCGAAAATGGGCTTGCAAGCAGGGTGGAACCGTGGGTTTATTACAAGCTCACCCCTGATTTCATGTCGGGGGTGGGCTTTTTTGTTCTCCCCGCAAAAACAAAAGGAGGAACACTGTTATGTCCGAAGAAAACAAGTACACGTTTGAAAACCCGGAATACCGCGACACCTACCGTCATACGGTATCGCACATTCTTGCGCAGGCGGTCAAGCGTCTGTATCCCGAGGTGAAGCTCGCAATCGGTCCGTCGATCGAAAACGGCTTCTATTATGATTTTGACGCGCCGTTCTCCTTTACGCAGGAAAACCTCGATGCGCTCGAAGCCGAAATGAAGAAAATTTGCAAGGAAAAACTCAAGCTCGAACGCTTTGAACTGCCGCGCGCTGAAGCGCGTAAGCTGATGGAAGAGAAGGACGAGCCGTACAAGGTGCAGCTGATTGACGACCTGCCGGAAGACGCGACCATTTCTTTCTACAAGCAGGGCGAGTTCACCGACCTGTGCGCCGGTCCGCATCTGGATTCGACCGGCCGCGTAAAGGGCAACGGCATTAAGCTGATGAATGTCACCGGCGCGTACTGGCGTGGCGATAGCAAGAACAAGATGCTGCAGCGTATCTACGGCACGGCTTTCCCGAAGAAGGATGAGCTGGATGCGTATCTGAACATGCTGGAAGAAGCCAAGAAGCGCGACCATCGCCGCATTGGCAAGGATCTGGGCCTGTTCATGCTGACCGAGGAAGGCCCCGGTTTCCCGTTCTTCCTGCCGAACGGCATGACGCTCAAGAACACGCTGATCGATTACTGGCGTGAGGTTCACAAGAAGTATGGCTATGTCGAGGTTTCCACGCCGGTCATCCTCAGCCGCAAGCTGTGGGAGCGTTCGGGTCACTGGAATCACTACAAGCAGAACATGTACACGACTCTGATCGACGACGAGGACTTCGCAATCAAGCCGATGAACTGCCCGGGCGGCATGCTGGTTTACAAATCTCAGCCGCATTCCTACCGTGAACTGCCGCTGCGTGTGGGCGAACTGGGTCTGGTGCATCGCCATGAGCTGTCCGGCGCGCTGCACGGCCTGTTCCGTGTGCGCTGCTTCACGCAGGACGATGCGCACATCTTCATGACGCCCGAGCAGATGAAGGACGAGATCAAGAACACTGTCAAGCTGTTTGACGAAGTGTATTCTGTTTTTGGCTTGTCCTATACGATCGAGCTGTCCACCATGCCGGAAGATCACATCGGCACGGTCGAGCAGTGGGAGCGCAATCAGGACATCCTCAAGGAAGCGATCACCGAACTGGGCAAGCCGTTCACCATCAACGAGGGCGACGGTGCGTTCTATGGTCCGAAGCTTGACTTCCATCTGGCTGATTCGCTTGGCCGTACCTGGCAGTGCGGCACGATCCAGCTGGACTCCCAGCTGCCTGAGCGCTTTGAACTGGAGTATATCGGCGCGGACGGCGAGAAGCATCGCCCGATCATGATTCACCGTGTTGTACTTGGTTCGATCGAGCGCTTCATCGGCGTTATCACTGAGCACTTTGCTGGTGCGTTCCCGACTTGGCTTGCGCCGGAGCAGGTACGCGTCATGCCGATGACCGACCGCAATGTACCGTGCTCGCAGGAAGTTGTAAACCAGCTGACGGCTGCCGGCTTCCGCGTAACGATGGACGACCGCAATGAAAAGATCGGTTACAAGATCCGCGAAGCGCAGGTACACAAGGTGCCGTATATGATCGTCATTGGTGACAAGGACGAAGAAAAGGGCATTATTTCTGTTCGTGAGCGCAAGACCGGTGAGACCACGCCGATGGAGCTGAGTGAGTTCATCGAAAAGCTGAGCTACGAGGTTAAGGAAAAGCTGAAGTAATTAAAATCGCATATTGGCAGGGGAGTCCGCAAGCTTGGTCGCATACCGAAAGGGGATCTTGGTATGAAAAAGCTGGTTTCTGTTTGTTTCGTCTGCTTACTGTTGACGTTTGCCGCTGGTGCGGCAAACGTCGGCACGATCGACAACGGTTATCCGGGAGATACTGAAGCGCAGGCACAGATGCTTTACGACCTTGGCTTGTTCCAAGGGACGGAAAAAGGCTTTGAGCTGGAAAAAACCATGACACGTGCAGAGGCTGCCGTTATGCTCACGCGTTTGCTCGGCGCGGAGGACAAAGCGCTTTCCGGCGATTGGACGCATCCGTTTTCTGACATACCGCAATGGGCGGACAAGTATGTCGGTTGGCTATATGAAAGCGGTCTGACAAATGGCACGTCTGGTACGACCTATAGCCCGGAGCAAGATGTCACCTGCGGGCAGTATTGCACATTTTTGGCGCGTGCGTCGACAGACTCCGATGAGTATTCTTGGCTGCTCCAATATGGGGAAGACGAGGAGAAGCGCTGCGACGAGACTGGTTTTATCCGTGGGGACGCGGTTTCGCTTTCCGTGCGGCTGTTGGAGCAGTATTATACCAAATATGAAGATACCAATGGCTTTACAGTTGCGCAGAAGCTCATCAACCAAGGTGTGTTTACCACAGAGCAGCTTAAAAGCGCGGCATGGGATGTGCTGCGCCGTAGATATGAGCGGGTCGGAAGCACGCCGTATGGGTCAGATAGGGCACTGTCCTGCGTGATCGCAGGGGTTCCGGTGGTACGGTGCAGCGATGAACGGATCTATGCACTGTATGCGCCGCGACTGAGTGGAGTATACGGTTATCGGAACGAAGTCGGAAAAGACTACCAGCTGTTTTGGCTAGATCCTTATACGCTGCAAACGACCGAGTTGCTGCACTGTGCATCGGGTAGCCTGACCTCTGCGTTGGGTCACGCTGGCCGGACGGATTATCTGGTGCTGATGGAAGCAGATCAGGAGAATAGCACCCTGTATGCAGTGCGCGGTACAGCAGTAGAAGCCGTGATGGAACTGTCGGAGGACGCGAAAAATTTGGCGCTGTTCTCCTGCTTGCAGGGCGAAGACGGCTGTGTATTCCAGTATGACGACAGTACGTTTTATTGCCTCGAGGAAGACGGTATTCGTAAACTACCGCTTGCCCCCGGCGAAAAATTGGCCACGGTGATGCAGGATGGTCTGTTGGTGACACAAAATGTATCGTGGAACCATACAGTGATCTCCGCGTGGACGTGGGACGGCAAGGCTGCCGGCAGCTTTACCGTGGACAACGCCTATCCGGTTCCAGAAGGAATGGAATCTGAGAATGCGGAGTATATTGCCTATTGGTGCAGCCTGTTTGCGCCCAATTTAAAGAGCGATAACGGTACGGAGGTCTGGGGTACAGCCGGTTTGTACCGTGTGATGGACGGTGTGCTGACGCAGGTGACCGATATGCCGGTATACGATTGTAAAGTCGATCCTGCGGATGGCAGCTATGTTCTGCTCACATCTCCAGCGGAGCAGCGTCCCTATTTTTCCGGCAGTGGCGTGTATACACTGACAGGGACGCAGGTGATACGGTTTTCGCAGAATGGCACACAGCAAATGCTGCTGTCGGATGAACCGGATCATGGTCTAACTTTTTCTGAGATATCTCTGGCAGAATACGGCAAGGTGCAAGTCGTTTATACTTATGTGATGGGTATGGGCGATATGCACCAGTATGAATATGCAGTGGAAAATGGCAAGCTGCGTGCGTTGGTCCATACGCCCGGCATGGGATATTCCGGCTACACAGAAGAAGAATGTGCGGCTGAACAAGCACGACTGGATGCACTCGGCGTTGGTGTTGGCGCTGCATAACCGTTATGCAAGCGTGCGGAAGTTGTCTCCGCGTCGGAATACTTTGACGTGGTACAGTCTGCCGGGCTCGAGTGGTCCGAAGGCAAACTGTCCTTGTTCGTCGGTATATAATGCACCGATTGGTGTTTCGGGTGCATCCGCGCAGTAAATCGTTACAAGCGCACCCGAAGCGGCTTTGCCATCCGTGCCGGAAACCGTGCCGACAAGCGCGGGACGTTGATCGGCGGAAAGCGCGACCTTGGTTTCGACTACTTCGTTGGCCGCTGGCTTGACAAAAAACGACTGAAAATCATTCATTGGGGAAAACCCCTTTCTGATATAAAATTCTATTGGCATCTTATGAAAATTAACGGAAAAAGGTGAGGAACTCAATTATGGCAGATAAGAAAAAGCTGGTCAGCGAGATCACGTCCATGGACGTGGATTTTGCCCAGTGGTACACGGACATTGTCAAAAAGGCCGAGATGATTGACTATTCTTCGGTCAAGGGCTGTGTTATCATGCGCCCCTACGCGCAGGCAATTTGGGAGAACATTCAGAAAACGCTCGACGGCATGTTCAAGGAAACTGGACATGAGAATGTCGCAATGCCTATTTTTATTCCGGAAAGCCTGCTGCAGAAGGAAGCGGATCATGTTGAAGGCTTTGCTCCGGAGTGCGCATGGGTAACCCATGGCGGTTCGGAGAAGCTCGAAGAGCGTCTGTGCGTACGACCGACCTCAGAGACGCTGTTCTGTGAGCACTATGCCAAGATCGTCCGTTCGTGGCGTGATCTGCCCAAACTGTACAACCAGTGGTGTTCAGTCGTGCGTTGGGAAAAGACTACCCGTCCGTTCCTGCGCAGCCGTGAGTTCTGGTGGCAGGAGGGTCACACGGTGCATGCCACCGCTGAGGAAGCAATGGAAGAGACATTGCGCATGCTCAACATTTATGCAACCTTCTGTGAGGACTACCTTGCCATCCCGGTGCTCAAGGGCGAAAAGACCGAGAAGGAGCGCTTCGCAGGCGCAGAGAAGACCTACACGATCGAGGCTATGATGCACGACGGCAAGGCGCTGCAGTCCGGTACGAGCCATTACTTCGGCAATGGCTTTGCCAAGGCGTTCAACATGCAGTACACTGATAAGAACAATACGCTCCAGTATATGGAGCAGACCTCGTGGGGTGTGTCTACCCGCCTGATTGGCGCCATCATCATGACACACGGCGACAACGAGGGCCTTGTCCTGCCGCCGCGCATTGCGCCGACGCAGTTGGTTGTTATTCCGGTTGCGGCGCACAAGCCGGGCGTGACCGACAAGGCGCAGGAGCTGCTTGATATCGTCAAGTCGGCGGGTGTGCGTGCTAAGATTGATCTGTCCGAAAACAGCCCTGGCTGGAAGTTTGCCGAGTATGAAATGAAGGGCGTTCCGCTGCGCCTCGAAGTCGGCCCGCGTGATATTGAGCAGGGCCAGTGCGTACTGGTGCGCCGAGACAGCCGTGAAAAGACGGTTGTCAAGTTTGAGGAGTTGGCGACGGTTGTGCCCGCACTGCTCGAGGAAATCCAGCAGGCGCTGTTCCAGAAGGCACTCAAGAACCGCGAGGAGCACACCTACACGGCGAAGAGCTTGGACGAGATGAAGGAGATCCTCAAGGATCGTGTCGGCTTTGTCAAGTCGATGTGGTGCGGCGATCTGGCATGTGAAGAAAAGGTCAAGGAAGAGACTGGTATGCCCAGCCGCTGCATGCCGTTCGAGCAGGAGAAGATTTCTGATGTTTGTCCGGTTTGCGGCAAGCCCGCGCACAAGATGGTTGTCTGGGGTATCGCATACTAATCAAATAGAACGCAGGGAAGGAGCGACCGTATGCTGGAGTGGCTGCGTAATTTTTTAGATACCAAAGTCGGTGAAGTCGTCGGTTCGATTGTATTTGCGATCCTTGTTCTGGCAGTCACGTTTCTGTTGGCAAGCATTGTCAGCCGAGTAATGCGTCGTCTGGTTGATCGGCATCGTCAAAGCAATAGCGGTCTGGCAACTGTGTTAGGCTTTGTGCGCTATATTGCGGTTGCGGCTGTATACTTTGCAGGTGTTATGGTTGTGGTGTACAGTATTCCGTTGCTTTCAAGTGCGGTACGCACGTTGCTGACTGCCGGCGGTGTTATCGCAGTTGTGGCTGGTCTTGCCGCGCAAGAGGCACTGGGCAGCGTGGTCAGCGGTATGATGATTTTGGCGTTCAAGCCCTTCCGCATGGGTGATGTGGTTCGCTATATCGATTTGGATATATCCGGTGTGGTAGAGGAGATTACGCTGCATCATACAGCTATCCGCACTTGGGAAAATAAGCGTGTGATTATCCCAAACAGCAAAATGAACAGCTCAATCATTGAAAACGCGGATTATGCGGATAGTAAGGTCTGTGTGTTTCTGCAAATTGGCATATCATATGAATCGGATATCGAGCTGGCAAAAAAGTTGCTGGCTGACGAGATTATGCACCATCCGGACTTCCTCGATGTGCGCACGCCTGAGCAGAAATCTGCAGGTGTTCCTGCGGTGCAGGTGGTTGTGTTGGAACTAGCAGATTCTTCGGTTACGCTGCGTGCGTCTATCTGGGCGCGGGATAACGGAACCGCAGCTGCGTTACGGTTTGCAGTACAGGAACGCATGGTTTCTGTGTATGCGCAAAACGGTATTGATATCGCTTATCCGCATTTGGTCGTAGTACAAAAATAATAGTCC
>DXDE01000078.1 GCA_019115615.1 Candidatus Agathobaculum merdavium | reverse complement strand
GGGGTGAGGATGAAGCTGTTTGCAAAGAAGCGCGACACGATCCATTTGGACGATGAAGGCGCGCGAGAGTTTATTCATGGCATGGGCGAGCGACTGGGGCGCGCGCTGGATGACAAAATTATGAAAGAGCTTGTGCCGTGTTGGGTTCAGATTAGAACACTAAAGGAAGAAGTGAAGCGCTTGCAGCATATGACGGATGCACTATACAAAGAAGCGCACCCGGAGTTATTTGGTGAAGATGAATGCCAGAATTGCGACAACTGCCGCGGAAATTGTACCGAGACAGCTTGCAAGAGAGATGATAAGTGAAAACCGAGCTTCACGACGCGCAGCCTTGGCAGAGTCGAACACCAATTCGGACTGTAAAAGTTGTTGAGCAAAGGTTATTCCGGAAAGCGTTAGCGTGATATTGGATTCTTCGCAGATAATACAATTCAGGTTTTCAAGTTCGGATATTAAATCCATCAAACCTTCAAGGAATTCATCGTGGAACAATGGTTCGGAAGAAGTGCATTTGAAAACAGCAGCTTCATGCCGAGGGATATTGCGTTTGATACGTTTTCTGTATTCGCAGTACATATCAAGAAGCATTGTTTCGGCTTCCAATGTCATATTACGCATAAAAACACGTCCTTTCTGCTATTCATTGTAGCAGGAAGGGAATGGAAAGACAAGGAAAGGCGGGGTGATTATGCCGTATTACGGCTATCACCAGATGATTCGGAAGAGAATCGAGGCCGGGGAGCTGATCGGCTTCGCTTTCGTCGACGATTATCCGAGAATCGGGAAAGCACTGGTGCTGCAATTCAGCACTATGCCGCATCTGCGTCCGATCCGGCCGCACAGGTGGCCGGAGTATAGGGATGTTTGGGGAGGTGAGAAAGTTGCTGATTGTAGCAGAGATTCAATCTAATGACAGTCATACACGCAGCAAGATAATAGGGATTTTTAATCGCGCATGTTACAAGCTAATTTTGAAGCATCGTTTTCATGCACCTATTTGGTTCCACGAAATTTGTGATCATAACGGGAGACCGAAAGCAAAAGTCCAAGTTTTTACTGCGAGTGACAGAGTATTTTCACTGACTAAAGATTTCATTTATTGGTCTTTCGAAGATACAAGAAGAAAAAAAGGATTTGAAGTCTATTATGAGATAGAACACGTTAAAGTTGATCCACCGGGGGCAAAGGGTACGGGAGAGGAGTAAAAGAATGAAATCATTAAAGGAATATCAGGCGATGTCGCCCGCGCAGATTCTTGACGATCCGGATGCGCCGGAGACCTTGAAAATCCGCGCGCGGAATCAGCTGTCGCAGCAGCAGGAGCAGCTTTCGGCGGCAGCCCTGAAAGAGAAAGAATTCATGGAGGGTTTGAGCCGTTATGCCTACGAGCGCGCCGCCCAAGAGGGAACGGAAGCGGACATGCAACGGACAGGCTGGTAACGGCATAGGATGATGGAAAGGGGGCGGTGCCGATGGCAATTGTGAAAACGTATCAATGCGGGCATGTGACGGTACATATCGACGACGACTGCTATCGGGATGCATCGCCGGAGGAAATCCAGAGAAGAATCCAGCACATGATCGACGTTACGGGCGAGGTGCTGTACGGTATTCAGATGAGGGAGTTGGAAGAAAGTGAAATGGGCATTTAAGGCGGCGGCATACTGCTGCGGCGGTATCATTGGCGTGGCCGCCGCCGCGTGGGATGCAGAGTGGTGCAGCGGGATATCATTTGTGATGATCCTGATCGGCTGCGGCTGCGGGCTGTTTGTTGCGCTGCATGAGCTGGCAGCCATCCGCGCATTTGAGGAAGCAGAAAAAAAGGCCGTCCAGCGCAGCGCGTGGAAGGCCGAGTTTATGAGAGAGGTGGACAAGCCGGTATGAAGCAAACAAGTCGGATGAAACGAGATCAGAAGCGTCTGGCGCAGCGCGTGGGAACAGAGGTTGCGGTGCGCATGCGGCCGAGGATCTCGGAAAGCGCCAAGGCGATTGGCGTGCAGCCGAGGCAGCGGGAAAAGAAGGGTGTATATGAGAGCGTTCAGCGGGATTGAGGTGCGGCCATATTGCCAGACGGCGGACATGCCCTGTGTGCGAATTGACCGCGTTCGGGTGGTGGCATATAAGACCGTTTTCGGCGAGGTAGAGTTCGCGCTGATGGGGCGCATGGGCGCGATGGGTGTAGAATGGCCGATCGGACGGCCAAAAACAGACTTTGAAAGCGCTTGGGCGCAGAAGGAAGGAGTTGAAAAGCAGATTGAGCAGGCAAGGCGAGAAACGGCGGGTCGTGTACCGCCACCCGCTGGGGCGGTATGAGGTTACCGAGACAACGGGCGTTAACATCATGGGCGATACATACCACATCCGCGAGGCGTTTCTGACGCCGGAGGAGCGGGACGTGCGCGGGTTACTGACCAATGCGGACAAGCGTGCGGTCGGAAATTACGCGACCCGGAATGATCCGATCACAGAGGACGAGAAAAAGAAGATCTGTAAGATGTACGCAAGTGGGCGGACGGTCGTACAGGTCGCAGGCGAGTTTTGTCGGGGCTATGATGCGATTAACAATGTGCTTAAGGAGAAGAATATCCGGCAGAGCGAAAAGAAAGGGCGAAAATGGACGACAACAGAGCGGCAGACAGTCGCATTGATGTACATGGAACATCACGATGTAGCCGATATTGCGGCGGCGGTTGGGCGAAGCATGAGCGCTGTTTCTAATGTGCTGGCAACAATGCGCCGCCGGGAGGAAATATAAAACCGACTGCCGAGGGTAGGAGCTCGACAGCCGGTTCAGTAAATTGTGGTACTGCTATTGTAGCAGGTTTTGGGAGGCAAGTCAAATGAACAACATGGAGAAGATCCGTCAGAAGGTGCAGGCAGAAAAACTGGAGAGCGGTGCGCGGCAGATTGGTGAGGTCGTGCTGCTGATCGCAGCCGCGAGTGAGCAGGCCGCAGAGATCATTGCCGCAGATCTTGAAAACGAAAGCATGAGTCTTGCAAAGTGCTTTAGCGCGCTGCGTGACTACGCGAAAAAGCACCAACAGGGCGGTTTTTGGGGCTGCATGTGCAACCAGTTTGAGCAGGAAAATCCGGTGATTCAGGTGGTCTGCGATTTTTATAAGATTCCGAAGGAAGCGTTTGCAGAGCAAAAACCCAAGCGCTTGGGTGAGACAAGCGCAGCTGCAACGGAGGGAGCAGGAAACATTGACCTGCTCGATCTGCTGTGAGGCGCGCGCAGGACGCGCCGGCGCTCAGCGCGGCGGATGTGAGCGAGCGGATCAGCGCGATCGTGGCACATGAGGAGTTCTTGTTTTATCGGGTGTCGCATGGTGATGACTTGGATTGGGTGCTTGGCGCGTCGGAGGATGGATATGAAATGTTCTGCACGGCGTGCGGACAGCGTTTTTTTGAGAAACGAGATCGCAAGAGGCCGGCGAAGAATTATCTTCACTGTCCGAAGTGCCTTGCAGAGATCTCACCGAAGCGATGGCGCGACCGGGCAAGGCTGGAGGCAATCCAGTTTGCATTCCACACATGGACGCGTGGCGAGGGGACAGATATCTGGTTCCGGTCGTTTCAGGTGTATATGAACCGCGATTTTGAGAATGCGGACAAGTACGATGTTTTCGAGTATTGCCGTGTGTGCTTCCGCGAGGGCGGTGCGCTGAAATGGACACGCAGCCGGAGTTGGTGCTGGGGTGTTTCGGATTGGAAGCCAGTGAAAAAGATCGGGCTCAAGCGGTGGCACGGTTCTTATGGCGTGACGAGAGACGACATTTGGGATGGCGTGACGGGAGACGACATTTGGGATGGCGTGACGGAGGAAACCGTACAAGGGAGCTGCCTGCAATACGCGCCGCTGTTTCTGGTGCAGCTGCTGGACGACCCAATCGCGTTCTTTGCGCTGTTCTGCAAATATCCGGCGGTTGAGTACATTTGGAAGATGGGGTTTGCGAGGCTGTTCCACGACCGGGAACATGGTGGCGGGGCACTGTTTAGCCGCGTGGTAAACCTGCGGGCGACGCGTCCGGACAAGCTGTTCCCGCGGCTGGACAAGGCTGACTTGCGTATGCTGCGGGGACGCATGGATATGCACTTGTCTGCGATTGTCGATTACATACGGTTGAAAGAGGCCGATGCGGACGGCAACCGGAACAAGATGGTCGAATGGGCGGTACAGATTGACAGCTGGGGCGGAGATTTTTGGCAGCTTCCGGCGAGGTGTGGAACAGACGTGCGTGGGTTGCTGCGCTACTGTGACAGGCAGGCAGGGCGGCGAAAGGTGCGGCTACCGGATGTTTTGCAGGAACTGCACGATTATCTGAACCAGCTTGACCGGCTGGGCGTGGACGGCGGTGACCGCATGCCGCATGACTTGCACGAAGCGCACGAGCGACTGAGCGCGCGGGAACGCAAGATGAAAAATGCGCCACTCAACGAAAAGTTCCGCATCCGGCGTCATTTGCTGCGCTGGATGTGCTGGAAGCATAACGGACTTTTTATCCGGCCGGTCGATTCAGCGGAGGAGATTACACGCGAGGGCGAGCAGCAAAACAACTGCGTTGCCGGATATGCAAGAAAGCACGCAGATGGGAAAACGATCATTTTGCTGCTGCGGAAATGCAGCGAGCCGTGCAAGAGCTGGCACACGGTGGAGATTCTTCCGGAAAGCCTGACGTGTAGGCAGTGTTATGCGGCAGGAAACATGCCGCGCGAGCCGGAGGCCGAGGCGTTTATGGAGGCATATTTGGAGCATTTGCAGCAGGTGCGGCCGCGCAAGCGGCAACGGAAGCAGAAAAGGAGTGCAGCGTAAATGGCAAACGAGGTAGTGGCGGTGCGGTCGATCGAGATCGTGACCGCCGAGATTCACACGATACGCGACAATGTGGCGCGGGTATTCATGGATGGCGTGGTGCAGATCGGGCGGCGGCTGGAGGAGGCAAAGCAGCTTGTCCCGCATGGAGAGTGGACGGATTATCTGGACACGCAACTGGGATACAAGCCGAGCACGGCGCAGAACTACATGCGCATTGCGCGTGAATTCGGAGACGGGCAGATGGGGCTTTCCGGCAAGACGGCGAGCGACTTTTTCGGGAATTTGGGCTATTCGCAGCTGCTGCCGCTGCTTGGTCTGCCAGAGGATGAGCGCGAGCAGCTGGCAGAGGAGCACGATCTTGCCGGCATGAGCAGCCGGGAAATCGCGGCGCTGGTCAAGGAGCGGGACGAGGCAAAGGAAGCCTTGGAGCGTGCACAAAAGTTTTCGGATGAGTATGGTGTGGAGGCGCGCAGAGCGCGCAAGTCGTTGGCGGATACTAAAGGTAAGCTGAAAGCGGTAGAGCGAGAATATCAGGAGCAGAAAGAAGCAGCGCAAGCAAACGCGCAGGTTGCCGCCGAATTGCAGCGGAAGCTGGACGAATTGGCCGAAAAGGCGGGCCAGCCGCGCGAGATGACGGACGAGGAGCGCGAAGCGCTGCGCGCCGAGATCGCCGCCGAGCAGGCCGAGGCCGTGCAGGCAGCCGAGGCTCGCGCCGCCGAGGCACTGGCCAAGCTGGAAAAGGTAAAGAATCCGGCCGCGCACAAGGTCAATTTCCTGTTTGGTGAGCTGTGCGAGTATTGGAGACGCTTGCAGGCGGCGCTGAAGGAGTTAGAGCAGTCGGACGAGGAGGCCGCGGGGAAGATGAAAGCGGCGATCAGTCAGGTGATTGGAGGGTGGCAGGTATGAATGAAGCACCTATTCAGACGCGTGTTGAAGTGCGAAAAATGGAAACTGGTTATGCAACTCAATTTGATTGGGAGCGGGGAAATGAATTAGAGTTGATCCACGCGCTTGAGGCAGCAGTAGCATCGGCATATGAACAAGTGATTGATAAGGAAAAGATGTCAATTGATGAATTTCTGGCAGATTTTCTGTTTAACGTCCGGGAATTCTACAGGGAGGAACCAGTATGCGTTATGAGTTGAGCCTTGCGTCGGAGACGTTCACGCCTGCGGTGGAAGCGGTTGACCGGCAGATGATTGTGCTACTGCGACGGATGCGGCAGCAGCATATCAGCGAGGGCAGCGTGTCGCTCAAGATCAGCGTATCACTTGAGCGGCAGTTTCCTTTGGATGAGAATGGGCAGCAGCAGGAAATTTATGTGCCGCGTTTTGAGCATGAAACGGCTGCACAGATCGTGCAGAAGGCAAAAACGAGCGGCGAGATCGACGAGGACTTTGTGCTGGTGCTTGGTGCGGATGGACTGCCCGCGATGTATTCCAGAGATACGGACAACCTGTTTGATATGGTGGAGAAAGCGGGGAACGGTGATGCATGAATGGTGCATGGCGCATCCGTGGATGACATTTATTATTATCTTATACGCTATTTGCTGTATTACTGCATTGTTTGGAAAGGATGTTAGCTTGATAAGGTTTTATAACTGGAAACCAGAAAAAGAGAAGAAGGCAGAATACAGGGGAGATGAAAAAGATGGAGAGGCGGACAGCAGTCACGATCGATGATGCGCTGAAAACTGTGGTAGATTACTACTCACGAGAGATCGGGCGCGTGCCGGATGAGGACAAGCAGGCGTTTTTTATAGGGGCGCTGCAAAATGGGCTTACATTCGATTCGTTGTGGGCCGCGATTG
>DXDE01000077.1 GCA_019115615.1 Candidatus Agathobaculum merdavium | reverse complement strand
ACACTACGCTGCACTCTGCTTATCCGAACAAGGCATTATGACCGGCGAACGCATCGGAGATTGCTACTTTTTCCGTCCGACGCAAACTGTGACACGCAGCGAATTCATTGCTATGGCGGCGGCGCTTGCCGATTTGCCGATCGAACCGACGGAGCAAACCGACTTTGCCGATGATGAAGGCCTGTCCAGCTGGGCTAAGCCTTATATCAGTACCGCCGCTGCAAGTGGTCTGGTCAGCGGCTATCCGACGAACGCAGGCCTGAGTGAAATCCGCGGCCAAAACCCAATCACTTTAGCGGAAGCCAGCGTGGTTATTGGGAATCTGCTGGGGCAAAGCATGAACGGTCTGCAGTATACGCTCTCTGCCCCATCGAACGATATGGATTGGGCACAGCAAGCGATCAGCACGCTTGATCGCTTGGATGTGATCAGCCCGTTGACTGCCCTGCGCTCGGAAAGTGAGCCGATCACACGGCAAGACGCCTGCGAAATGCTGTACCGTTCGATGCAGCTTTTAGACGCATAAGAAAAAGGTATCCTCGTTTAGAGGATGCCTTTTTCGTTATTCAACGCGCAGTTTTTCAATAGTGCTTTCATCAGGCGTAACATATGCCGTCTGATAGACGTGATAAATCACCATACCGGGCTTCGCCCCCGCAGGTTTCTTAACCTGCCGAACCGGCGTATAATCCACCGGTACACGAGAGGATTGCCGCGCCTTGGAATGATATGCTGCAATCATCGCCGCCTCCGTCATCGCCTGATTGGTCGGCTCACGACCATCAGTCACCAGTATAACGTGCGAACCATGGATCTTTTGTGTATGGAACCAGATGTCGCTCTTAAACGCCGTCTTGAGCGTCAGCAAATCATTCTGCAAATTGTTCTTGCCCGCAAACACCTCAAAGCCATCGCTTGTGCGATAATGGAACGGTTTGGCCTGTACAGGCTTAGTACGCAATTTCTTGTTGCGTGTCTGCTTGTTCGACAGCACACCCGTTTGCGTCAATTCTTCACGCAGCTGCGATAGATCGCGCTCAGTCTCGGCCTCGCCCAACGCGACCAATACGCTTTCGAGATATTCAAGATCTGCCCTGCCGCGCTCAATCTGCTCAGTCAGCACGTTCTCTGCAGTCTTTGCCTTATTATACATCTTGAAATACCGCTGCGCGTTCTGCTGCGGTGTCAGGCGCACATCAAGCGTGATCTCAACCTCCGGGCAATCCTCGGCATAATAGTCGATAACAGCCGCCTTGTTCATACCCTTTTCCAGCTGATAAAGGTTCGCGGTTATCAGATCGCCCATGCGCTTGTACTGCTCGCGGTTCTGCGTTGCATCCAGCTCCTTCTGCTGTGCAGCCAGCTTACGGGCAAGACGGTCGCGCGCATTAACAACAGTCTTGTGCAGGTCTGCCGAACGGCGCGCCATGCGCTCTGCCCTGCCCTTTTTCTCGAAGAACGCCGCAAGGAGCGCGGAAAAACTCTCCGCCTGCGTTACGGTCATCACGCCCTCGTATTGCGTCACCGGCAGAAACGTGAAATCGAACACAGCACCGTCCTCGGCCTTACTCAGCAGGAACGGACGCGCGCGGCCTTCGCGCAGAAAGCCCATCAGATCGTCAAAAACCTGTCCCAGCTTTTCACACTGTTCATCGGTCAATGTGCCGATGCGCGCCGCTGCATCACCCGTTGCACGGTAGCTTAATTCACGGCACAATAGCGGCGAAAAGCCAAGCAGCTGGCTAAGCAGATACCGGTCGAGCGTCTGCTCTCCGTCCGCCTGACGCACGGCAGCGGCCAACCCTGCGCCCGACAGAGCAAAGGGGTCGTGCTTATCCTGCGCAGGCGGCATGCGATAAAACAGTCCGGGCAGAACCTGCCGCTTACCCGACAGGTCGCCGTCTACACGGCGCAGCGCGTCCAGAATACGTCCATCACCGTCGCATAGGATAACGTTTGAATGCTTGCCCATCAGCTCGCAGATCAGCTTTTTCTGGCAGGGCACGCCCATCTCATCGGTCGTATCCAGCTCGATAGCCAGCATACGCTCGACTGCCGGCTGTGTGATCGCCGCAATTTTCGCACCCTGCACATGCTTGCGCAGCAGCATACAAAACATCGGCGGCGCATCCGGATTTTCACGCGCAGCGTCGATGAAATGCACGCGCGGTGCACCCGCCGCAATCGACAGCAACAGACGTTTTGCGCCGCCCTGTCCGCGTGTCTGCAGCACAATTTCGTCGCGGTCTGGCTGATAGACCTTTTCTACGCGGCAACCCGCAAGCGCCTGATTCAGTTCATTTGTCACTGCCCCAAGGCAGATGGCATCTAATGGCATAATAAAACTTCCTTATACAAATTGGATGCAGTCAGCGTGCCGCTCGGACACCATCGTACGCAGCTGCGGGAACGCGCCGACGATTCGCTCAGCGAACACCGCCGCAATGGGGTTTTCCGTCGGGAAATGTCCGGCATCGACCAGCGTCAGCCCGATCGACTGCGCGCGCTGCATCAGGTCATAGCTGCAATCGCCGATAACGAATGCGTCCGCACCCTTAGCTTTGGCGTCGTCCATCATCTTACCACACGCGCCGCCGCCGACCGCAACACGATGGATCGGCTTGCCACCATCGCAGAAACGCACACCACCTGCACGCAGACATTCTTTGACATAGGCAGCGAATTCGCGCGGCTGCATCTCTCGTGGCAGATCACCTACACGCCCCAGCACGCGATTGTCCCCGCCTTCCATGTTAACCACACCTGTCAAAAATAATGCAGACGCGAGAGCATCGTTGACGCCGCCCCATGTACTATCCGCATTGGTGTGCATGCAGATGATTGCAATATCGTGCTTGATCGCAGCGCGCAGCACACGGCCAGTCACATCGTCCGTCGTCACACGGCTGACCGAAGTAAAAATCGCCGGATGGTGCGCGACCACCAGCTCCGCGCCGCGTGCAGCAGCTTCCTCGATTACCTGCTCTGTCACATCCAGTGCGCACAGCACAGCCGTGACCGGCTGTTGCCGATCACCGCACAGCAGGCCAACATTGTCCCAATGTTCTGCCAGTTCTACCGGCGCAAAGCCTTCCAAAAAGGTTAAAATCTCCTGTACAGTCATGCCTTCAATCCCTCCCATGCCTGTTCTATCTCTGAAACCAGATAGCGCCGCTCATCAAGCCGCGCTTTATCTAACGTATTTGCCTGCTCCATACCGGCCAGCGCACGTTTTTCCCGTATCAGCAGCCATTGCAGATAATCCGCTGCACCCTCCGCACCAAGCAGCGCGGACGAAAAAGCACACCGCCACAGCGGTACATTGCGTTTTTCCGCACCGCCACGTACCGACAGCACCACATACCGCCGCCGATCCTCCCGGCACAGTGTCTCCCGCTCAATCATATAGCCGTTTGCCCATAACCACTGCCGCAGTTCATACACCATAGTCATCGGCTGGAGAAGCAACAGATGCTGTCCCACCGCACACCACGGCGCAGCTGCAAGGATATCCGCGATCGTTTGACCGCCCATGCCAGCAATGCTCACCGTATCGCATTCATCCGCCTGCACGGCATCCAGTCCCGGCGCGAGCCGCAAAGAAAGCGACACGCCATGTTCTGCTGCATTTCGTGCTGCATGTGCTAATGGGCCTTCGCCAATGTCTGAACCGATGGCTTCTGTAATACGCCCCGCGAGCAGCAATGAGATTGGCAGCTTTCCGTGATCCGTACCAACGTCAGCCAACCGCGCCCCAGCAGGCACTTGTGCGGCCAGACAAGCAAGCCGCGGCGTTAAAACCATACTTTCCATAATCCACCCAAAAAAACAGAGCCGGCTGCCCGCCGGCTCCTGTTTTCCTCTTACTCGCCCAGAAACGCGTTGAGCTTGGCAACCAGTTCGTCTGCGTTGGTGCCGTGTACCATGCAGGCCTCCTCGATGCTCTCGCCCTGAGACGCCGGGCAGCCCAGGCAGTGCATGCCGATTTCCATGAAGAACTTCGCCGTATCCAGATTGCGGTTAAGAACCTCGCCAATCGTGGTCTTTTTCGTGATCGCAGCCATAATAGACCTCCGTCTGTTTTTATTTGTTATCAGTATACCGCAAAAACATAGATATTTCAATCGCAAAAATAAAAAATTCACAGAATTGTGTCTGTCTGGCTGATGGAGAGAAAAAAGCGTCCGGCACATAGCCGGACGCTTTTCTTTCACTTGGTTCAGCCCTGCTCGCGCATCTTCGCGAAGCACTCGCTGCAATATACCGGACGGTCGGACTTGGGCTCGAACGGAACACGCGCCTCACCGCCGCAAGCAGCACAGGTAGCGGTGAAATACTCACGGGGACCGCGGGCCGCATTCTTCCGCGCGTCACGGCAAGCCTTGCAGCGCTGGGGCTCGTTCTGGAAGCCACGCTCCGCATAGAACTCCTGCTCACCGGCGGTGAACACAAATTCCTGACCGCATTCCTTGCATACTAAAGTCTTGTCTTCGTACATGGTTTTTACCTCTCTTTGATACCGTTCCCTCGGGAAACTGAAATTATATTGCGCACAGGCCTTCCCGCCTGCAAACGCCTATTGGGGTTTGATAGCTGCCGATTTCCGCTTAATACGCTGAATGGCATTATCCACAGATTTGACCGGTTTATGCAATGTTTCGGACATCTCCTCATAAGACAGCCCATCCAAAAACAATGTCAAAACCTTCGCCTCAAATTCAGACAAAAGAGCATATAGCCGACGCGTCAGCTCTTCACGCTCTTCATTGCCAATCACCAGCGATTCTGGATCACCCATCGGTGCCGTAACCCGGTTATGCGATTCCGCAAGGTCTTCAAACAGAGGTCGATCGATTGACACAGAATGGTTCAGCGGATCATGCTTAAGCGAGGACGCTGCACGCACGGCGGAAAAAATATTCCGCATCACACAAAGACGCGCAAATGCCCCAAACGGCGCACCCTTATCCTCGTCAAATTCACGAATCGCTTTCATAAGGCCCAGCATACCCTCTTGAATCAGATCCTCAGCATCAGCCCCAACCAAAAAATAGGGGCGTGCACAAGTTTTGACCAGACGCGTATACCGTTTGACCAGATCTTCCGCTGCTGTTCCCTTTCCTTGCTGCGCCAGACGGCACAACACCTCATCAGACAGCGCCGCAGAAGATACCATTTCGTTACCAATTCTCATGTCAACACTCATTATAGGGGATAGTTTCTGGAATGTCAAGGAAATTTTGTGAAATACACGATTTTGATTGTGATTTCAAAAAGAAATTTGTGATGATTGACTAATGCACTGGGATTTATTCAACTGTTACCGATTTTGCCAGATTTCGCGGCTTATCGACGTCACAGTTGCGTTCCACTGCCACATAGTATGCCAAAAGTTGCATCGGAATAATCGAAAGTGACGCAGAAAATTCATACAGGCACTTGGGCAGTCGAATGATATGCTGGCAAACCGATTCGTCGCCAGTGAAATCATCGGTCGTCACCAGCACAACTGCCGCGCCGCGCGAGACAACCTCGCGGATATTGGACACGGTCTTTTCAAACAGCGCAGGCTGCGTTGCAAGCGCAACGACCAGTGTTCCCTCCTCGATCAGCGAAATCGTACCATGCTTGAGCTCGCCCGCTGCATACGCCTCGGAATGGATATACGAAATCTCTTTCAGCTTAAGCGAAGCCTCGAGCGCCGCTGCATAGTCAAGTCCACGGCCTAGGAAGAATACACTCGGCCGGTTGGCATACAGCGTGGCGATGCGCTGCATATCCTGCTGGGTCTCGAGTGCTTGTTCGATGCACTCCGGCAGGCGCTGGAGTTCTGCACACAGCGCGCGCTCATCGCCGATCGAAATCAGGCCGCGCGTACGCGCAATCTTAACCGAAATCAGATACAGTGCGGACAACTGCGCAGAATACGCCTTGGTGGTGGCAACCGCGATCTCCGGCCCCGCCCAAGTGTACAGTACGCCATCCGCTTCACGCGCAATGGTCGAAGATACGACATTCACGATCGCGATCGTAAACGCACCCGCCTGCTTCGCCAAGCGCATAGCAGCCAGTGTATCTGCCGTCTCGCCCGACTGGCTGATTACGATGCACAAATCCTTCTTACCGATAATCGGGTTCTCGTAACGGAACTCAGATGCAACCTCTGCTGTACAGCGAATACGGCACATTGCTTCAATCACGCGCTTACCTACCATACCTGCGTGCAGCGCAGAACCACACGCAACGATGTGAATATTTTCAATATCCCGCAGACGCTCATCCGTTAGACCGTTTTCCTCAAACACAACCGCATTGTTCTGAATACGCGGCTTTACCGTATCGCCCACTGCCTTGGGCTGCTCCATGATCTCCTTGAGCATAAAGTGCTGGTAACCGCCCTTTTCAGCCGCGGACAGATCCCAGTTGACCGTCTGTATCTGCTTTTCGACCACGTCGCCGAACTCATTCATTACAACCACGCTGTCAGGACGGACGATCGCAACCTCGTTATCGTCAAGGATAATGTATTTCTTGGTACGGCCGATGATTGCCGTGATGTCGGAAGCAATCATGTTCTCGCCTTCACCAACGCCGATGACCAGCGGGTTATCACGGCGTGCCGCAACGATCTCTTCGGGATTATCCATCGAGACCACGCCCAATGCATACGAACCACGGATACGCTGCACCGCTTCCAGTACAGTCTTTGCTAAGTCTTCCTGCTTACCGGTGTGCAGATAGTCAACCAGATGCGCAACCGTCTCAGTATCGGTCTCAGACTGGAAGGTGTAGCCATGCGCTTCCAACCGCTCACGCAATTCCTTATAGTTCTCAATAATGCCGTTATGCACGACCGCTACCTTGCCCTTACCGTCACGACCGCCCAGATGCGGATGCGAATTCCGGTCAGACGGTTCGCCATGCGTCGCCCAGCGCGTATGGCCGATACCGCAAGTGCAGGACAACTCGCCCTCTTCGCGGATCTTCTCCTCAAGGTTGGCAATGCGGCCGCGTGTTTTGACCACGCGCAAGCCATCCTTGGTAAATGCTGCGATACCCGCAGAGTCATAACCACGGTATTCCAAACTGTACAAACCCTTAATCAAAATCGGCAGCGCATTTTCACGCCCCGTAAAACCGACAATACCACACATAAAAGTATAATTCCTCCATAAAAGAAGCCAGATTTCTAAAAATAGGTATAAAAATAGTGCGTTATGCAAAACTGCTCTGTCCGCACAGTCACCCGCACGTTTTAACAGCTTGCTTACGACCAACCCACTCGTGGCCGAAGGGCACCCGCCGAAACTTTCGATCAACCCTTACCTCGTCAACTGCGATACCGGCTGCACCGCAGTTCTGGCGCTTTACGCTGCTATGAAGTTGTCGCCATTCGTTCTCACCTTCCTTCAAAAAACAAGGTGGATGCGAAAACCACATCCACCCCGTTGGCTCTTTCTTATTATACGACAGACTCGATGACTTTGGCAACCCTTTTTGCCAAAGTATCAACCTGCTCGCTGTCCTTGCCCTCGACCATAACACGAACCAGCGCCTCCGTACCGGACGGGCGCACCAGAATACGGCCGTTTTCGCCAAGTTCGGCCGATGCCTGATCGATCGCCGCCTTGACATCAGGCAGTTCCTGCAAGGTCGCCTTCTTATCATTCGGCACCTTGACATTGATCATCAGCTGCGGCCACGGCACAACCTCTGCCGCAATCTCAGAACACTTCTTGCCGCTTGCCTTAAGAATCGACATGAACTGCAGCGCGGTCAACTCACCGTCGCCCGTCGAAGCATACTCCAAGAAAATAACATGGCCGGACTGCTCGCCACCAAGGATATAGCCCTTCTGCAGCATCATTTCGAGCACATAGCGGTCGCCGACATTGGAACATTCAATGCGCATACCATTCTTCTCGGCATAAGCATGAAGACCCATATTGGACAGCACAGTCGCAACGAACGCACCGCCGCGCAGTTTTCCTTCCTTCTTCATGTGCGCTGCGCATACCGCCATAATTCGGTCGCCGTCAAGCTCCTCGCCGGTTTCATCTACAATCAGGCAGCGGTCAGCGTCACCGTCAAACGCCACGCCCAGATCAAAATTTCCGCTCTTAACGCGCTTTTTCAGCTGATCCAAGTGCGTAGAACCACAATTATCGTTAATATTGATACCATCTGGCTCGTAGAATCGGATTTCAGCCTTGCACTCAACCAGACGCATCAGACGCTCCACCGTAGTCGAAGACGCACCGTTGGCGCAGTCGACCGCAACACGCAGGCCGGACAGGTCACCCTTGATGGTTTCCGCCAGATGGTCGGTATATTCGACAACCGGGTCGATCGCGCTCTTGATCACGCGCCCCAGCTTTTCATGCGTTACCTTCGGAATGGACTCGAAATCATCGATCAGGTCTTCAATCTTGGCCTCAGTTTCGTCAGGCAGCTTATAACCGTTGCCCGCAAAGATCTTGATGCCATTATACTCAAACGAGTTATGGCTGGCCGAGATGACAATACCCGCATCCGCCTTGTGCTTGATGGTCAGAAACGCGACCGCCGGCGTCGGGATCACGCCAAGCAGCTCAACATCCGCACCAACCGAACAGATGCCTGCAACCAGCGCATTTTCCAGCATATCCGAAGAAATGCGGGTATCTTTGCCGATCAGCAGCTTGGCCTTGCCGTGGTGATTTGCCTCCTGCGTAAGCGCATATGCCGCCGCTGCACCAATCTTAAAGGCGAGCAACGCATCCAGTTCAAGGTTTGCCACACCGCGGACGCCGTCCGTTCCGAAATATTTACCCAAATAAAACACCTGACTTTCTAATATATTCAACAGCGGGAATCACAGCATCTGCTGCCCATCCGCCGGTTCGATATGCAAATGTCGATAGGCCTGCACGGTCGCGCAGCGTCCGCGCGGCGTACGGCTGAGAAAACCGATCTGCATCAGATACGGCTCATAAACATCTTCCAATGTGATGGATTCTTCACCAATCGTAGCGGCCAAGGTATCCAGTCCAACCGGCCCGCCGCCGTAATTGAGCATAATGCTCTGCAACATACGACGATCGACATTATCCAGCCCGAGCTCATCAATTTCAAGGGCCCGCAGCGCCATATCTGCACTTTTCTTGTCTATCGTGCCCGTGCCACGCACCTGCGCAAAATCACGCACACGGCGCAGCAAACGGTTGGCAATACGCGGTGTACCGCGGCTCCGTCGCGCAATCTCAAACGCACCTGCGTGCTCACACGGCACATTGAGGATGCCTGCCGAACGTTCGACGATCTGGCACAGCTCCTCAGGCGAATACAGCTCCAGCCGCAGCATAACGCCGAAGCGGTCGCGCAACGGACTGGTCATCTGCCCAGCGCGCGTTGTCGCACCGATGAGCGTAAAGCGCGGCAGGTCGATACGGATCGAACGCGCCGACGGCCCTTTGCCAATGATGATATCGAGTGCATAATCCTCCATCGCAGGATACAGGATCTCCTCAACCGCACGGTCGAGGCGATGAATCTCGTCGATGAATAAAATATCATTTTCCGAAAGGTTTGTCAATAAAGCTGCCAAATCTCCCGCTTTTTCGATCGCGGGGCCGCTGGTCACGCGAATATTGACGCCCATCTCTGCCGCAATGATACCGGCAAGCGTGGTCTTTCCAAGGCCCGGCGGGCCATACAACAAGGTATGGTCGAGCGACTCGCCACGCATTTTTGCCGCTTCAATATAAACGCTTAAATTTTCTTTCGCCTTCGTTTGGCCGACATAGTCCGCCATGGTTTTAGGCCGAAGTGAATTTTCAGTTTCGTCCTCGGAAAGCTGACGCGTCGAGATAATACGCTCGTCGTCCGCCATACCGCCGGAAAACTCTATACTCAAAGGAACACTCCCTTACTGCTTAACCAGCTTTTTCAGGCACTGGCGGATAATCTCCTCTGCCTCCATCTGCGTGGTATCCAATCCTTCCATCGCATGCAGCGCCTCCGCCTGACTATATCCCAGCACCATGAGTGCGGCAACCGCTTCCTGCGTATGGTTGACACCACCGCCAGCAACGGCCGCAGCGGCCACAGGAGAAGCCGACGATGCGGTTTCCAGCTGCTCCTTGCTCATCTTGTCCCGCAGTTCAAGCACGACGCGCTGAGCGATCTTTTTACCGATACCAGGCGCCTGCATAAGCAGCTTTTCATCACCAGTGATAATCGACAGCGCCAACCGGTCAGGCGGCGCAATCGACAAGATGGCCAGCGCGGCTTTGGGACCAACCCCCGACACGCCGATCATCATTTTAAAGCAACTCAGCTCTTCCTCATCGATAAAACCGTATAACTCAAAAATATCCTCCCTCACATTGAGGTAGGTCAGCAAACGCGCCCGTGTGCCTATCTTCAGCTTACCGATGGTATTCTGCGAAGCATGGCACGCATAGCCCACACCGCCGCAGTCGATCACTGCAAGCCCCTGTTCAAGCACGGTGACTGTGCCGTCAACATAGTAAAACATATTTACAATAACCCTTCATATCGCATTGCTTGTCTGGAATGGCCATGACAGATGGCGAGCGCCAACGCATCAGCCGCATCATCCGGCCGCGGCAACTTGGTAAGATGTAGAATGCTTTTCGTCATCTCCATCATCTGCCGTTTCTCCGCATTGCCATATCCCACTACCGCCATTTTCACCTGATTGGGTGTATAAGAAACCGGATGCAGACCTTTCTGCGCCAGCGCAAGAAGAATGACCCCTCGCGCTTGTGCTACCTGAATACCAGTTGTGACATTCTTGGAAAAAAACAGTTCTTCTATGGCAACTTCATCCGGATGGAAGGTATCCACCAATGCGCAGATATCATCATAGATTTCGCACAGGCGCAGATGCATGGGCATCCCCGGTTTAGTCGTCGCCGCACCATATTGCACGGCAGTAAACTTCATGTTGTCAAATCGCACCACGCCGTAGCCAACTGTGCCATATCCGGGATCGATGCCGAGAATCGTCATACCAGTAAACCTCTCTTAACTAATGTATTTTACCATGAAACGGCCCATTATGCAACCGCATTTGCACGCAAAAAGAGCGGCTGCACGCCGCTCCTTCTGCTTACTTGATTTGGTTTTTGATGCGTTCGGCCGCGAGCAAAATGCCCATCTTGCCCGAAGAATAGGTCAAGCCGCCCTGCATATAGCAGACATACGGCTCACGCATCGGCGCATCCGCCGACAGCTCGATCGATGCACCCTGCACGAATGCACCGGCCGCCATAATGACCGGGTCGTCATAACCGGGCATCGCCCACGGTTCTGGCGTTACAAACGAATCGACCGGCGCACCGGCCTGAATCCCTTCGCAGAAACGGCGCAGCGGTTCAGGCGCACCAAACGCAATGGTTTGGATGATATCATAGCGCGGTTCCTCCGCCTTAGGGCTGACCTCATAACCGAGCATTTCCATCACCTTCGCGCAGAAGATCGCCGTCTTGAGTGCCTGCGCTGTAATATGCGGCGCCATAAACAATCCCTGATACAGCAGACGGTTCTGCCCCATCGTACAGCCGCACTCACCGCCAATACCGGGTGCAGTCAGCTTATACGATGCGTTCTCCACCAAATCTGTACGACCCGCAATATATCCGCCGGTCGGCGCAAGACCACCGCCCGGGTTTTTGATCAGCGAACCTGCGATCAGGTCAGCGCCGACCTGTGTCGGCTCAATATCCTCGACAAATTCGCCATAGCAGTTATCTACCATGATTGCAGCATGCGGGTTGACTTCGCGCACCGTCTGACAGATCTCACCGATTTCCGCGCAGGACAGTGTCTTACGTACAGCATACCCACGGCTGCGCTGGATGAACACCAGCTTGACCGTATCGTCCTGCGCTGCCTGTCGGATTGCAGGCAGGTTGGGCACACCGTCTACCAGATCAACCTGCTTATAGCCGATACCGTAGTTCTTCATGCTGCCGCAATAATCGCCTGTAATCGTATTCTGCAGCGTATCATAAGCAGGACCAGTTACGGACAGCACAGTATCCCCCGCCTTAACAGCGGAAAACATAGCGCATGACAGCGCATGCGTACCATTGACAAAGCCGATACGCACCAACGCAGATTCTGTGCCGAAAATATCCGCATAAATACGGTCGAGCGTATCGCGGCCATGGTCATCATAGCCGTAACCCGTCGTCCCAGCAAACAGATTATCCGACACACGATTTTTTGCAAACGCCGCAAGCACTTTTTCGGTATTTCGGTCGCAAATTTCCTCAATGCGTTCAAAATACGGCATGATTTCGCGCTCGGCCTGTCGGCCGAGCGCGCGAATTTCTTCTGAAATATTCAACTTATCCATTCTCGTCTGATTCGTCTCCTAACAGGTTTTTCCCATCGGGCAAGGTAAACAATGCCTTATCCGGTTCCTCGGTCTTTACACTGCTTACCACGACCTCCCGCACCAGCGATCCCCCGCTGTAAAAGGAGGCTTTTTTCAATAGTCCGGTTGCCGCAGAAACAAAATATACACATCGATATCCGTCCTGCTCAAACTCGACCATAATGCACGACTCATTGTCGATATCCCGTCGGCCGGCAGCAGTCAACGAAATGCTTTCATCCAGTACATCTTCATAGGTGGGCAACATCGCCGCAGCATCGTCTGTGAACTCGCCCCATTTGCCCTCATATGCTGTGGTATCGCCTGCATCCCACGCATAGACAGTTTCACCATCCCGAAGCAGCGTGCTCTGTATCGCGCCCGTGCTGCTCAGTGTATCCGTACGTACGAGGCCATCGCGCGCATACCTACGGCAACGCAGCATTGCAGAACCGCCATCGTAATACAATGTATTTTCGATGACGTAGCTATACGCTTCAGGCCGAACCAGTGAAGCAATAATCTGCCGGGCATTGTTCGTCCCGACCGTCACATCCGCAACGCTCTGCGCTGTCAGCATCTGGCTTTCTGCGCTGACAGTCGGAGCCGTATCCGTCTCATTTTGCAGCAGGATACCGGTACCGCTCCGATGCAGCAGTCCGGAAGAAAAAATATAACTTAAAAACAGCAGCCCGACCAGCACACCAGCGCCGATCGCCGCGATCATGGGCGTCGACGGGTTTTTTTGCGGTTTCACGGTGCAAACGGCGCGGGGCCATCTGCCCGCATGCCAAAGTAATGCTCAATCGCCTGCACAATGCGGGACGAAGTCTTGCCGTCGCCATATGGGTTGACCGCATGCGCCATCGCGGCGTAAGCATCAGCGTCGTCAAACAGTTCGCGCGCCAGACGCACAATGTTCTCCTGCTCTACGCCAGCCAGCTTAACCGTACCTGCCTCGATCGCCTCGGGACGTTCCGTCTCCCGGCGCAACACCAGCACCGGCTTACCAAGGCTCGGTGCCTCCTCCTGCAGGCCGCCCGAATCGGTCATAATCAGATAGCAGCGCGCCATCAGATTGTGCATTTCATCGACCGAAAGCGGATGGATCAGGTGGATGCGTTCGTTACCACCAAGGAACTTCTCTGCTGTCTCACGGACGTAAGGGCTGAGATGCACAGGATACACAAAATGTACATCCGGGCAAGCCGCAGACAGCTCTGCGATCGCACGGCAGATATTTTCCATCGGTTCGCCATAGTTTTCGCGACGATGCGC
>DXDE01000076.1 GCA_019115615.1 Candidatus Agathobaculum merdavium | reverse complement strand
CTTGTTCATAAAGGCCGGAAGACAGCATTATATTTCTCTCTTCCTATCTTCTCTTTATGAATGTATATTGTACTTAGTATAACTGTAATTCCAAAATCCGACAAGGACTTATTGGAAAACATCAACAAATCTTGAAGCAAATATGCCCATCTCTGTCCTCCCGTGTGAGCAGTATGTCTGGCTCTCTCTGGTTTCCTGAAAGGAATTTTTAATTTTCTCTGTTGAAGCAACCAAATAACAGGCCCTCTGCCATCATCCAAGGCAAAGGGCCTGTTCGTTATGCTTTTATTTCGCCTTATTCCAAAAACGCTACGCTGTCATCTTCCCCAATGGCCAGCTTAACATATGTCATCTCGTCACCCTCATACAGGTTGTACACACCCAGAAAATCGGTGTCCGGTGCGAGCGCCTGTTTGCTGTACGATGTGCCGTCAATGACAACGTCAGGGCCGTCGCTCAGCACGCCGACTGCAGAACCGGTCTGCACCGTGACGCCTTCACATGCAACAAATACCTTGACCCGATTGTCTTCCAGCGTTGTCTGCTTTGCAGCGTCCGGAGTAACTTCCTTGCAGGTAACGACCGCACCGTCGTCAAACGAACAACCGCTGCCCAAAGTAATCATAGCGTGATAGTCGCCAACGCTGGTCAGTCCGCCGCGAAAAACACAGTTGTCAAATACGATATCGCTGCGCAGTTCGTTCGCGGCATCGCGCGTGCTTTCCGGATCTACGGTAACGGTGACCATTTCATCGAAAGTCACGTCATAGACTTCAATCGGCTCACCGGCCTTCAGCTGATAATCATACTGCACCGCCGTGCTGCCGCTATCCGACGCATCCGCCTGCGCCGCATCCTCGCCCTTGCCGCAGCCGCAAAGAACCGCCAGCAAACATGCTGCCAGACAAAAGCCCAGCCATCTGTTTCGTTTCATGATGATATCCTCCCTGTGGTCAGCCTGTGCTGATATTTTCTTCAGCATACCACATACAGAGGATAAATTGGTGCGCAGACAGCGCACTATAACATCTTACTGATACACGATTTCAAACGACGCATAGGACAGCTGTTCCTGTGCCAGCGGGCGATGCTGCTCGCTCAGGATCAAAAGGGAGAGCCAAGGGCAGTCCAGCAGCGGAGTGAGGTCGGCAATCGAATTATCCCGCAGATCCACATCGGTCAACGCGGGCATTTGTGTCAGGAAGGACAGGTCATGTAAGCCAGTTGCCCCCAGATTGACATAACGAAGTTTCGGCAGCAGCGCAAGCGCTTCTGGGTGGGAAACCGTGCTGCCGTAAACATCCAGATTGCAGAGCTTCTGAAGCCCTGCAAAATGCGACAGGTCAACCTCCTGCGTTGCATATAGCCGCAGTTCCTCCAGCCCAGTCAGACCGGACAGCGTTTTTGCCGCGCCGCCGGGCATCTCCCCTACGATCAGGCGGGCAAGATTGGGGCAGGATGCCAGCGGAGACAAATCCGCAACTTCGGCGCTGCGCACGTTAAGGGAACGGATACCACTCCCTCGCAGGCTCTCTACTGAGCGGATACCGGTCGCCTCAAGCGTCAGCTGCTGCAACGCTGTCAGTCCTGACAGCGCGTCCACCGAGCGAACCGGGTTTTCTCCCAAATCCAGCACCTGCAGTCCGGTCATGCCCGACAGCGGGCGCAGATCCGAAACCTGATTGCCGGTCAGGCTGAGATACTCGAGCGGCAACTCGGCCAGCGGAGACAGGTCGCTTATCTGCTGATAGTCCAGCACCAACACCCGCAGGTTGGTGCATTGCGCCAAAAGCGCCAGATCTTCATTGCCGATATCGCCATGAGGGGTTTCGCTAGCATAGCGGTCATGGACAGGATCGAGCAGTTCCTCATGTTCCTGTATGGTGCCGACCAGCGACTGCCCACATACCAGCAGCTGCTCCACCTCCCCCAGCCGCTCCACCGGGATGGGTTCTCCCTCCTGCAGCTGCAATTCGCAACGGATGGCAGCCTCCAGCAACGAAGACTGGGGCTGTGCTTCGCTGTTTCTTCCCCACAAAAGGCCGAGGAAAACCGCTAAACAAGCAGCACCCGCCAAAACAGTTGCCGCCCGGCGCTGCAAACGATATCGCAAAGCACGGTATACCGCCCGCACGGAGGGATATCTGTTTTTGGGGTCAAAGGCCGTGCAGCGCGCGATAATGCGGCGCAGGCATCCGACATCTGCACCGGAAGACGGTGGATCAAAGCTGCCCGTACACAAAAAACGCATCAGAACGCCCAAGCTGTACACATCTGAGCGCTGATCGGTCTGCTGATAGCCGAATTGCTCGGGCGGCGCGGTCGCCTGTGTGCCCAGAAACACCGTGTCGGTTTGCTTTCCTTGGCTGTGATGACGGGCCGCGCCCATGTCAATCAGATGGCATCGGCCGGATGCGTCCAGCACCACATTTTTGGGTTTTACATCCCGGCAGATAACCGACGGCTTCTGGCTATGCAAATAGCACAGCACCTCGCACAGCGACAGCGTGATCGCCCGCACCTGCGCCGGAGAGAGCATCCCCTGTGCAGACACCATCTCATATAGACTGACGCCCTCCACATATTCCCGCACCAGATATTCTGTCCCCTCCCATTCCAGATAGGTAAGAGGTCTGGGAATTTGCGGGTGCCGCAGGCTGCACAGCAGTTCGTATTCCTGCCGCAGGGCATCCTCCCGTCCGGCGGGCTGAAGCTTGAGTACGGCCTGCCATCCCGCCTGATCCTGCACCAGATACACCTGCCGCTCTCCATCCTTCAGGCATCCCAAAACACGATACAGCTCGCTTAGGCTCGGGGGCAGCACAAGCTTCTGCAGCACCTGTGCCTGATACGCCTGCAAGAACTGCTCTCTGGCCTTCATGTCTGCTTCTCCTGTCCAAACAGACTCGCTTCCGGCAGAGAAACCAGCAGTTCTTCCGCTTCCAAAAGGGTCATCTTATGATTGAGCGCAAAAATCACGGCGGCATCCCGGCGCACCTTTGGATAGAGTGCCCCGCAGTCCCCCAGCGCCAGCAGCCGCTGGGTCTCTTGAAGGGAAAGCTGCAGCACAAGCGCTGTGCGCAGCAGGATATCCCGTCCGGGCATCCGCTCCCCTCTGAGAACCTGATATCCGTAGGATTTACTGATATACGCACTTGCGATCCATTCCGGCGCAGATATACCCGCCCGTTCGATCTCCTCGCGCAACATCCGCGCACAGGTAGGCGCCGTCCATGCCTCTTGCAAAACAGCCTCGCCGCTCTCACGCCTGCGCATCCTATGGAACAATGCGCTTGTGGTTTCCATCATTCGCTCTCCTCCTCTCCCGGATTATGTTCATTATAACAGTAATTTGGAAAAATCCAAAGCATATTACATTTTCTATTTCATTTCTTAGAACTGTTATGCAGCGCTATATCTTTTTTGTACCAAAGAGGAGAACTGTATAAGAAAGAAAATATTTGCAAACCATCGGAAACCGCTTCCGCACCACAGACGGATATCCCATACACCAATACGGTACCCGTCAGAAAGTCTAATGAGCGTTGTCTTTTCCCATTCATAAAAAGCAGATACGAATGACGACTTAACGGCGCTGTCTATTTGCAGCATTTTGAATGAGAAAAGACAGATGAGAATGACACGCCGTTTTCTCCAGACGTTCCGCACAGCCGGTGCGGCCACCAAGAATCCAGATAGCCGCTCCTCCCACAGAGAGCGCAAACAAAATCTCGTTGTTCCCAATTGTTGAATTTTTCGCGCATAATAGCAACGGCAGCAAGTATCACTGCTTGCTGCCGTTGCCGATTGTGACCTCAAATACATTTACCTGCTTTTCGGTCTATTTTCAGAACTTTTCTTTTC
>DXDE01000075.1 GCA_019115615.1 Candidatus Agathobaculum merdavium | reverse complement strand
ACCTATCGGCTACATACTCCTTTGGACGGCGCATAAAAGGGCGCGCTGCAGATTTCATTTCTGCAACGCGCCCTTTTGCGTTATTCCGCACTCGACAGCATCAGCTTGATGCGGTTTTCCTGATTGATCTTGGATGCGCCGGGGTCGTAGTCAACCGCGACGATGTTGGCCTGCGGGTAGACCTCGCGGATCTTGCGGATCATGCCCTTGCCTGCAATGTGGTTGGGCAGGCAGCCGAACGGCTGGGTGCAGACGATGTTACCCACGCCCTCGCTGATCAGTTCGACCATCTCAGCCGGCAGCAGCCAGCCTTCGCCCATCTTGACGCCTTCGCCGATGATTGCGTGCGACTTTTTGCGCACCTCGTCAAACGGCATGGGCGGACGGAAGTTGCCATCTTTCTTCATGATCTTGATGATGTCGGCCTGCTTGCCGAGCAGGAACTGATAGACAAATTTATAGATCGCTGCGCGTTTGCCCGAACGGCCGTACAGCTCATGGTCGATCACCGAGTTGTAGATCGAATACAGGCAGAAGTCGGTCAGGCCCGGCAGTACCGGCTCGCAGCCCTCGGCCAGCAGGAATTCCTCCAGCCGGTTGTTGCCGAGCGGAGAGAACTTGACATAGATCTCACCGACAATACCGACCATCTTCTTTTTCTTCGACTTGTCCAGACGTAGCTTGCCGAACACAGCCAGCACATACTGGAACAGGTGCTTGACCTCGCCGTAGCGCACCATGCGGTCGCCCGTAAAGCGGGCGGTAACGGCGTTCATGCAGATATCGATCGCCTTTTCGGTCGAGCCGGGCACGACCTCATACGGGCGGCACTGGTTGGCAACCATCATAATCAGGTCGCCGATCAGCAGCGCGTACGCGATCTGCACCAGCATGGTCTTGGTCAGCTTGAAGCCGGGATTTGCGTCTGCTTCCAGACCCGCGAAGTTGAGCGAGATGACCGGGATAAAATCGTACCCGTTTTTCTCAAGCGCCTTGCGCATCAGGTGGATATAGTTGGATGCGCGGCAGCCGCCGCCCGTCTGCGGCAGGATGAGCGCGATCTTGTGCACATCATACTTGCCCGATTCAATCGCGTCCATCAGCTGGCCGATGACCAGCAGCGCGGGGTAGCAGGTGTCGTTGTGCACGTTGCGCAGGCCCTGTTCGACGATATTCGGCCCGTGGGTGTCCAGCAGCTCCATATTGTAGCCGAAGTTCTTCATCAGGCGGCACATCAGCCCAAGCTGCACGGGCAGCATGTTGGGCACGAGGATGGTGTAATCCTTACGCATCTCCTCGGTGAACTGCGCGTATTCGTATTTCTTAGTCGTTGTGCTGTTGTTGCTTTGCAAGTTTTCTGCCCTCCTCTACGGCGGCCAGCATACTGCGCACGCGGATCTTGGCCGCGCCGAGGTTGCTGATCTCGTCGATCTTGAGCTGTGTATAGAGTTTGCCGCCGTTTTCGCAGATGGCGCGCATTTCGTCAGTGGTGATGGCATCGATGCCGCAGCCGAAGGACACCAGCTGGATCAGCTGGGCGTTTTCCTTTTTGGTGACGTACTTGGCCGCGCCGTACATGCGCGAGTGGTACGTCCACTGGTTGAGGACATGTACCGCAGGCGCTTCGGTCAGCTGCCAGACCGCGTCCTCGGATACGATCACTAGACCGAACGAGGCGATCAGCTGGTCGATGCCGTGGTTGATCTCCGGGTCGACGTGGTATGGACGGCCCGCGATCACCGCAATATCCAGCCCGTGCGTGTCGGCATAGGCGATCGCCTTTTGGCCTTCGGCGCGCACCTCGGCATAGTAGTTGCCCAGTTCCTGATAGGCGGCGTCAGCGGCTGCGAGTACCTGCTTTTTCTTCAGCTGCGGGTACTTGCCGCAGAAATACTTGGCCGCGTGCTGCCCGAACCGCTTGGGGTCGGCCAGCTCGAAATACGGCATCATAAAGTCGAAGTCTGCGAGCGCCGCGACGTTGGCCTTCAAAAGCTCGGGGTAGTATGCCACGACCGGGCAGTTGTAGCAGTTGGTCGCGCGACCCTCGTCGAGGTTGTAGGTCATGCACGGATAGAAGATCGAGGTCACGCCCTTTTCGAGCAGGTTCTCGATATGGCCGTGCATCAGCTTTGCCGGATAGCAGACCGTGTCAGACGGGATGGAGTGCTGTCCCTGCATATACATGTCGCGGGTGGAAACGTCCGAGAGCACGGTCTCGAAGCCGAGCGCGCGCAGGAAGATCGTCCAGAACGGCAGCAGCTCGTAATAGTTCAGGCCGAACGGCAGGCCGATCGTACCGTTGGGCATGGGCTTGCCAGACGGCTCGCCGTAGCTTTTGAGCTTCTCCAGCTTCCATTTATAAAGGTTGGGCAGCTCGGTCTTTTTCACGCCGCCGAGCGGACGCTCGCAGCGGTTGCCCGAGATGAAGCGGCGGCCGCCGCCGAAATCGTTGATGGTCAGGTTGCAGTGGTTCTCACACAGGCCGCAGCGCGTTGTGCGCACGGTATGTGCAAAGCCTGCGAGCACCTCCGGGCCGATCAGATTGGTCTGCTCCGGACGGTTGTCCTTGGCGTGCAGCGCTGCACCGTATGCGCCCATCAGGCCGGAAATCGCCGGACGGGTGACATTGCGGCCGATCTCCTGCTCGAACGAGCGCAGGATCGCGTCGTTGAGGAAGGTACCGCCCTGCACGACGATGTGCTGGCCGAGGTCGTCCGGCGAGTGCGCGCGGATAACCTTATACAGCGCGTTCTTGACGACCGAGACCGACAGACCGGCCGAGATCGCGTCGATGCCTGCGCCGTCCTTTTGCGCCTGTTTAACCGACGAGTTCATAAACACCGTGCAGCGTGAGCCGAGGTCGATCGGGTGCTTAGCGAACAGGCCGAGCTTGCAGAATTCCTCGATCGAGTAGCCCATCGAGCGGGCGAACGTCTCGATGAACGAGCCGCAGCCCGACGAGCAGGCCTCGTTGAGCGAAATATTATCGATGCACTTGTTGCGGATTTTGAAGCACTTGATGTCCTGACCGCCGATGTCGATGATGAAGTCGACATCCGGACAGAAGTGGCGCGCCGCGCGGAAGTGCGCGACCGTCTCAACCAGACCGAAGTCCACGCCGAAGGCGTTCTGGATGAGCGCTTCGCCGTAGCCTGTGACGGCCGAGGAGACGATATGCACCCGGTCGCCGCACAGCTCATAGAGCCGCGTCAGCTGCTCGCGGATAACGTCCGCCGGGTTGCCCTTGTTGGACTGGTAATGATGGAACAGGATCTGGTGATCCTCGCCGATCAGCACCAGCTTGGTTGTGGTCGAGCCGCAGTCGATGCCGAGGTACGCGTCGCCCTCGTACATGGTGACGTTCTGGGTCATGACGTCGTGCACGCCGTGGCGGTGCTGGAATTCCTGATACTGCTCCTCGCTTTCAAACAGCGGCGGCAGGTAGTTGGCGACAACCGGCGCGCTGGCCGCCTGTTCGAGCGCTTCCAGCAGCGAGTCGACTGTGTAGGTTTTCTGGGTGTCAGCCGCATATTCGGCCGCGCCCGCCGCGATCGCGTACGGGGCGAGGTCGGGGAAGTGGGCATGCTCGTCGTCGAGCTGCAGCGTCTCCTGGAAGCGCTTTTGCAACCCCTTGAAGAAGAACAGCGGGCCGCCGAGGAACAGCACGTCGCCCTTGATCTCGCGCCCCTGCGCGAGGCCTGCGACCGTCTGGTTGACGACCGCCTGGAAGATGGACGCGGCAACGTCCTCCTTGCGCGCGCCTTCATTCAGGAGCGGCTGAATGTCCGACTTGGCGAATACGCCGCAGCGGGACGCGATCGTATAAATGCGCTCCGCGCCCTGCGCGAGCTGGTCGAGCTCGGTCGGGGTTACGTCCAGCAGTACGGCCATCTGGTCGATGAACGCGCCTGTACCGCCTGCGCACGAGCCATTCATGCGCTCTTCCAGCTGGCCGGACAGGAAGACAATCTTTGCGTCCTCGCCGCCCAGTTCGATAACAACGTCCGCCGCAGGCACATGCACGCCGACCGCCTTGCGGGTGGCGAACACCTCCTGCACGAAATCGATATCGGCCGCCTTGGCAACGCCGAGGCCTGCCGAGCCTGTGATCGCGCAGCGCAGCGTCGCGTCCGCGCCGATCAGCGCGCGGGCGTTCTGCACCAGCTCGACCGCTTTTTCACGCACCTTGGAAAAGTGCCTTTCATAATGTTTGTGGATGATCTCTCCATCGCGCACCACGACGATTTTGACCGTCGTCGAGCCGATGTCGATGCCTACGTTTACACTCATAATATCCTGATTCTCTCCCATGGTAAAAACAATGCGTCCGAGGACGCATGGTGAATACGGGTAAGAACATGCCGATAAAGCCGCACAGACCCTTCCGGCGGCAGGGCAGATTCTTACTTATTTAATATAACGGTGCACCGAAAAAATGTCAATCCGCAGGCCATGGCCGAAATTACTGAATTTGTCCCTTGACAAAATGCGCGTTTTTATATAAAATAAACCGCGTAAGTACATATACGACCTTATCCAGAGCGGTGGAGGGAACGGCCCGATGAAACCCGGCAACCTGCGCAAAACCATGCGTAAGGTGCCAAATCCGGCGTAGGAAGACGAAAGATGAGGGGGCAAAACGGCTTTTTCGCTCCCAAATGGGAGCGTTTTTTTTGTTGCACCCCGGCAAAAAACACAACAGAAAGGAACACAGTATGGCACATCATTTTTTCACCTCGGAATCGGTTACAGAGGGACATCCCGACAAGATCTGCGATCAGATCTCGGACGCAATTCTTAACGAAATCTTAACGAGGGACCCGTATGCGCGCGTCGCGTGCGAGACCACCTGCACGACCGGAATGGTGCAGGTTATGGGCGAAATTTCCACCACCTGCTATGTCGATATCCCGAAGGTCGTGCGTGACACCGTGCGCGAGATCGGCTACGACCGCGCAAAGTACGGCTTCGACTGCGACACCTGCGCAGTGCTGACCGCGATCGACGAGCAGTCGGCCGATATCGCGCTGGGCGTTGACAATTCGCTTGAGCGCAAGGCGGGCGCGTCCGATGCCGATCTGGCGATCGGCGCGGGCGATCAGGGCATGATGTTCGGCTATGCCTGCGACGAAACGCCCGAGCTGATGCCGCTGCCGATCTCGCTGGCGCACAAGCTGGCAAAGCGTCTGGCCGAGGTGCGCAAGAACGGCATGTTCGAGTATCTGCGCCCGGACGGCAAGAGCCAGGTCACGATCGAGTACGATGAGGATAACCAGCCCGTGCGTGTGGACACGATTGTGCTGTCCACCCAGCATAGCCCCGAGGTTTCGCTCCAGCAGATCCGCAAGGACATGATCGATCAGGTTGTAAAACCGGTTATCCCGTCGCATCTGCTTGACGAGAACACCAAGTATTTCATCAACCCGACCGGCCGCTTTGTCATTGGCGGCCCGCAGGGCGACTCCGGCCTGACCGGCCGCAAGATCATCGTCGATACCTATGGCGGCATCGGCCGTCACGGCGGCGGCGCGTTCTCGGGCAAGGACCCGACTAAGGTCGACCGTTCGGCGGCGTACGCTGCGCGCTGGGTCGCCAAGAACATCGTCGCAGCAGGTTTGGCAAAGCGCTGCGAAATCCAGCTGGCTTATGCCATCGGCGTAGCCGAGCCGGTTTCCATCATGGTCGAGACCTTCGGCACCGGCACGGTCGACGAGGCCAAGCTGGCTGAGGCAGTGCGCAAGGTGTTTGACCTGCGCCCGGCGGCGATCATTGAGACGCTTGACCTGCGCAAGCCGATCTACAAGCAGCTTGCCGCTTACGGCCACATGGGCCGCGAGGAGCTGGGCGTGAAGTGGGAGAACACCGATAAGGTGGACGAGCTCAAGGCCGCGCTCGCGTAAGCACACGGCAAAGGATTTTGCAGGAGGCGGCAAACCATGACGGAGGAAGAAAAAATCTTTGCGGGCAGGCTGTTTGACGCGCGCACCAAGGAACTGCGCGATATCAAGCACAAGGCGCATATCCTGTGCCAGAAGTTCAACGCGATGGACGAATACGACCCTGCGCGTCTGCCTATTGTGCGTGAGTTCATCGGGCAGATCGGCGAGAAGTACTATTTTCAGGGGCCAATCCAGTTCAACTATGGCTCGCATACCTTTATTGGGGAGAATTTCTTCTGTAATTTCAATCTGACCGTCATGGACGACGCGCGCATCTTCATTGGAGATAACGTCATGTTTGGCCCCAATGTGTCACTCATGGCGACCGACCATCCGCTCATTGCGTCCGAGCGCACGAGCATGCGCTATCCGGATGGGCATGTGTCCATGTCCGAGTTTGCCAAGGATATCCACATCGGCAATAACGTCTGGATCGCGGCGAACGCCGTTGTTCTCGGCGGTGTGACGATCGGGGACGGCGCGGTTATCGGCGCGGGCAGCGTCGTGACGCGGGACATCCCGGCAAACCATCTGGCGGTCGGCGTACCGTGCCGCCCGCTGCGCGAGATTACCGAAGCGGATTCAAAGATGCACCTGCTGTAATACCAAGGATAAACGAAAGGGCCTGTTGCAAAATAGGCCAAAGAAAAAAAGACAGGCAGGGCAGCCCGAAAAGGGTTGCCTTGCCTGCCTTTTTGCTTTAGGCTTAGTTTGTGAACACAAAACCAAAGCAAGACCAGTGTAACG
>DXDE01000074.1 GCA_019115615.1 Candidatus Agathobaculum merdavium | reverse complement strand
GCTTTGTCTCGGTCGGCAACGTCATCATCCAGTATTACGTCAACCTGTGCGGCGCGACGGTCATCGCAGGCTTCTCGGCCGCGACCAAGGTCAACATGTTCGCGCTGACCTGCTGTATGTCGTTCGCTTCCGGCCTGTCCAGCTATGTCGCGCAGAACATCGGCGCGCGCAAGCTCGACCGCATCAGCCAAGGGCTGAAAGCAGGCGCAGCCTTCTCGCTGTCGCTCTCGGTCGTATTCACCGCGATCTATCTTCTGTTTGCCGATCAGTTAGTCGGCCTGTTCATCCCCGCGGGCAGCGCCTCGGGCGTTATCGACGTCGGCCGTCAATATCTGTTCGTCGTCACGCCGTTCTATCTTGTCGTATGCGTCAAGTTCGTGTGCGACAGCGTGCTGCGCGGCGCGGGCGCGATGCGGCCGTTTATGATCACGACCTTTTCCGACCTGATCATCCGCGTGGTGCTCTCGATCGTGCTGTTCCATGTCTGGCGCGAACTGGGCATCTGGCTGTCCTGGCCGATCGGCTGGTTCCTCGGCTCCGGCCTGTCCGCATGGTTCTACAAAACCGGCGTATGGAAGAAAAACCTGCCCACGCTGTAATCAAAAACGGTCTCCCAAACGGGAGGCCGTTTTTTTGCATAATCCGCGCGCACTGCTGCAAAATAAACCCGAACAGAAAGGGTGAAAAGCCTTGCTAAAGCTCCACCATGCGAGTAAAATATATGTGGAAAGCGGCGTTACCGCGCTGCAAAATGTCGACCTGCACGTCGCCCCGGGCGATTACGTGTCCATTACGGGCGCGTCCGGCTCGGGTAAATCGACGCTCATGCACGTGCTCGGCCTGCTGGATACGCTGTCCAGCGGACAATACCTGCTGGACGGACAGGATGTATCCCACCTGTCCCCCGCCGCACTCGCGCGGCTGCGCGGTGCGCGCATCGGCTTTGTCTTTCAGGGCTTCCGCCTGCTGCCCGGCATGACCGCGCTGGAAAATGTCGCGCTGCCGCTTGCTTTGCAGGGCGTGGCGCGTGCGGAACGACTGGAACGCGCCGAAGCGGCGCTCGGCCGCGTCGGCCTGTCCGACCGGCTGCAGCATCGGCCGGATCAGCTTTCCGGCGGACAGCAGCAGCGTGTTGCGATCGCGCGCGCGGTCGTCACCCGCCCCGCCGTTGTGCTGGCGGACGAACCGACCGCCGGCCTTGACCCCGCGGCCACAGGCGAGGCGCTCGCTTTGCTCGACGGCCTGCACCGCGCGGGCCACACCATTGTACTCATCACACATGACCCCGCTGCTGCCGCGCGTGCGGCGCGACGGATGACGCTCGAGCACGGTGTGCTCTCGGGCGGATAAAACTTTGCATCTGGGAGGCTGTTTATGAACCGACGGGACAAGGTAAACTACTATCTGGATATGGCGCAGGTCGCGCTCGAGCGCAGCACCTGCCTGCGCCGCGGCTTCGGCGCGGTCATCGTCAAGAACGACGTGATCGTATCCACCGGTTACAACGGCGCGCCGCGCGGCCGTGAAAACTGCATCGATATCGGCAGCTGCATCCGCGCGAAAATGGGCATCCCGCGCGGCGAGCGGTACGAATTCTGCCGTTCGGTGCACGCCGAGGCAAACGCCATCATCGCCGCGCCCCGCGAGCAGATGCTCGGCGCGACGCTCTATCTGGTCGGCCGCGACATGTCCACGGGCGAGCTGATGCCGGACGCCAACTCCTGCCCGATGTGCAAGCGTCTGATCATCAACGCGGGCATTGAGCAGGTTGTCATCCGCCGCACGCCGGATACATACGACGTGATCAACGTGCGCGACTGGATCTACCACGATGAAATTCTGGACGGGCAGACGGGTTATTAATCCGTTTTCCATCATAAAATACAACATGAATAACAAGGAGGATATGATTTATGGAACTGAAAATCTTCAAGTGCATGCACTGCGGCAATATCGTCGAAAAGATCTTTGACCGCGGCGTACCGGTCATCTGCTGCGGCGAGCCGATGAAGGAAATGAAGGCCGGCGAAACCGACGGCGCGATGGAGAAGCACGTACCGGTCGCGGCGGTCGAGGGCAATGTTGTCCGCGTTAAGGTCGGCGAGGTCGCCCACCCGATGACCGAGGAGCACCACATCGCCTATATCTGGCTGGTGACCGACAAGGGTGTACACCGTGCCAATCTGGATCACACCGGTGCACCCGAGGCTGTGTTCGCGCTCGCAGACGGCGAAAAGGCCGAGACGGTCTACGAATACTGCAACCTGCACGGCCTGTGGAAGGCGGCGCTGTAAGCGTCCGTTCCGCTGCCGGAGAAAACTGCAAAGAAAACCGCATGCCGGAAGCCCGGCATGCGGTTTTTTTATCCGCCCTACCCTTGCGCAAACGGCCACCGCAGGATATAATGGAAAAAACCAGCAGCAAACAGGTGAAAGGAGAGCTTTACGATGTCCCGAGATCAGGAAGTATTCCAATATCGCCGTCAGGCGGACGAGCAGCGCCAACGGCAGGCAGCTGCGGCACAGGCTGCACAGCAAACCACTGCACAGCAAGCCAATGCGACATGGACGGATTTTCATCAGGATTCCGAATATCTGATTGCACATCAGCGCAATTCCCTGTTTTCGACCTATCGGGACAGCGCGGAGATGGCCGCGGTAAAACAGGATCTGCGCGCCCTGAACGATTTTTTCCAGCAGCAGATCCCGCTGCAGCAGAACCAGTCAAGCGCACAGGCGGCGCAATGCGCGCAGCTGTATGACCAGCTGCTCGACAGCTGCCGCCGCTACATCACCGCCAAGGGCCGGCCGCTTACCTCACAGGGCCGTGCCCGTCTGCGCATGGTGCAGCAGCTGCAGAACCAGCTGTCCCGCGAGAGGCAGCTGCTGGCCGGCTGCATCCACAACCTTGTCAGCCAAGCGCCCCAGCAGGGGGCTGCTATTCCGTGGAGCTTCCTGCTGCACGAGCTGCGTCAGGCCCAGCTGGATACCGAAGGCCTTGCGGTGCGTCAGGTCGGCAACGGCACCAGCGAAGTGCTGCGCATCGCGGACGGCGCGAACGCGCTTTATTTCAAGCCGGAAGAGAAGGCTCCCCCGGCAACACTTTCGAACGAGTCCGTCTGCCGGCAGTACATAGAAGAACATCGGAATGACCCCGCGTTCCAAAAAATCCAGCCTGTACTCTCTGAATATATTTTCAATGCTTTTCTGCCCATGATTGGCGATCTGCTGGGATCAGCCGGCATCTCCCTGGACGATCTTGAGCCACCCCAGCTTGCCGTTTTCACACAGAAAATGCAGGACCCGGCAGCACAGCAGTCATTTGCACCGTTGCTCACGGCCTGCCCGCTGCTGCAGAATATGAAACACCTCGCCACCGCCTTCCGCATGGCTACCACCATACGCAAACCGCTGGCGCTGGATACTGCCTGCAGACAGGCGTGCATTGCGCATGGCCGCCCGCTGTCCCAGCGCAATGTCGCGGCCTGCCGCATAGCCAGCCTGCTCGGCATGCCCAGCCTTGTTGCTGAATCCAAAACCGTGCTGCTGACCCATGAGGGACAGACAACGCGCGGCAATCTCATGCGGCATGCGTCCGGCATGTCGATGTATGCGCTCCATGCCGCCTCCCAACAGCCCGGCGCGCTGCCGCTGCGCTATTCGCCCGAGGTGATGCGTCAGCTTTCCTCGCTGCAGCTGATGGATTCGCTCTGCGGACAGATCGACCGCAATGCTTCCAACTATATGCTAGAATACGAGGATCGGGACGGTTTCCGTGTGCTGACCAAGGTCACCGCGATCGACAATGATATCTCATTCGGCACGCTGTCCTTTGATCGGGCCAAGTCCGGCGTATCCGCGCTGCCCGAACTGATCGATAAACCGACCGGCAAAATCACCCTGCCCGCGTTGGATGAAGATCTGTGCAACCGGATCATGGCTTTGACGCCCGCTGTGCTGCGCTTTGCGCTGGCAGACCTGCTCGAGAATGACGAGCTGGACGCGCTGGCCCAGCGCCTGCAAGGCATCCAGCAGCTTCTGCGGGATCAGCAGGCCGCCGGCAACCTGCACCTGCTCCGGCCGGATGAATGGGCGCAGGCCGTTCCCCTTTATCGCAACGCCCCGGCAGACCGTCAGCGCGCTTACATCTCGACAAACTTCCTTCCGCCCACGCAGGCGCCTGCCGCTGCCGCACCGGACGCCGAGTGACGGATTCCGCAGCGTATTCCCGGCATACGACCGCCACGCCCCGGATTCGACGCATCCGGGCAAGATAGGATTCCTGCATTTTCCACAAAAGGGAGGCTGCAAAACAGCCTCCCTTTTGTCGTTTCCGCTATTTATGCCCTATTTTTCAATGTTTCTGCCTTTTGTTCACAAATCCTACACAAACGGGCTGTATCCTGTCTTTTATATTTTCTGGGCCCCATTGCGCCAAACGGAAGAGAGGACATCCTGTATCATGGGTTTTTTTGAACGGTCCAACATGCCGCAGCCGGACGGCTTCCCCCTGCTCGGTGTGCGCCATATCCTGCTCTTGCTGACGCTCGCCGGCTGTATTGCCGCAGGGCTGCGCAGCATCCGTCGGCAGCCGCCGCAGAAGGCGCGGCGTATGCTCTACGGCGCAGCGATCCTCGTCCCCGTGCTTGAACTGAGCCACTCGGTCTGGCTGTATCTGACGGGAACACATTCCCTGATTAAACTGCTGCCGCTCCACCTGTGCGGCCTGCAAAGCCTGTTTATCCCGCTGGCCGTCTTTACCAAGTTCACCTGTTTCCGCGATTTTGTCTACGCAACCTCGCTGCTCGGCGGTATTTTCGGCACGGTGCTGCCGTCCGGCGTTGCGGAATGTTATCCCATCTGGTCATTCCAAACGCTGCAGACCTTCGCCCTGCACGGCTTGCTGATCTTCGTCCCGCTGGCGATGATCCTGTGCGGTATGCACCAGCCGTCCATCCACCGCTTCCCACGCGTGCTCTGCATCTTCCTGCTCGCTGCGCTGGCTGTCGGTCTGGTCGACCAGATGTTCGGCGAAAACTATATGTTCCTGTATGCACCCCCGGCGGGCACACCGCTCGTCTGGATCTTCAACACCTTTGGCCGCGGCGTTTATCTCGCCTGCACATTCGTGCTGCTGTCTGGCGCCAGCCTGCTCGTCCATCTGCCTTTCCGCGGTTCTGCCGCGCAAGCCGCGAGCGACGACGGAACAGCCGCGCCCATCCTGCCGCACCCTGCGCACAGATCCCGCCTTTGGCACCGTTCGTAAATCAAAAAAGCGTGTTTCCAAATGGAAACACGCTTTTTCTATGCTTAATTCCGTTCATCCAGATTGATATAATCAACCGACTTAGCCAGCGGCTTGTAAGCCGGACGGATGATCTTGCCGCCGGTCGTGACTTCCTCGAGGCGGTGCGCCATCCAGCCGACGATACGCGCGGTGGCGAACAGCGGGGTATACAGAGACTTGGGCAGGCCGAGCATCTTGTAAACCAGACCGGAATACATATCGACGTTGGCACACATCGGCTTGTCGCTGCCCTTCTTTTCGGCAAAAACCGCAGGCGTCAGCTTTTCAACCAGCTCGATCAGGTCCATTTCCGCAGAAAAACCGGTCTTTTCCGCCAACGGGCGCGCCGCGCGCTTGAGCGCGACTGCACGCGGGTCGCTCTTGGTGTAAATCGCGTGACCCATGCCGTAAATCAGGCCGGAGCCATCACCCGCCGCACCGTCGAGGATCTTGCGCAGATAATCCGCGACCTCGCCCTCGTCCTTCCAATCGTGCAGGTTGGCCTTCATTTCCTCGAACTGCTTGACGACACGCAGGTTGGCGCCGCCGTGACGCGGCCCCTTGAGCGAAGAAACCGCCGCCGCGATCGCGGAATAGGTATCCGTACCCGACGAGGAGGTGACGCGCACGGTAAACGACGAGTTGTTACCGCCGCCATGCTCGGCGTGCAGAATCAGGCAGCGGTCGAGCAGCTTGGCCTCATCATCGTTGAACTTGCCGTTCGGGCGCACGAGGTGCAGGATGTTCTCCGCAGTCGAACGGTCGGGGTCGGGCACATGCAGGAACATCGAATCGCCGTCAAAATAGCGGCGCTTGGCCTGATAGGCGTGCGAAATAATAACCGGGAACTTGGCCATCAGGCTGATGCCCTGCCGCATGATATTCTCGACCGTGGTTTCATCCGGATTTTCGTCATAGGAATACAGGGCGAGCGTTGCACCGGCCAGCTTGTTCATAATATCGCGGCTGGGCGCGCGCATAATCATGTCCTCGGTGAAATTGTCGGGCAGCGCGCGCTCAAGGCCGATCGTATGCTGGAACTCCGACAGCTGCTGCCGTGTCGGCAGCTTGCCGCACATGAGCAGGTAGCCGACCTCCTCAAAGCCAAAGCGGTTCTCCCGCTCGAGACCGTGGATCAGGTCATATACATTATATCCGCGGTAGGTCAGACGGCCTTCGATCGGCTCGCGCTCGCCTTCGTTGAGTATGTAACCATGTACGTTGCCGAGACGGCTGGCGCCAACCAGAACGCCTGTGCCGTCCGCGTTGCGCAGGCCGCGCTTGATGCGGTAGCGGGTATATAATTCAGGCGGGATGCGGCTGTTGAGCCGGAAGCTTTCGCTCAGCTCATGCAGCAGTTCCTCCTTCACATAATTCGGCTGACTGTTCAATCCGACCCGCCCCTTTCTCTTTTTCTTTCATAATGAATATATTTTACTCCAAACTTGCAAGTCTGTCAAATCCCGCCGCTTGTATGATCGTACAAAAAGCAATTTTAACAACTTTTTAGCATTGTTCAAACTGCTTGTACGCAAGTTTTTCTTTTGCGCTGTGCAAAGGTTTTCTCACTCTGCCGAGGCAAAGCGGCGCAGTAAAACAAAAAAGTCACGGCCGGTCGGCCGTGACTTTTTTCTGATTTTCTTCTGTTTTACATCAGATCAAGCAGCTTATAGCAGCGTGTCTTGGTGTAACTGAGCTTGAAGCTGTACGAAGCGAGCTGGCCGGCAGTCTCGTCCGAGCTCTCCTTGGCGGCGTTGGCCGCGCCGGAGTCGCGCTCGTCGACCCACTGCTTATAGCTCTCCTCCTCAGCCGCATACTGGTCGGCATTGAGGATGGTTGCCAGATAGTCGTACATTTCAACCAGCAGGTTATCCCACGCCTCGAACGAACTTGCAGTCAGCGCCAGTTCATCCTCCTGCGTGGAAGCGGAAGCGATCTGCAGGTCGTTCTGCTCCAGCTCATCGATGCGGCTGGAGAACGAGTCGCGCTTTTCGGACTTCTGCTGTTCGTTCTCCTGCTGCTTCTGCTCGGACTCCTGCGCCTCGGTCAGCTGTGTACGCAGGTCGTCAAGCTGGCTCTTCTGGTCGCTTGTCAGGCTGTCATCCGCTGCGAGCGAATCAATCTTAGCCTCGGCCGCGTCATACTTCTTGTCAGCCAGATAGCTTTCGATCTCAGCGATATCGGCGGCAAATTCGTCATCTGCCTGCGCTGTCTCCGCCTGCTCGAGCAGCTCCTCGATCGCCGTATAGAGCGCGGAATCCGGGTCGGTGACACGGTTCTGCAGCTGCTTGAGCGACGCGATCGCCTCGGTATACTGGCCGTTTTCCACGTATTCCTGCGCGGTCTGGTAGTCGCGGATCAGCTGGATCGTCGCGTCGAGCGAGGACGGATCCTTGGCTTCCTCCTGCGCGGCGAGATAATACTCGAGCGCCTTGTCAAAGTCGCCGCGGTTAAAATACTTTTCGGCCAGCGTCAGATTTTCGTCCGGCTGGCGGGACAGGAAAAACCACACGCCGCCGCCGATCAGTGCGATCACCAATACGACGACCAGCGCGACAACCGCGCCGCGCTTGCCCTTGGAGGGCTTGCGGTACGGCCTGTCGTCCGGGTCAGGCTCGGAAAAATAAGTAGTGCGCGGCGCGCTGTTCGGACGCTGCGCGCCCGTGCTGCGGGATGCGCCCTGCGTACCGGAAGTGCGGCGCACAGGCGGCACGTCGATAGGCGGCAGTTCATCGGATGTGGGGATATGCGGGTCGCCCGTGGTCACGCCATCGGTCAAATCGGACGCGAAATGGTCCTCCTTCATGATGGCGTCGAACGCAGACAGGTCGATTGGCCCGTTCAGTTCCTCGGGCAGCGAGGTGAATACGGCGGTTTCGTCGTTTACACCGGTCTGCTCGATGGTTGCGCCGCAGAATGGGCAGAACTTGCCGGCGATGGGCAGCTCTCTGCCGCAGTTCTTGCAAAGCATGGATCGGTTCCTCCTCTATATATAATACAATAATACTATGCCAGTATCAGTATAGCATGAGAAAAAGCGCTTGTAAACCTCCCTATGGGAACCAAATCGCGGTGCAAACCGTCTGAACGGATGGTCAGGAAATGAAAGGAAAACAAGTATTGTATCGAAACTGAAACCGCGCTTTGGCTTGACAATTCCTGTCTTACGACCGTACAATAGAATCACTACCGAACAGGGGGGAATCTACCTTGAAAAAACGCGTTTTGAGCGGCCTGCTGGCCGCCATTCTGCTGCTTACCACAGCATTCGCCGCAGGCGGCGACGCCGTCACAACGGCGGAGACCACCGCCGGTACGCTGACCTTTGCGGTCACGCTGCCGGAGGGTATGGACACTATGACAGAAGAAACGGCAGACCGGCTGCAAAACGTGACCGAGCGGCGGCTCGCGCAGCTGGAACTGTATGACGCGGTGTTTGCGCTCAACGACGAGAGGACAGTGCTGACCGTTACACTTCCCGAGGGCGCGGACGCACCGGATGATCTGGCAGCGTTCCTGACCCAGCCGAACGTACTGTCTATTACGAACACGGACGGCACAGTACAGCTCACAAGCGCCGACGTAACGGCTGCCGAGGCTGGTCTGTCCGAAGCGGAAACGGGCGCCTACATACAGCTGACCCTGTCGGGCGATGCGCAGACGGCGCTCGCCGCACTGAGCGAAGAGGACACGCTGACCGCCACGCTCGACGGCGAATCGCTCGGCGAAACCGCTACCTATGACGCAGAAAACGGTCTGCTGACGCTGCCCGGCGGCCTCGACCTCGACACCGCCAAGCTGTATGTCGCACGCATCACGGCGGGCACGCTGCCCGTCACGCTGACGCTGACCGACGAAGGCCAGCCGGAGGAACCGGAAGAGCCTGCCGAGCCTGCCTTCCCGGATATCGCGGGGCACTGGGCGGAGGACGCGCTGAACACCGCCGTCGAAATGGGCCTGATCAACGGCGTGGATGACCGCATGCTGCCGAACAACGCCGTCAAGCGTTCGGAAGCGCTCGTCATGCTGAACCGTGCACTCGGCGCAACGATTGTAGACGATACGAGCGGCCTGACCGGCACCTCGTCCAACGCTTGGTACGCCGAGGATCTGGGCAAGGCGATCCATCTCGGCCTGATCGACAAAAACGACAGCCGCAATTTTGACACCGCAGCCACCCGCGCCGAGGCGTTCGAGTGGTTTGCAAGCGCATTTGTATTTAACCGCGCGGAAGCAGGCGAAGACGCGCTGAGCGCATTCACCGACACCGGCTCAATGACCGCTGCGCAAAAGCAGGCAGCGGCGGCGCTGGTTTCCGAGGGCATCGTCAACGGCATGACCGCGACGACGCTCGAGCCGCAGAGCACATTGACCCGCGCCCAGTTTGTCACGATGATCACCCGTGTGGCGGATGAAATCATCGCATCGCAGGCGGAAAACGAAACCGAGGAAGAAGCCCCAGCGCCGATCACCGGCGGCACGATCTTTGCTGCACCGGAAACCGTTATCGAAGACACTGCGCTTTCGGGCGACCTGATCTTTTCCGCGCCGACGCAGAAAGTAACCCTCGACACAGTGACTGCCCATGACCGCGTGGCGCTCAAGGGCACGGAAGCAGCTGAGGTCAATCTCAGCAATGACAGCTCGCTTGGTCTGCTCGCGCTCGATCCCGCAGGCACAGCGAACGTTTCCCTGGCCGGCAATTCCACCGTGGACACGCTGGTCGTTGCGGGCGAGGGCGGGACGGTCAATTACGCCGGCGCAGCCGATACGGTAGAGATCGTCGCATCCAACCGGACAATCAACCTCTATTCGTTCAGCGCTGACACTGTTATCATCACCGGCAGCGACAACACGATCGTGGTCGATGGTGCGGTCGGCTCTGTCGCCATCAACGGCGGCGCGAAAAACAACCATCTGACGCTCAATAAATCGGTCGATAATCTGCTGGTTGCCGGCGTCGGCTCGACGGTCGACGGCAAAGGCAAGGCCGGTTCGGTCGATATCCGCGCGGTGGACTGCAACGTTTCCATCACGGCGGACTCCATGGTCGAAAATATTGACGCAGGCCTGACCGGCGTTTCGCTCACCATGAGCGTACCGGACAAGGTCAAGGCAGGCGGCTCGCTGACCACCACGGTAACGGTCTCCGGCGTTTCCGAAAGCAAGGTGTGCGTCGCACAGTGGTACAAGGATGGCAAGGCCATGGCGAACTACCGCAATGACAGCTTCCAGCTGACCGAGGGCGCCTCCTCGAGCATTAAGACTGATTTCACCTTCACCAAGGATATGAAGCTGTCCGTCACGATGGGCTTCAAGCTGCTCTACGACAACCCCTCGACCGGTGAAACCGAGGAGCTGTATGTCGAAAAGACCGTTCCGATTGAGAACTATTCGGACGAGTGGTACTACCAGCGCGACGTAAACCGCGTGCTGAACCTTGTCTCCTCGACCTATCGCGGCAACTACACCTCGTCCTACGCAATCAACAACGACTATAAGAGCTACGAGAAGGAAGTCTGGATCAACGCCAAGGGCTATTCGAGCAAGACCCAGTACCTGTGCTGGATCAACCGCGCGTATCAGCATGTTAACGTGTTCCAAGGCTCCAAGGGCAAGTGGAAGCTGATCAAGTCCTTCCTCGTCGGCACAGGCGCGGCCAGCACGCCGACACCGACCGGCGTGACCACGGTTTCGTACAAGTCCGCGGGCGGCTGGACAACCAGCACCTACACCGTGCGCCCGGTCGTCGGCTTCTACCCCGGCACGGGCTACGCGTTCCACTCCCGCCTGTGCTACCCCGGCACGGACACCGAGTATGACTTCAGCGCGGGCTACCCGGTTTCCCATGGCTGCGTGCGTATGTACAAGAACGACATCAAGTGGATCTACAACAACATCCCGGTCGGCACAACGGTCGTTATTTACTAAAAGCAATGAAAAAGGCTTGGAACCTTGGTTCCAAGCCTTTTTTCTGTCTGATTACGCCTTTTTGCGCCGCAGGCTGTCCGCAAACAGCGCAATCCCAGCGCTAAGCGCCGTCAGCGCCAGCAGGATTATCAGCCCAAACAGCTGAATCGTAATGTCCTCCGTACCGCCCACATTGATAAAATTCTCATAGCCGATATCCAGCCACAGCGCGCCGGACGGCAGCCAGATGAGCGCATATACCGCGAGCATAATCGCGCTCACAAGCGGCACGCGGCGCTTCACGCGCCACAGCACCAGCAGCGCGACCACAAGCACGGCTACCACAATTCCGACGCCAATGCACATGCGCTGTCCGGCGTCCACAATCATCTGTTTGAACGCATACTGCTTACTGTACGGCGTCAGCGCTTCGCCATAGTCCGGCATATTCGCCAATGCGGTCTGCACCCGCTGCCAGGCGACCACACCTGCCCCGACAAGGCAGGGCAGCACAGGCAGCACGACCGCGAGCGGCCGGAAGCGGGTTTCCATTGTCATGCGGCGGTAGGCCAGCGCGAACAGTCCGACCAGCGCAAGACACAGCGGCACAGAAGCGAATGCGTACCAGCCCCCGAACCAAACCGCTTCGCCCGTGACATGGACGTCGATCGCGTTGAGCACCACATGATAACGGTCGATTTTGACCACTTCTCTGCCAATCCATAAATTCGCCATATAGGACAGCAGGGCAAGCGCAACCACGGACAGCATGACTGAGCCAAACATTCGGTTTGACATACGCGCGCGACGACTGTTGACCGTCGTGTCGACACCGAGCGCGGCGAAGCGGCCAAGCTGTTTACTATGCCACACGCAGAACGCAATGTATATTACCAGAATGATGACTAGATTACGCAACGCAGTCAACGCACGATACGGATTACCGCAGTACGCCGTGGCAAGGATGAGCACCACCACCGCGAGCAGCAGCTTGTCGTCCGTGCTGCCCAGCCGGTCGGCAAGATAGTCCTGCGGCGGCAGGAAGGCCTCCGGCGAAAACGCGGCTGCCTTCCCGTGCAGCCTGTCGCCGTCCTCCGGCGGCGTGTCCTCCGGCGCGGCGGTTTGTTCCTGCTCCGGCTCTCCGCGCACTTCGCCCGCCAGCAACTCGTCGACCGTCAGGCCCAAAATCTGCGCCAGCGGCGGCAGCAGCGTCACTTCGGGGTAACTCGCGCCGACCTCCCACTTGCTGACCGCCTTGTCCGACACAAGCAGCCGTTCGGCCAGCTGCTTCTGCGTCAGCCCCAGCGCCTTGCGCCGCGCAGCAATCAGCGCTCCTGTATTCCTTGCATCCATTTCACCCACCTCCTTTGTGTGCTTTCAGCATAGCAGAAAGCCGTCTCATGGGCAACCGACAGACGGAAGAAGGGCGCTCTACCAGCGGTAGAATGCCCTTCCAAAGTGCGTCAATCGATACAGATACGCTTGAACATGCGGTAATGCAGGCCGTTTTCGTCCCGATATTCGCCGCGCTGCTCAAACGCGAATTTGTGATAGAAGCCCTGCGCGCGGGCGTTCTCCGACGCGACATGCGCGCATAAGTAGTCTTTCCCCAGCATGCGGTACACGCTGATCGCCTGCCCCAAAATCTGCCCGCTGAGACCGTGACCGCGGTAGTTTGCATCGATGCAGAACCCGCCGACCAGACCCACGCCCGGCTCGTCGTCGTACCACGTTTTGAGGTAGGCAAGCGCCACGGGTGTGCCGTCCTCCAGACAGCCAAAGCAGCATGAGCGCGGGCTGACACGCTGCGCGCGCTCCACATCCGCCAGCAAGACGGCGGGGTCAAGCCCCGTGTCCGTACCGTAGGCGTTTTTATGCAGCTCGCGCATGAACGCGACGATTTTAGCAGCGTCACCTTCGTTCAGCGGATCGGCGCGACGGAACCAGATCTGCGGTGTGTTCGGCACGCCCTTGTTGTCCGTCCAGCCGATGGACGCAAAGGTGGACAGCTCCTGCGGCAGATGCGATGCGTCGTTTTCGTAGACAACGTCAATCTGATCCGGGCCGTCAAACTCAAATTTCGCCACACAGGTGTTGTCGCCCCAGCCGATCTCGCCCATTTGCTCGGGCGCAAAGCCATGCGCGATGGTCAGCGCGCCGCGGATAGCCGAACCGTGTGTCACAACAGCAATTTGCTGCCCCTCGTGCTCCGCCACCAAGCGACGCACGCCGTCCAGCATACGCTGTCCGGCCTGCATGACGCTTTCGCCGTGCGGCGGCACCGCGTCCCACGGGCGCGCGCGCCAGACCGCATATTCCTCCGGCCAAATGCGCGGCAGCTCCGCCCACGGGATGTCCTCCCAGTCGCCCATGTCGATCTCGCGCAGCACCGGGCGGATTTCGACGTTCAGGCCATGCGGCGCGGCGACTGCCTTTGCCGTCGTACGCGCGCGGAACAGGTCGGACGCGTAAACCGCGTCCAGCGGCACATTTTCAAACCGCTTTGCGAGATACGGCAGCTGCTCATACGCGCGGGGCGTGAGCAGGCTGTCATACTGCCCGTGACAGCGGCGGTAGACGTTGCCCTCGGCCTCCGCGTGGCGGATGAGGTAAACCGTGGTCATGCTTTAGACCTCCACCGCGCCGGACAGCTCGGAAACCGACTTGACCCCGTGCGCATCCATCCACTCCTCGAGCTCGCGCAGCGCCTTGACGGGCGCCATCGGGTCGGCGAACATGACGGTGCCCATCGCGATTGCATCTGCGCCCGCAAGCAGCATTTCGACGATGTCCTTGCCCGTGCGGATGCCGCCCATGCCGAGGATCGGCACGGAAACCGCCTTGCGCACCTGATACACCATGCGCACCGCGACCGGGAACACGGCAGGACCGGACAGGCCGCCCATCACGTTGGACAGGATGGGTTTTCTCGTTTCAATGTTGATGCGCATGCCGAGCAGCGTGTTGATGAGCGAGAGCGCGTCCGCGCCTGCCGCCTCGGCGGCGCGCGCGATCTCGGTGATGTCGGTCACATTGGGGCTGAGCTTTACGATCAGCGGCTTTTTCGCCTTTTTCTTCGCCGCCGACACGACTTCCTCGACCATGTCCGGCCGCGTGCCGAAGGCCATGCCGCCGCACTTGACGTTCGGACAGGAGATGTTCATTTCGATCAGGTCAACGTCCGCGTCCGAGATCTTCTCGACCATGCCCTCGTATTCCTCGACCGTGTTGCCCGACACGTTTGCGATGATCGCGGTGTCGTACTGGCGCAGGAAGGGGATCTGTTCCTCGATAAAGCGGTCGATGCCCGGGTTTTGCAAGCCGACGCAGTTGAGGATGCCCGCCGGGGTCTCCGCGATGCGGGGCGCGGGGTTGCCGAGGCGCTCGGTCGGGGTCAGACCCTTGACACCGATGCCGCCAAGTAAGGACAGGTCGAAAAACTCGCCGTACTCATGGCCGAAGCCGAACGTGCCGGACGCGGTCGTAATCGGGTTTTTCAGCTCCACGCCGCAGAAGTTTACGCGTAAATCCGCCATTACCACTCGACCTCCTTTGCATCAAATACCGGGCCGTCCTTACAGACGTGGCCGTACCGGGTCTCACCGTTTTCCGCCTTGAGCGCGCACGCGCACACGAGGCACGCGCCGATGCCGCAGCCCATGCGCTCCTCCATCGAGACCTGACAGGGCAAGCCCGCCTCATCCGCAATCGCGGCGATGGCTTTGAGCATCGGCTTGGGGCCGCAGGCGGCAACACCGGTCGCGTCCGCAACCAGCTCTTTGAGCACGTCGGTGACAAAGCCGTGGCGGGCATACGAGCCGTCGTCGGTGGTGACAAACGCTCCACAGACGGCCTTGAAATCCTCCTCGAGAATGACGGCATCCTTGTTCCGGAAGCCGAGAATCGCGCGCGGCTGCGCGCCTTCGCCTGCCGCCTTCTTGACGCACGCGAGCATGGGCGGCACGCCGATGCCGCCGCCGATGAAGACGGGCTTTGCGCCGAGCGCCTTGGTGTCGAACCCGTGGCCGAGCGGCCCGAGCACGTCCAACTCGTCCCCTGCCTTGCGGGCGGCGAGCCACTTGGTGCCCTCGCCTTTCACCTGGAACACAACGCGCAGATTACCGTCCTGCCAGTCGCAGATCGAAATCGGGCGGCGCAGCAGATTGCCCTCGCCGCACGCGATATGCACAAACTGTCCGACCTGCGTCTGCTCGCAGATCGCAGGCGCGTGCATCGTAACCGAATATAAGCCTTCGCCCAGCCGCGTGCAGTCCGCGACCCGGCAGATTTCCTGAATCGACATACCTCTTTCCCCTTTCAGTCATTGCTGCTTCTATTGTACAGGAAGTTTGCTCAAAAAGAAAGACGCAGGGCGGAACTTTCACATATCTCCTGCGTCTATCCGGGTAAAAGGAGGGATGAGACATGAAACGAATCGCTGTTTTTGTCCTGCTGCTCAGCCTGCTGACCGGCTGCGGTGCACAGACCAAGCTGCAGGCGACCGAACTGCCCGAGACCATGCCGGAGGACTTTACCATCCGTTTCATCTTCTGGGTGGACATGCTCGCGCCCAACATCTATGACACGGAAAAAGGCATCCTGCAAAAGGACATGGTCGACCCGGACGGGCAGCCCACCATGCAAGCCCCGCTTACCGTTCCGGACGAAACGCGCGCCAAAATCTACGCCAAGATCCGCGAATACAGCCTCGACCAGCTCGATTCCACCCCCATGACGACTGCGGAACTGTCCACCGACGACAGCCGGATCGGCATGACACCACTGACCGAGTATGACATCACGTTCACGGCCGACGGACGAACCTACGCTATCACGGGCGATGACACGGCGGGAAGCTACCCCAAGGACGAACGCGTCGTCGCGTTCTGTGCGTTCACCGACTACATGAAAACCGTGTTCCGCGACAGCGACGCCTATCAATCCCTGCCGGAGGCGGTATCGGCCTACGCGTAACGTGCCCCTCCCCACATGACAACGCCCCCGGCGCTGTAAAAGCGCTGGGGGCGTGTTATATCTGTATGCAGTTTTGCTTATTCGACAGACAGGATATAGTAGTATACCGGCTGGCCGCCGTCGATCACCGAAATCTCCAGTTCCTTGTTCTCCTTGCGCAGCAGCGCCTCGACCTCGGCAGCCTGCTCCGCGGAAACGCCTTCGCCGTAGATAACGGTCGCAAATGCGCTGTCCTCACGTACCATCTCACGCACAAGCTTCTTGATAACCGAGCTTTCACGCCCGCTCGCGCACAGCTTACCCTCGCTTAAGGAAAGGTATTCGCCCTGCTTGATCTTCTTGCCGTCGAACTCGCTGTCGCGCGCGGCGTAGGTCACCTGACCGCTGCGCACGTTCGCCGCCGCGTCGGTCATCGCCGCGGCCATTGCAGCTTCGTCCGCACCGTCCGGGTCGACAGCCAGCATAGCAGAAATGCCCTGCGGAATGGTCTTGGTCGGCACGACCACGATCTTCTTCTCCTCGGACAGGTGCACGGCCTGCTCAGCAGCCATGATGATGTTCTTGTTATTGGGCAGCACGAACACGATCTCCGCCGGAACCGAGTCGACCGCACGCACGATATCGTCGGTCGAGGGGTTCATGGTCTGGCCGCCCTGCACGACCGCGTCGACACCCAGATCGGTGAACACATTCTTCAAACCCTCGCCCGCGGCAACGGCAACAAAGCCGTATTTCTTCTCCGCCGGGACGATCACGCGCTCGGCCGGTGCATCCGCCGTGCCCTCGATCACCTTGGCGGTGTGCTGCTCGCGCATGTTCTCGATCTTGACGGTCAGCAGCGGGCCGAACTTGAGGCCCTCCTCGAGCGCCTTGTTGGGCTGGTCGGTGTGTACATGCACCTTGACGATATCATCGTCCTCAACGACAACAAGACTGTCGCCAATATCGTTCAGAATCGACCGCAGGCGACCGACATTGCGCGCCTTGTCCTTGCGCGCCGCGATGAACTCGGTGCAGTAGGTGAAGGTGATATCCTCATCCGCGATCGCGCCGAAATCGGCGGCGGATTTGGTCGCTTCGACAGCGGTGCGCTCCTTGTGGATGCCGCGCAGCGCGTCCAGCATGCCCTCGAGGATGGTCAGGTAGCCAAAGCCACCCGCGTCGACCACGCCCGCCTTTTCCAGCACGGGGTTCTGATGCACGGTCTCCTCGAGCGCCTGATGCCCGCGATCGAGCACCGCCTCGAGCACCTGCTCGGCGGACAGATCCGGCTCGGCCTGACAGGCCTCGACCGCGTGCTGCGCGGATACGCGCGACACGGTCAGGATCGTGCCCTCGGCGGGCTTCATGACCGCCTTATACGCGGTCTCCACGCCCTCGCGCAGCGCCAGCGCCAGTTCGCGTCCGCCGGCTTCTTCTACCTCATGCAGGCGCTTGGCTGCGCCGCGGAACAGCAGCGACAGGATAACGCCCGAGTTGCCGCGCGCGCCGCGCAGCAGGGCGGAGGCCGTGGTATCCGCGGCCTTGGCGAGCGTCGGCTCGGCCAGCTTTTCCATTTCGGTCATCGCCGCGGCCATGGTCATGGACATGTTGGTGCCCGTATCGCCGTCCGGCACCGGGAACACGTTCAGCTCATTGACCTGCTCTTTCTTTTCGGCAATGGCCAGCGCGCCCTCAATCACCATGGATTGGAACAGCGCACCGTTTATTTTCTGCTCTGCCATTTGCAATAACTCTCCCTAATCTCTATTTTGGGGCCGCCCCCGCACCAAAGGCGCGCAGTTGAACCGGAAACCGCTCTGCGGCTTCCATCAAAAGGCCGCGGCCTGCGCCCGGCAGGACGCATACTCGATCGGAACCGTGTGTTCCGATCGAAGTATTTTAGTCCGCGCGGATGCTTTCGACGTAGATGTCCACGTTCTTTACGTCCACGCCGGTCAGGCGCTCGACGTGGTAACGCACCTCGCCGATGATCGAGCGGCACACGGTCGCGATATTCACGCCGTGTTCGACCGCGATGTGCAGGTCGATATTCACGCCGCCGTCCGGCGCTTCCGTGACCTTGACGCCGCGCGACTGGCTGTCGCGCCCGAGCAGATGCGCCAGTCCGTCCGACATGGAACGGATGGTCATGCCCTTGACGCCGAAACACGAGGACGCAGCATAGCCCGCGATACCGGCCAGCACCTCGTTTGTGATTTCGATATATCCGAGATCGGTCTTGATCGTCATAGAAACCCCTCCCTGCAATCATTTGCTTTCTATATGATATAACAGATCGGCCCCAAATACAAGCAAAGAGACAACTTTTTTGCGAAACTTCCGTCAAAACGCCCGTTCCTGTTTGGAAAATTGCACTGTTTTGCCGATTTTTTCAACCGGGCGGGAATTTTGCCAAACAAATGTTTGCTTTCCTGCCGGATTTAGGGTATAATAGAGAAAACACGAACGGATGTTCCAGAGGAACACCATAAGGAGTGCTCCCATATGAAACCTATCTCCGCCAAGCAGCAGCGGATCCTCGACTATATCAGCACTTTCTCGCTCGAGCACGGCTATCCGCCCTCGGTGCGCGAGATCTGCGCGGAAATGAACCTGCGCTCGCCCTCGACCGTACACGCCCACCTGAAAAAACTGCAGGAGGCGGGCTATCTCGAGCCGAGCGAACACAAATCCCGTACATTGACACCGGTGTCCGGCCCGTCGATGGTGCCGCGCGTGCCCATCCTCGGCCGCGTTACCGCCGGTATGCCGATCCTCGCAGTTGAGGAGCATGTCGGCTATGTGCCGTTTGAACCGGCGGCCGGCGGCGGCGAATACTACGCGCTGCGCATCCGCGGCGATTCGATGATTGGCGTGGGTATCATGGACGACGACCTTGTCATCGTCCGGCAGGATGCCGCCGCGCGCAATGGCGACATCGTCATCGCCCTTTTGGAGGACGAGGCGACCTGCAAAACGCTCAATATCACGTCGGACGGCGTGTGGCTGATGCCGGAGAACCCGGCTTACCCGCCGATCAACGGCACGGGCTGTCAGATCCTCGGCGTGGTCAAGGCCGTTTATCGAGAATACTAAAATACTTCGATCGAAACTACAGTTTCGATCGAGGCCACCGCGCCGCTGCGCGCATCTGACAGCAAATTGCGGCGCTCCGCAATTTGCATAAAAACCGGGAGCACAAGGTGAATTGGCCGCAGGTCAAGAGAATGCGGCCTGGGCCGTGTATCTCGGTTTTTATACTTTGTAAAGCAAAAAAAGTTTCGTTCATCGGAACTTTTTTGCGCCCTATTCGTTTGAAACCGTGGTTTCAAACGAGGCGACGCCGAAGGAGGAGCCATGCCCGCACTCGAGGACAGCATCCGCTTTGTCAAGGGCGTCGGCCCGAAAAAGGCCGCCCTGCTGGAAAAACTGCATATCCGCACGCTGCGCGACGCGCTCGAGACCTATCCGCGCGACTATGAGGACAGGACGGTGCTCACCCGCATCGCGGACATCGACGAGGACGGCAAATACGCCATCCGCGCGGTCGTCGGCACCGAACCCAAGGTAAACCGCATCCGCAAGGGGCTGACGCTGGTCAAGTGCACGATCTTTGACGAGACCGGCTCGCTGCACGTCACGTGGTTCAACAACCCCTATGCCGCGGCACTCGTGCGCGTCGGGCAGGAGTACCTGTTCTACGGCCGCGTGCAGCTGAGCGGCCGCATGCCCATGCTGGTTTCGCCGCAGGCCGAGAAGATCGCGGCCGGGGACGAGCACCCCGGCCGCATCGTGCCGGTCTACCCGCTGACCGCCGGACTGACCCAACGCGATCTCGCGCGCGTGACCGAAGCAGCATTGGACGCCGTGCCGGGCGACTGGCCCGACCCGCTGCCAGAGGTGCTGCGCGCGAAGTACGACCTGCCGGACGCGGCCGACGCGCTCGCCGCCATTCACCGGCCGCAGACCACCGCAGACGTGCAGCAGGCGCGCCGCCGCATGGTGTTCGAAGAGCTATTCCTGCTGTGCTGCGGCCTACAACAGCTGAAAGAGCGCCGACGGGCGGATCATGGCTTTGTCTTTTCGGCCGCGGGGCTTGCCGACTACCTCGCGGCATTGCCCTTTGCGCCGACGGGCGCGCAGCGCCGCGCGATCGACGAGATCGCGGCGGACTGCGCCTCCGGCCGCCCGATGAACCGGCTGGTGCAGGGCGACGTCGGCTCAGGCAAGACCGTGGTTGCCGCCGCGTTGTGCGCGTTGGCCGCGCAGAACGGCTATCAGGCCGCCTTCATGGCGCCGACCGAAATTCTCGCGGCGCAGCACGCGGAAACGCTCGCGCCGTTGCTGGAAAAGCTCGGCGTCACCTGCACGCTGCTGACCGGCTCGATGGGCGCGGCGCAAAAGCGCGCAGCGCTTGCGGCAATCGAGAGCGGGCAGGCGCAGGTCGTAGTCGGCACACACGCGCTCATCCAGCAAAGCGTCTCCTTCCACCGGCTGGGCGCGGTCGTAGCGGACGAACAGCACCGCTTCGGCGTGGCGCAGCGCGCCGCGCTCGCGGGCAAGGGTGAAGCACCGCACGTGCTCGTCATGTCGGCAACGCCTATCCCGCGCACGCTTGCGCTCATTATGTACGGCGACCTCGACGTATCTGTGCTCGACGAGCTGCCGCCCGGCCGTCAGCCGGTCGAAACCTATGCCGTCGGCCAGAACATGCGCCGACGCATCACCGCCTTCATCGACAAGCAAATCGAGGAGGGGGGACAGGTGTATGTCGTCTGTCCGCTGGTGGAAGAAGGCGAACTCGAGTTGAAAAGCGCCGAACAGCACGCGGTCGATCTGCAAAAAGCGCTGCCGCACCGGCGCGTCGCCGTGCTACATGGCCGCATGAAAAACGCGGACAAGGAGCGCGTCATGCAGGCGTTCACGGCAAAAGAGTACGATATTCTAGTCGCGACGACCGTTATCGAGGTCGGCGTGGACGTGCCGAATGCCAATCTGATGGTCGTTGAGGATGCCGACCGCTTCGGCCTGTCCCAGCTGCACCAGCTGCGCGGCCGCGTCGGGCGCGGTAAGCGGCAGTCCTACTGCATCTTCTTCGGCGCGGACAAGGGGCAGACCGCGCGTGAGCGTCTGAAAATCCTGTGCAAAACCAACGACGGCTTTGAGGTTGCGCGCGCCGACCTTGCACAGCGCGGCCCGGGCGACTTTTTCGGCAGGCGGCAGCACGGTCTGCCTGCGCTACACGTCGCTGACCTCGCCGCCGACCTTGCGCTTATGCAGCACGCGCGCGAGGAGGCCGAGCAAATCCTCGCGGCAGACCCGCAGCTTGACGGCTACCCCGAACTGCGCGCGCGGGTGCACCGGATGTTCGAAGAACGCGACGACGAAGCGTTCAACTAAACCCTATTGGGAAACAAAAAAGCCTGCGAAAGCAGGCTTTTTTCTGTCTGTCATATTGATCAGCCCGTGCAGCCGAACAGGAAAGCCGCGCCGGACAACAGCAGCAACCCCGCGACGTTGGCAACAGTAAACGCGCCCAGATAGCGCGGCAGCGAGGCATGCTCGTCGCGTAAGTACAGTTTGAGTGAGATCAGGCTGGCAAGCGACGCGATCGGCGTGCCCAGCCCGCCCACGTTCACGCCCGCGAGCAGCGCCTGCCACTGGTCGGTAAAGCCCGAGAGCAGCACAGCGGCGGGCACATTGCTGATGACCTGACTGGCCAGCACACTCGTCCAGTAGGTGCTCGCACTGAGCAGATGCTCAAGCGCGGCGCGCACTGCGTCGATGTGGCCCATGTTGCCCGCAAAAACGAAAAAGCAGACAAAGGTCAGCAGCAGCAGATAGTCAACGCGGGCAAATAGCCCCCGCGCAAACAGCGCAAGGCAGATCACCACGATCGCGGTCAGGATACCGTAATGCAGCACATGGACGACCGACAGCAGGCACAGCACGAACAGGCCGCACAGCAGCGCAAACAACCGTGGCCGGACGATGTGCGCGCGCGACGGGAAGGTGATTTCGATGGTCTCGCCCTTTGTCCACAGCGCGGCGACGGACAGCGCCAGCAGGCTGACCAACGTCAGCGGCAGCACAACGCGCAGGAACGCGCCGAAGGACAGCCCGTAATACGAGCACAGGAACAGGTTCTGCGGATTGCCGACCGGGGTCGCCATGCTGCCGAGGTTTGCGGCCAGCGTCTGCAGCACGACAATGCGGATGAGCGCGCCCGGGCGGCTGATATGGCTGAGCACCAGCACGGTAAACGGCACGAAGGTCAAAAGTGCCACGTCATTCGTGATCAGCATGGAGCAGAAAAACGGCAGCAACACGAGCGCGAGATAGAGCAGGCGCAGCTGTTTGCGGCCGGTCAGCAGCCACTGGGCGAGCACCGCGAACAGACTGCACTGCTGCAAGCCTGCCACGACCGCCATCAGGCAGAACAGCAGGCACAGCACGCGCAGGTCGATATAGCCGGCATAGGCCGCGTCGGGCGGCACAGCCAGCATGGAAAGCAGGGCGCAGACAAAGGCGATGGTCAGCACGGCCTCGCGCCGCACAAATGCGCCCACTTGGGACAAAAACGATCGCATATTGGGCTTCATTCCCCTATTTCAGTCAGATACCGCCCCACAGGGCGGCAAAAGAAACGGCAGGTATCGCAAAAGCAATACCTGCCGGTTTTGGACAGCTTGCAGTCCCCAAAGGGACATAAGCGGGTAAATCGAACTTACTTGAGCTCGACCTTCGCGCCAGCAGCCTCGAGCTTCTCCTTGATCTCGTTAGCCTCAGCTTCCGGAGCAGCTTCCTTGATGGTCTGCGGAGCGGAGTCAACCTTCTCCTTAGCCTCCTTCAGGCCCAGGCCGGTGATCTCACGAACAACCTTGATAACGTTGATCTCGGAGGAGCCAGCCTCAACCAGAACAACGTCGAAATCGGTCTTAGCGTCAGCAGCAGCAGCCTCGCCAGCGCCACCAGCAACACCAGCTACCGCAACCGGGGTAGCGGATACGCCGAATTCTTCTTCCAGAGCCTTTACCAGCTCAGAGAGCTCCATAACCTTGAGCTCTTTTACAGCTTCCATAATCTCAGCAACAGTCATGGGATTAAACCTCCATTTTTTCAAATATTTTTATGTGTGTTTTTGTGCGGACTTATTCCGCAGCGGGTGCTTCTTCAGCAGTCTCTTCCGCAGCCGGAGCCTTAGCGGCAACCAGCTCGGCAACCTTCATTTCCTCATTGCCCTCCGCCTTCTTAACGATAGCGTCGCAAGCAATAGCAAGCTGCATAATGGGGAAATTGAAGCTGTACAGAACCTGCGCGATGAGGACTTCCTTGCTGGGCATGTTGGCCAGCTTCTTGACCTCGTCCGCGTCGATGACCTTACCCTCGAGGTAACCAGCCTTGATCACGAAGTTCTCGTGGGTCTTAGCGAAGTCGCCCAGGATCTTGGCCGGCGCGATCACGTCGTCCGTGGTGGAGATCGCCAGTGCGGACGTACCGTTCAGGTGCTCCTCCAGAGCGTCAAAGCCCAGCTCCTTGGCCGCAAAGCGGATCAGGGTGTTCTTGATGACCATATACTCAACGCCTGCTTCACGCAGCTGACGGCGCAGCTTGGTATCATCCTCGACGTTGATGCCCTTGTAATCCACCAGCACGCCGGCGGGAGAATTCTGGATCTTCTCTACCAGAGACGCAACCAGAGCCTTCTTTTCTTCCAGAACCTTTGCATTCGGCATCTTTTTCACCTC
>DXDE01000073.1 GCA_019115615.1 Candidatus Agathobaculum merdavium | reverse complement strand
AGCTTACGATTAAGCTGGTAGGCGATGCCTTTCAGGTGAGCGATACTGCTTCGGGCACTGTACTGTATACCTCAGCTGCAGGAGCGGATCATATTGCAATCCATCCGAACAGCACTTTGACCTGGTTTAAGGGATATAAGTGGTATGGTGACTTTGTTTACCGTCGTGCTTCCGGCAGCAATATTACTGTTCTAAACTATGTTGGGCTGGAGGATTACGTGAAAGGCGTTCTCCCGTATGAGATCAGTGCAGACTGGCCGATTGAGGCACAGAAGGCACAGGCAGTATGTGCTCGCTCGTTTGCATTGGGCACCCATAAGCATGAGAGCGAAGGGTATGATCTCTGCAATACGACCAACTGCCAGGTTTATCTGGGGGCAAACCGCGCAACCACATTATCGGACTCTGCGGTGGATGCAACCTGTGGTGAATACCTTGCCTATAATGGCGACCTTGTTGTCGGCTATTTCTTCTCGTCGGATGGTGGTGCAACGGAGGATGCGGTGAATGTCTGGGGCGGCGACTATCCTTACTTACAGGGCAAAGTAGATCCATATGAAACTTATGACAGCTCGTGGAGCGTAACGCTGACAGCGGACGAGGTTCGTCAGAAGCTGATCGCTGCCGGATATTCGATCGGCACTGTGGCAAACGTCGAGGTGACCAAGCGTACGGACACGGATAACGTCAACGAGGTGACAGTCACTGATACCGACGGCAAGCAGGTTGTGATTTCCAAGGATGATACGCGGACGGTATTTGGTTTGGATAGTATCCGTTACACCATCACAGCAAATACGGCGAAAACCGCAGCTGTAACGCCTGTTTCAACCACGATGCCGCAGGCTGCCAGCCTGAAAATAACTCCGTCTACGCATGCGATCAAAATTGACGGGAAAACTGTCGATCCGCAAGGCTATAATATTGAAGGCAACAATTATTATAAGCTGCGTGATGTAGCTTATTTGCTCAGCGGGACTGATCGCCAGTTCGATGTTACTTGGGATGCGGAGAATAACCGCATTGTGCTGACAAGCGGCAAGGCTTATCAGCAAACAGGTGATGAGATGACAGGATCAGTTTCGTCCATTATTCAGAATCTGTCTGCATCTGATTCCACGATTGTTCTGGATGGCAAGAGTGTTTCCTTGACCGGCTATCGCGTCAATGGTAATAACTATTATATGCTGCGTGATTTGGGCGACGCGCTTGATTTCTTTGTTGACTTTGATGAAGAGACAGATACGGTTATTGTACAGTCCATTTCTGCGGGAGCAGTTGATCCGGAAGGGCCGACTGATCCGGATACGGATGGGCAGCCGGAGGAAGGCGATGACCCGGATACTATTCCTGTCAGCTACACCTTTACAGGATCTGGCTGGGGACATAGTGTTGGTATGAGCCAGTGGGGTGCGTATGGAATGGCGCAGCAGGGCTTTAATTATGAGGATATCCTGAAATTCTACTTTACCGGCATCAGTATCGCCGGCTGATCCAAACACGCAAAGGAGGCGTCCATCAAGGGTGCTCGAATCAACGAGCACCCTTGCTTTTATCCATGAAAAAAAGTGATTTTTATTTTGATTTACCGGAGCGGTTAATCGCACAGCATCCGCTGGAACAGCGCGACGCGTCGCGCCTGCTTGTGCTGAACCGTGCGGATGGATCGGTTACGCATCGGCATTTCCGGGATTTGCTGGAATATGTCCAGCCGGGTGACTGCATGGTGTTCAATAACTCCCGCGTTATCCCGGCGCGCCTGATGGGGCATGCTGTTGGAAAAACCACGCCGATTGAGGTTCTGTTGTTGATTGACCGTGGCGACGGGTTGTGGGAATGTCTGACACGCCCGGGACGCAAAGCACGCGAGGGTGTGGAACTGGTGTTTGGCGACGGCTTGCTGACTGCGACGGTCGAGTCTGTCCAACCGGACGGAAACCGGCTCATTCGTTTCCATTATGACGGCATTTTTCTTGAAATTCTTGATAAGCTTGGCACGATGCCGCTGCCGCCGTATATCAAGGAAAAACTGGATGATCCGGAGCGCTATCAGACAGTATACTCAAAAACGCCCGGTTCGGCTGCTGCGCCGACGGCCGGCCTGCATTTTACGCCCGAGCTGCTCGAGCAGATGAAAGCAAAGGGTGTCAATCTGGCGTTTGTTACGCTGCATGTCGGCTTAGGTACGTTTCGGCCGGTTAAGGAAGACGAGATTACTGATCATGTGATGCACTCGGAATATTATATAATGGACGAGCAGACGGCTGACCTGATCAACCGCACACGTGAGGCTGGCGGAAAGATCTGGGCGGTTGGCACTACGGCGACCCGTACGCTCGAGACCATTGCAGATGAGGATGGGCATGTGCGTGCGCAGTCCGGTTGGACGGATATTTTCATCTACCCGGGCTATCGCTTCAAGGCGGTTGACCATTTGGTAACCAACTTTCATCTGCCCGAGTCTACACTGATGATGTTGATTTGAGCGTTTGCGACGCGTGAGATGGTCATGGAAGCTTATCGGCAAGCAATCGAGAAAGAATATCGATTCTTCTCGTTTGGCGATTCAATGCTATTGTACTGAAAGAGGGAATTATGCAAATCGGAACATTTGAACTACTGAAAACCGAAGGAAATGCCCGTCGTGGCGTCTTTCATACTGCGCATGGAACGGTGCAGACGCCGGTTTTCCAAAACGTTGGCACCGCGGGCGCAATCAAAGGCGCGGTAGACGCGTTTGACCTGAAGGAGTTGGGGTGCCAGATCGAACTATCCAATACGTATCACTTGCATGTTCGACCGGGCGACCAGATTGTCAAACAGATGGGCGGATTGCATAAGTTTATGCGCTGGGATGGCCCGATGCTGACGGATTCGGGCGGCTTTCAGGTTTTTTCGCTTGCGACATTGCGCAAGATTCGTGAAGAGGGCGTAACGTTTCATTCCCATGTTGACGGCAGAAAAATCTTCATGGGACCGGAAGAAAGCATGCGCATCCAGTCTAACCTCGGTTCTGATATCACGATGGCTTTTGACGAATGTATTGAAAATCCGGCACCGCGCGAATATGTCAAAAATTCGATCGACCGCACGACGCGCTGGCTGCGCCGCTGTAAAGCGGAGCTTGACCGACTGAACAGTCTGCCGGATACCGTCAATCCGCACCAGATGCTGTTTGGCATCAATCAGGGCGGTACATACGACGATTTGCGCATCGAGCATATGCAGCAGATCGCAGAGCTTGATTTGCCGGGCTATGCCATTGGCGGTCTGGCAGTAGGGGAAAGCACAGAGGTTATGTATCATATTCTTGATGTGGTGCTGCCGCATGCACCTGCGCACAAGCCGCGATATTTAATGGGGGTTGGTACGCCGTCCAATATCATTGAGGGGGTCGCGCGCGGCGTGGATTTCTTCGACTGTGTTATGCCGACGCGCAATGCCCGCCATGGTCATTTGTTTACGCATAATGGCATCCTCAACATCATGAATGCCAAATACCAGACGGATGATCGGCCGATTGAAGAAGGCTGCCAATGCCCAACCTGCCGTCGGTTCAGCCGCGCATATTTGCGGCATTTGCTCAAGAGCGGGGAGATGCTGTCCCAGCGGCTGCTGGTTATGCATAATCTTTGGTTTTACAACCACCTGATGCAGGAGATCCGCGACGCACTTGATAACGGTACCTTTGCTGCATTCCGCGCGGAATACAGCGAGAAGATGAGCAAGCGGATATAAAAGAAAAAGCCCGACAATTTGTCGGGCTTTTTCTTTTTGGATGCGAGCTATTTCGGGTAGGCAGAAAGCAAGAAACAAAGTTTCTGCTTTCTGAAACTTAATAATTTTCGCAGTTGATCTCAAAAAAGCTTTTAGAGTAAAGACAAGTAGGGCATACCTCTGGGGCTGCGGTTCCGATCACAATATGGCCGCAGTTACGGCATTCCCACATTTTTACTTCACTTTTTTCAAAAACCTGAGCAGTTTCTACATTGTGAAGCAGCGCGCGGTATCGTTCTTCATGCCGTTTTTCAATCGTGGCGACCAGACGGAATTTCGCAGCCAGTTCAGGGAAGCCTTCTTCTTCCGCAGTTTTGGCGAAGCCGTCATACATATCCGTCCATTCGTAGTTTTCGCCTTCGGCGGCATGCAGAAGGTTCTCTGCTGTGTTGCCTAATCCGCCCAGTTCTTCAAACCACATCTTTGCATGCGCTTTTTCGTTTTCCGCAGTCTTTAGGAATAATGCAGCAATCTGCTCATATCCTTCGCTCTGCGCAACGGAGGAAAAATAAGTATACTTGTTGCGTGCCTGCGATTCTCCGGCAAACGCCGCTTCAAGATTTTTTTCGGTTTGCGTTCCGGCGTATTTATTTCCTGCTTTAACAGGCGCTTCTTCAATCTTCTCAAAAGCGGAGGCAGGTTGTTTGCAAATCGGACAAGTGAAATCTTCCGGCAGGCTCTCGCCTTCGTAAATATAACCACAAATTTTACATTTCCATTTACTCATGCTTTTGTTTGCTCCTTTCGCTTGCTCTTCAACATGACGGGTCGGGGAAGGGGATTGCTCTGATTTTTCAGTGGTTTTCTTGATACGGCCGCTTTGGTTTTGATAGGTGGT
>DXDE01000007.1 GCA_019115615.1 Candidatus Agathobaculum merdavium | reverse complement strand
AAGGTCTTTTGGCGCATATGTATTGAACTTTTTTATTATGTCGATTCACTTAAGGCGAACATTTGCATGGCACGCTTTATGTTACAGGTTTTCTCCGATGATACATCTGCGTTTTTCGGTTTCGGCACCCTCGATCATTACCTTGTTCTTGCTGCGGAATAACTCCAACTTGTATTTTTGCAGTTTTTCCTCCACCTGCTTCAGATCGTTTCGCAGCGTAGAATTGGAAATGTAAAACATCTCCTCCATCTCGTAAAACGATATAGCGCGATGCCTATGCAGCAGCGTCAGCAGGATCTGGTTGGCGCGGTCGACGGAAAAGCTGAGCGAAGTCGTTGCGTATTGCCGATACATCGACCGCAAAAGTGAGGAAAGTGCATCCGGATCGTTGACCTTCAAGCGGCTGCCCTTGGATGCCTGCGAAATCAGTTCCACGCAGCTTTCGTGCTTCAATTCCTCCTTGATCTCACGCATATCTGTTTGTATCGTGCGCAGGCTGACATTAAAGCGCTCGGCAAAGTATGAGCCAGTGAGATATTCGTCAGGATGATTATACAGCTCTATTAGGATTTCAATGGCTCTGTGGTTCAGCATAATATGATCATCCTCCTTACCGTGTGAATTTCAGCCTCTGATCCGGGGAGCGGTAAAATACGAAAGAGAAATTGTCTGCTGAACAGATCAATATCGTGCCGCCAAGTTATCGTACCGATCAATTTGCCGACTTCCTCACAATATCATATTTTGTTGCAAAATTCAATTCATTTGCGCATTTGGATGTATTTTCTAGTAGTATACCGATCCGGATATGAAGCAAATGCCTGCCGATGAGAAGCGGACAAGCAGAGACGTTTTGCTTCAGGATCAGTCCCGTAAGAGAAGCGGAAACTGCCCCTGCCGCGGTTTGCGGCAGGCGGTCACGCATTGATTACTTTTACCAGTTCTGCAACCTTAGCGGCAACGTTGTCGACCGCCTCGATGCTCAGTTCGATCACGCTCGCATGGTTGTGGTTTTTCTCATAGGTTCGTCCGAAGGTGCTGACGAACGCCCGCCGCAGGTCGGAGCCGTAGTTGATCTTAATGAGATTATACTTGCGCGCCTGCTGTACGGTTTCGAACGGAATACCGGAGCCACCGTGCATGACGAGCGGGACCGGGGAAACCTTGGAGATTTCCTCCAAAAGCGGAAGATCAACCTTTGGCTGGATGTCCAGACCGTGCACATTGCCTACCGAGACCGCAAGCAGATCGCAGCCGGTCCGCTCGACAAAATCCGCGACCATGCCGGGATCGGTCTTACAGTCGGCTTCGTTGACGATATCCTCTTCCTTACCGCGCAGGGCGCCCAGTTCTGCTTCCACGGGGATGCCATAGAAGTGACAGTACTCGGTGGCACGGCGCACCTCTTTGATATTTTCCTCAAACGGAAGGGAAGATGCGTCGATCATGATCGAAGTGAATCCCGCGTCTACGCACGCCTTTACATCCTCGTAGCTCTTGCCGTGATCGAGGTGAAGCGCAACAGGAACGTCGCTGTTCCGCATGGCATCCGCGGTCAGGTATGCAATAGCCGCCGGGTTGGACAGGCGTAGGTTGTTTGACGAGATCTGAACATATCCCGGGAGGTTCGCCTGATTCAGACCCTTAACGATCGCATAGGTCATTTCCATGTTGGTGGTGTTGAACGCTGGGAGCAGCAGTCCGTGAGACTGCGCGAATTTCATCAGATCGAAACCGTTTACTATCTTCATTTGCGAAACCTCCTAAAATATTCAAATCATTGCGTCAAATAGCCGCGCGTACTGGAGGGCATCTGTTTCGCGGTGCGGCAGCTCGTCGAAGCGATGGAGATCCCGATGGCGGAATTGGAAAACCTGCGCGTCATCGGCGGCGGTTCCAAGAATACAATCTGGATGCAAATCCTCGCGGATGTGCTCGGAATCTCTGTAATCCAGATGGAGAGTAATTCCGGCGCAGGGTTTGGCATAGCGCTTGTCGCTGCCGCGGTATCAGAGGGGGTGCCGGTGGAGGAAAAGATGAACAATTTGCTGTTTGACAAGGAGAAATTTACACCGCAGCCGCATCGTGCGGCGCTGTATCAAAAGAAGTATCAAAAATATCTGCGCATCCATGACGCGGTGTGCAGCATCGAAGCGGAGTAAGGAGATGAGCGGCGATGACCTGTGATGTATGCGGCGCAAAGCTGGGGCTGATGAACAAATTCAAATATCGCGAAGGCTATATCTGCAAGGAATGTTATAAGAAGGCCAGCCGGCAGTTCACGGAAACGGTCACGCAGAAAACGCTGGATGAGATACGTGAGATGTGTCAACCGGCGGGCGATGCCGCATACGATCCGGATTTTGAGATTACCGCTCGTATTGGGAATTATGTGCTGTTCGATGAAAAACACTACAAGATCTGTGTGCTGAATAATCGCTTGTCTAACCGTCAGGTGACCAACCCCGATTTCTATGACGCGAGCGACATCTGCTCGTGCCAGCTTGTGAGCAAGCCGAGGCTTTCTAAAAAAGAGCTGGAAGAGAAAATGCAGAAAAAGGAAGAGGGCGTGATTGAGTTCCTGTGTGTGCGGCTCCATCTAAAGAACACTGACGAGCCGGTGGATATTTTGCTGGTCTCGACTAAGGTGCGGATCAAGAGTTTTGCGTTTCGCCGGGCTTATGATTTCGCCAAGCGGATTGAAGAAGGAATTGTGGGACTTTGTGACGCGTCAAAAGGTGCTCAATGAAAATAGAAACAAGGAAGGGATGGAGCGAGATGGGGCGCAGAGCGGTCAAATGAGCATGGTGATTCTGGATACGGTGCCGTTCTGTTCAACATCGGATGAAGGAACCGCGGTAGAAACGGCAGACAGCCAAAATAAAACCCCTCCGCTGTGAAGCGGAGGGGTTTTGTTTATGCAGTTGTATCGGATGATCAGAAGGTTGCGACAACAGCGCCCTTGTAGGTCTCGTCGATGAACTGCTTGACCGCGTCGCTCTGGAGGGCTTCCTTGAGCGCGGTGATCTTGTCGCTGGTCTCGTCGCCGCTGCGGCAGGCAACGACGTTGACATAAACCTTGGCGTAATCCGGATTCTCGGTGATGAGCGAATCCTCCTTGGCGTTCAGGTCAGCCTGCAGCGCGTAGTTGCCGTTGATGACCGCGAGGTCAACGTCTTCGAGCGAGCGCGGCAGCTGCTCGGCAGCGATCTCCTGAATGTCGAGGTTCTTCGGGTTCTCAACGATGTCCAGCTTGGTTGCGTCCGAGGTCGGGTCAATGCCGTCCTTCAGCTTGATCAGGCCGGCGTCCTGCAGCAGGAGCAGCGCACGGGTCTCGTTCGAGCCGTCGTTCGGAACAGCGACGGTCGCGCCGTCCGCCAGTTCTTCCAGCGTTGCGGTCTTGCCCGGATAGATGCCAAACGGCTCGTAGTGCATCTCAATCGCGCTCACCAGATCCGCACCGTTTTCCTTATTGAAGTTATTGAGGTACGGAATGTGCTGGAAGTAGTTCGCGTCCAGATCGCCGTCCACCAGCGCGGTGTTCGGCTGCACATAGTCGGTGAACTCGACAACCTCGAGCGTCCAGCCCTGCTCGGCCAGTACGTCCTTGGCGGCGTTCAGGATTTCTGCGTGCGGTGTGGGCGATGCGCCGACCGTGATGGTCTTGTCATCAGAGGCGGTGTCGCCGCTCGTCTGCGCGTCGTTACCGCTGCCGCAGGCTGCCAGCGCCGACAGGCACAGCACGCCAGCCAGCAGGGCTGCAATTTTCTTCTTCATTGGGAATCTCTCCTTTTCTACGGGTGTTTTATCAAATTTTTTGATAACAAATTAAAGGGGGGTCAGCGGTTGCGCTTGTCCAGACGGCGCGCGAGCCACATGCCAACGACCTGGAAGATCTGCACGACGATCACAATGATGATAACCGCGACCAGCATGATCTCGAAGTTATAGCGGTTGTAGCCGTAGTTGACAGCCACTGTGCCCAGACCGCCGCCGCCGATGAAGCCCGCCATCGCGGAATAACCGAGGATGGTGACGATCGAGATCGCACCGCCCACCATCAGCGAGGGCTTGGCTTCCGGCACGAGCACCTTCCAGACTATCTGCCACGGACTAGCGCCCATGGACTGCGCTGCCTCGATCACGCCGAACGGCACTTCCTTGATTGAGGACTCGACCATACGCGCGACGTACGGCGCGGCCGCGACTGTCAGCGGGACGATCATGGCGGTCGTGCCGATTGCCTTGCCTGCGATCGCGCGCGTCATCGGGGTAATCATAACCGCGAGGATGAGGAAGGGGATCGAGCGCAGGATGTTGACGATCACGCCCAGCACGGTGTTGATGAGCGGCATCGGGCAGATGCCGTCCTTATCGGTCACCACCAGCAGCAGGCCGAGCGGCAGGCCGATCAGATAGGAGACCGCGGTCGACACGATGACCATATACAGGGTCTCCCACAGGCTTTGCGCCCAAAGTTCAGGTGAAAGCATCTGCGTCGCCCTCCTCTACATGCACATTCTGGGTTTCGAGGTACGCCAGCGCGCGTTTTGCGGCGCGCTCGTCCTCGGGAAGCTGCAAAATCATCTGGCCATAGGCGCGGCCATCGATGTCCTTGGTGTCGGCGAACATGATGTTGACCGGCGCCTTGCACTCGAGCACCATATTCGACACGACCGGCTCGAACGACGAGTTGCCGTCGAACACGATGCGGCAGTAATGCTTGCCGGTGGCGAGCTTATCGCGCTTGCCGTCCGGGTAAATCAGCTGCTTTGCCATCGCGGACTGCGGACGGGTGAACACCTGATCGACCGTGCCGACCTCAGCAATGCGGCTGGAATCGATGATGGCGACGCGCTGGCAGATCTCCTCAATGACCGCCATCTCATGCGTGATAACGATGATCGTGATGCCGAGCTTTTGGTTGATTTCTTTTAGTAGCGCGAGGATCGAGCGTGTTGTCGTCGGGTCGAGCGCGCTGGTCGCTTCGTCGCACAGCAGGATCTTCGGGTTGGTCGCCAGCGCACGGGCGATGGCCACACGCTGCTGCTGGCCGCCCGACAGCTGGGACGGGTAGTTGTCCGCACGGTCAGAGAGGCTTACGATTTCGAGCAGCTCTCGCGCCCGCTTCTCTGCATCCGGCTTTTTCACGCCCGCGATCTCGAGCGGGAAGCAGATATTCTGCAGCGCGGTGCGCTGCTGCAGCAGGTTAAACTGCTGGAAGATCATGCCCATGGAATGGCGCGCTTTGCGCAGTTCGGCTTCGCTCAATGCACCGAGCGATTGACCGTCGACCTCGACTGTGCCCTCTGTGGGCTTTTCGAGGAAGTTGATGCAGCGCACGAGCGTACTTTTGCCCGCGCCTGACAGGCCGATGATGCCGAAAATCTCGCCGCGGTGAATATCCAGATTAACGCCATTCAGTGCAGTGACCGTACCGGCGCGTCCGCGGAAGGTTTTGTTCAGGTTCTGGATGCGAACGATGCAATCCTGTTCCAACTTCATTCCCCCTTTTTCAAAATAAAAGCGGAAAGCAGGGTCTGCTTTCCGCTCGTTTTCCATCTCAAACCGTGCCATGCCGCATGAAAAGCGGCCCGCTTACAGCTTACAGCGTTTAACGCTGCATGGCAGAAAAACGAGCAAAACCGCACATCATGCACATGTTCATTCGAATCGACAGCATGGCGGCTTCCTCCTTTTCCTACGGTTTTAATAGAGTTTTTCCTCTGTGGTATTAGTGTAGTCCATTGCGGGGGATTTGTCAAGTAATTTCTGTTTTTCGCGCGCAAAACACGCCGGTAGATCAGCGGCCGCCGTGGTAACCACGCCCTTGCCCGCCGCCGGAACCATTGCCGGCGCCATTGCCTTGCCCTTGTCCGCTGCCGGCACCTTGTCCAGCGCCCTGTCCGTTACCAGCGCCGCTGCCTTGTCCTTGGCCATAACCGTTGCCCTGACCATAGCCGTTGCCGGGCATATCCTGTGCCGCGTCTGGGTCGAGCACTGCGATCCGGTCGCGGATCTCACGCATGGTCAGTCCCTGTACGTCCTCAGCGGTGACGCTGGGGTCAAGCGCTTGCAGCTGCAGGAACGCCTGATATTTGCCGAAGGAAAGCCCGGCTTCATGCGCCTGCTCGATTTCTTCTGTGCTCGCCGCATGACAATAGACGTTTTTCGTGCCCGCGGTGCAGGTTTGCGCCTGCGAAAGGATGGCGTCTGCCTGCGTGGCGTTGTCGCCCGCGACTGCGATCGACAGCACCTCGTCCTCTGCGAGGTATTCCTCGACCGTTGGGTTTTCCAGCAGGCAGTTCAGCGCGTCGGTGTAGCTCGAAAAGCGCACGTCGAGTGTTTCGGCCAGCGCTTCGCCGTCCGCACCGATGCCTTCAACCGAGATCACCTTGTCGAACCGGTTGACCGCCAGCTCAACCGAGGGATTGATGTCCACGCTGATCGCGCAGGTGGGGGAGAAGTAGGCCCAGTAGCCTGTGCCGCCCGCAATCACAAGGGCGAGGCAGGCGAAGGCCGCCGCCATACGGCGCACGCGTGGGCGGGCTTTGGCTGCGCCGTAGTCGCCGGTCTGCTGGGCGAGGAACGCGCGGGTGGACTGACGGAGGGCTTCGTCCGCCGTGACCTTGTCCAGCGCGGTTTTCAGTTCGTCACGCATCGTCGTCCCCTCCCAGCGTTTCTTTCAGCGCCTGTTTCGCGCGGTTTAATAAGGTATAGATTGTGTTGACGTTCTTGTGCAGTATCTCGCCGATCTGCGGGGCGGTATAGCCCTCATAATAATGCAGATAGACCACGTCACGGAACTTGGGCGGCAGCGCGAGCACCGCGTCGAGTACCGTGCGGTCGTTCTCGGTCAGATCGGCGGGCTGGTCAAGCAGGGTATCGAGTGAGACCGTGCGGCTGCGGAAAAAGCTTTTCAGCAGGTCGCGGCAGGCGTTGATTGTCACGCGGATGAACCATGCCTTTTCGTGCTCCTCGCTTTCAAACACGGCGGTGCTGAGGACATATTTCAAAAACACGTTTTGAAATATGTCCTCTGTGTCAGCGTGATTTTTCAAATGGATCATACAGATCCGCCGGACGGTGTCCGCGTACCGCTCGATCGCCCGGTTTGCCTCCTGCTCGCTCCGCATGTTACCCTACCTTTACGTGATGTTCCTTTAGCGGCGGCAGTTTCGTCCCTGCCCACGGCCGCAGCCGGTGCCGTAGTTGTCGCAGACCCCGTCGCCGTCCGCATCGACGAAGTACTGCCCGCGGCCCGTGCCGTAGTTGTCGCAGACGCCGTCGCCGTCCGCATCGACGAAATACTGTCCGCGGCCCGTGCCGTAGTTGTCGCAGACCCCGTCGCCATCCGCATCGACAAAGTTCCGGCCGCGTCCGTAGCCGTTTCCTGCGGCGAATGCGCCCGTTATTGCCATCGAAAGAACCAGTGCTGCGCTGATCGTACCAATTACCATCTTTTTCATATTCAATTCCTCCTAATACATTATTGTCGGTGAATTTGGCTTGTCGTTTGTGCCTTTCACTACCAACACGACCGGCAAAGGAGAATCCATTCAAAAACGATTAAATTTTTTTGAAAAAGTTTTTTGGCATAAAAGGGAGACGCCGCAGCGTCTCCCTTGTTGTCTTTTCTCGGTTATTCGGCAGCCGCCTGCACGCCTGCCATATCCTGCACGGCCTTGCAGCTCAGCTCCTTGCTGATCTTGCCCGCAAAGCCGGTCAGCGTCTTGCCCGGGCCGACCTCGCACGCGGTGGTAAGCCCTGCCGCCATGCCGTTTTTGACCAGCTGCGTCCAGCGCACCGGGGAGATCATGTGCTGCTCGAGGTGCGCGGGCAGGTTGGAGCAGTCCAGCACCTGACCGTCCAGATTGGAGTAGATGTCCATCGTGGGGGCGGAGAAGGTGAAGTCCGAAACATAGGCGCGCAGCTCCGCAGCAGCCTTCGCCATCAGCGGGGTGTGGAACGCGCCCGATACCGCCAGCGGTACCGCGCGGCGTGCGCCTGCCGCCTTGCAGTTCTCGACCGCTTCCGCAAGCGCTGCCTTTTCGCCTGCGATGACCAGCTGGCCGGGGCAGTTGTAGTTGACCGGCAGCACGATGCCGCTGGTCACGGCCGCGCATGCGGCTTCGATCTTTTCATCGTCCAACCCGAGGATCGCGGCCATGCCGCCGTCGATCGAGTCCGCGGCCTGCTGCATCAGCTTGCCGCGCATCGAGACGATCTTGACGCCGTCCGCAAGCGTCACTACGCCCGCCGCAGCGAGCGCTGTGTACTCGCCCAGCGAGAAGCCGGCAGCCGCCTTGAAGCTGACGCCCGCTTCTCCCAGCGCTGCGAGCGCTGCCATCGAGTGCGTGAAAATCGCGATCTGGCTGTTCTCCGTGCGCGACAGGGTCTCCTTGTCGCTGTCAAAGCAGAGCTTTGCGACATCCAGCCCCGCGCCCTCGCTGGCTTCCTCAAAAACCAGCTTCGCTGCCTTAGAATTTTCGTACAGATCCTTGCCCATGCCGGGTGCCTGCGCGCCCTGACCGGGGAAAAATGCAAAACCGTATTCCATGTTTCCGTTCCTCCAAAAATCCTTGCCAAACCTCGGAAAAGGTTGACAATTTCAAGTACTTTTATTATAATAGTCAAGGATTACTTTGTCAATCAAACTATCTACTGTCGCTTTTCCACGCTTGGGAGAGCGATTTGAACTTTTAGGGAGCGTGGAAATCATCAACAGCCAATTGATCGGCACGGGTTCGTGCATTCCTGACTTTGTACTGACCAATGCCATGCTGGAAACCATGGTGGATACCAGCGACGAATGGATCGTGCAGCGCACGGGTGTCCGTGAGCGCCGCATCGCAAAGAACACCCACACTTGGGAGCTCGCCCTCGGCGCGGCACAGAACGCACTGGTGGACGCGGGTATTTCGGCGGAAGAGCTTGACCTGATTCTGGTCAGCACCTGCACGCCGGACACCAACACCCCGAACACTGCGAGCGTCCTGCAGGACAAGCTGGGCGCGCGGCAGGTGGGCTCGATCGATATCAACAACGCCTGCGCGGGCTTTGTGTCCGCAACCGATATCGCGGACAGCTTCATCAAGTGCGGCAAGGCAAAAACAGTGCTGGTCGTTTCGGCTGAAACGCTGCACCGCATCACGGACTATACCGACCGTTCGACCTGCATCCTGTTTGGCGACGGCGCGGCCGCAGCGGTTTACCGCGCAACCGAAAATGAGAACGTCGGCATCCAGTCTACCTTCATCGCGGCAGATGGATCGGGTTCGGACTACCTTTATATGGAGGCGCTGCCGCTCGAAGACCCGTTTGCAGCCGACCGTACGGTCGACCCCAAGGCGCGTTTCCTCAAAATGCAGGGCGCGGCGGTTGTGCGCTTTACGGCGCGCGCCGTACCGCTGGCAATCGACACCGCGCTGCAGCGCGCGGGCGTGTCCGCCGAGGAGATCGACTGGGTCGTGCCGCATCAGGCCAACCTGCGCATCCTCGACGTAATCGCAAAGCGGTATCACCTGCCCAAGGAAAAGGTTTACGTCAATATGGACCGCTTCGGCAACACTTCGTCGGCCTCCGTGCCGATCTGTCTGGACGAAATGCGGAAAAAGGGTCTGCTGCATGAGGGGCAGACCATCGTATGCACCGGGTTCGGCGGCGGCCTGACCTATGGTGCGTTTGTACTCAAGCTGTAAAGGAGAGAATGGCATGAAAACCAAGATTACTGAACTGCTCGGTATCGAGTATCCGGTTGTACAGGGCGCAATGGCGTGGGTCGCGGAGCATCATCTGGCTGCCGCGGTATCCGCAGCGGGCGGCCTCGGCATCATTGCAGGCGGCGCAGCCCCGGTGGATGTGATCCGTGAGGAGATCCGCAAGGCGCGTGAGATTACCAATAAGCCGCTCGGCATGAACATTATGCTGCTCTCCCCGAATGCGGACGACCTCGCGCAGCTGGCGGTCGATGAGAAGATCGAAGTGCTGACCACGGGCGCGGGCAATCCGGGCAAATATATGGAAAGCTGGAAGAACGCGGGCATCAAGGTCATGCCGGTCGTGGCTTCCGTGGCGCTGGCAAAACGCATGGAGCGCGCAGGCGCGGACGCGGTCATCGCGGAAGGCATGGAGGGCGGCGGCCACATCGGCGAGCTGACGACCATGCCGCTGGTTCCGCAGGTGGTCGATGCGCTGAGCATCCCGGTCATCGCAGCAGGCGGTATCGCGGACGGCCGCGGCATGGCGGCGGCGTTCATGCTGGGCGCGGAAGGCGTGCAGTGCGGCACCGTGTTCCTCGCGTCCAACGAGTGCTTTATTTCGGATAAGTATAAGGAACTGGTGCTCAAGGCGACCGATATCTCGACTGTTGTCACCGGCCGCCCGTCCGGCCATCCGGTGCGCTCGCTCAAGACCCCGATGGCGCGCAAGTGCCTCGAACTGGAAAAGATCAACACCGACAAGTCGCTCGAGGAGCTGGAAGCCGCAACCGCAGGTTCGCTGCGCAAGGCAGTGCAGGACGGCAACTACGAGGAAGGCACCTTCATGTCCGGCCAGATCGCGGGCATGCTCAAGGAGTTGCGCCCGTGCGCAGATATTGTCCGCAGCATGACGGAAGAGGCAGAAACGCTGCTGAAGAACGCATACAAGCGTTTTGAATAAGGAGTAAGGAAATGGGTATTGCAATCGTCACCGGCGGCTCGCGCGGCATCGGCGCGGCCATTTCGGAAAAGCTGGCCGCAGAGGGCCATGATATTGTTATCAACTGCGCGTCCTCGGTCGAAAAGGCGGAGGCAGTCGCGGAAAAGTGCCGTGCGCATGGTGTGAAGGCTGTCGTCAAGCAGTGGGACGTTTCGGATTACGACGCCTGCGCGGCGGCGCTCAAGGAAATCAAGAAAGAGATGGGTGTGCCCTATATTCTGGTCAACAACGCAGGTATCACGCGCGACGGCCTGATGGTGCGCATGAAGGAAGACCAGTTTGACGCGGTCATCCAGACCAACCTCAAGGGTGCGTTCAATATGCTCAGCCAGTGCGGCGCGATGATGATGCGCGCCAAGCAGGGCCGCATCATCAATATCGCTTCGGTTGCCGGTATTGCGGGCAACCCGGGCCAGATCAACTATTCCGCTGCCAAGGCGGGTCTGATCGGCATGACCAAGACTGCCAGCAAGGAGCTTGGCGCGCGCGGTATCACGGTCAACGCGGTCGCACCCGGCTTTATCGATACGGATATGACGCAGGTGCTGCCGGACGCCGTCAAGGAAGGCGCGGTAAAGCAGATTTCGCTCGGCCGCTTCGGCAAGCCCGAGGAAATCGCGGGCGTTGTCGCGTTCTTGGCTTCGGACGCGGCAAGCTATGTCACCGGTCAGGTTATCGTCGCTGACGGCGGCATGATCTGATTGCAGCATCCCGATATGCGGTAAGGGAAGGCCGCAAGGGAGTATATGGGAAAAGGAGATGCTTTGATGGAACGAGTAGTCATCACCGGTATGGGTGCGATCACCCCGGTCGGCAATGACGTGGCCACTTTCTGGGAATCGCTCAAATCCGGCAAGTGCGGCGTCGGTCCGATCACCAAGTTTGATGTATCTGATTATAAGGTAAAGCTGGCCGCCGAGGTCAAGGATTTCGACGTGACCCAGTATGTGGACAAGCGCGAGGCGCGCCGCATGGATATCAACTGCCACTTTGCGCTGGCGGCTGCCCAGCAGGCGGTCGATCAGGCAGGGCTGAAGGAAGGCAATTTTGATCCCTACCGCACGGGCGTAATCTATGGCTCGGGCGTAGGCGGTCTGCACATTGCCGAGCAGGAGATCCCGAAGCTGAATGAAAAGGGCCCGGGCCGCGTGTCCCCGCTGTGCATCCCCGAGATGATCGCCAACATGGCGGCGGCGTATATCTCGATGCGCTTTGGCTTCAAGGGCGAGAATTTCTGCCCGGTTTCCGCCTGTGCAACCGGCAACCACGCCATCGGCGAGGCGATGCGCGCCATCCGCCACGGCTATCAGGACGTGGTCATCTGCGGCGGCACCGAGAACGGCATTATCCCGATCTCGATGGCGGGCTTCCAGAACATGAAGGCTGTGCATACGGGCGACGACCCGACCTGTGCGTCCATCCCGTTTGACGCGCGCCGCTCGGGCTTTGTTATGGGCGAGGGCGCGGGCTGCCTCGTGCTCGAGAGCTTGTCACACGCAGAAGCGCGCGGCGCGACCATTCTGGCGGAGCTCGCGGGCTACGGCGCGTCGGGCGACGCCTATCACATCACCAGCCCCTCGCCGGACGGCGAAGCGGCTGCCCGCGCAATCCTGAACGCGATCACGGACGCGGGTCTGACCCCGGCGGACGTCGATTATATCAACGCGCATGGCACGTCCACGCCGCTCAACGAAAAGTATGAGACCATTGCCATCAAGAAGGCGTTTGGCGACGAGGCGTATAACGTCAAGGTATCGTCCACCAAGTCGATGACCGGCCACCTGCTCGGCGGCGCGGCTGCGGTCGAGGCGATCGCCTGCGTCATGGCGGTGCGCGAGGGCATCGTCCCGCCGACGATCGGTTATCAGGAGCCCGACCTCGAGTGCGATCTGGACATCACGCCGAACAAGGCGGTCGAGATGCCGGTGAACGTGGCGATCTCCAACTCGCTGGGCTTTGGCGGCCATAACGCCTGCATCCTGATTAAGAAGGTGTAAGATATGGATATCAAGGAACTGAAGGATATCGCCGTCGAGCTGATGGACGCGCTTAAGACCCGTGGTCTGGGCGAGGTCGAGATCGAGGCCGACGACGTCAAGATCAAGATCAAGTCCGCGCCCCCCGCGCCGGTCGTTCCGGTTGCGGCTGCGCCCGCCGCCGCTCCTGCGGCAGCCCCGGCTGCGGCACCCACGGCTGAGGCGGCACCTGCCGCATCGGTCGACGATCTTCCGGCCGGTACGCCGGTCAAGAGCCCGCTGGTGGGCACGTTCTATTCGTCTCCCGCGCCGGATGCGCCGCCGTTCGTGCTGGTCGGCCAGAAGGTCAAGGAGGGCGATACGCTGTTCATCATCGAGGCGATGAAGACCATGAACGAGATCAAGGCGCCGTGCGACGGCACGGTCGTGCGCATCCTCGCGCAGCCGGGCGACATGGTCGAGTATAACCAGACGGTTGTCATTATCGAATGAGGGATAGGGGGCTTCATAAGCCCCCTATCTTGAATCTTTATTGGTTTGCGTAAAATGGCTTGCACCGGATGAGAAAGAGGTATAAGATATATGCTGAATAAAGAACAGATCATGGAGATTCTGCCGCACCGCCCGCCGATGCTGCTGGTGGACGAGATCATCGAGATGGACGAGGAGCACGCGGTCGGCACGCTGCACCTGACCGGGGACGAGTTTTTCTTCCAGGGCCACTTCCCGGGCAACCCGATCATGCCCGCCGTGTTCCGTCTGGAAGCGCTGGCGCAGGTCGGCGGCGTGGCGCTTCTGAGCATCCCGGAATTCCGCGGCAAGACCGCGGTCTACACCGGCATCGACAAGGCCAAGTTCCGCGCGATGGCAAAGCCGGGCGATACGCTGCGCCTGGAGGTCAAGTTCGTAAAGCGCCGCGGCCCGATGGCGGTAGCCGAGGGCGTGGCTTGGGTCGGCGACCAGAAGGCGGCGGAAGCAGAGATCAAGTGCATGGTCATCATGGACTGAGGCAGGGAGAAACATGTTTCAAAAGGTACTCATTGCAAACCGCGGCGAGATCGCGGTGCGCATCATTCAGGCTTGCCGGGATCTGGGTGTGATCTCGGTCGCCGTCTATTCCGAGGCCGACCGCGAGGCGCTGCATGCGCAGATCGCGGACGAAGCGGTGTGCATCGGCCCGGCGCGCGCGGCGGACAGCTATCTGAATATGGAGAACATTATCTCGGCGGCACTTGCGTCGGGCTGTCAGGCGATTCATCCGGGCTTCGGCTTCCTGTCCGAAAACCCGGACTTTGCCGAGCGCACCACGCAGGCCGGTCTGGCCTTCATCGGGCCGACCGCCGCGACCATCCGCCTGATGGGCGATAAGTCCGAGGCCAAGCGCAATGCGATCGCGGCAGGCGTGCCGGTCGCACTGGGCACGGATGGCCCGCTGCGCGACTTTGACGAGGCGATCAGCGAAGCCGAGCGCATCGGCTATCCGGTGATGCTCAAGGCCGCGTCGGGCGGCGGCGGCAAGGGCATCCGCGTGGCGCATGATGTGCGCGAACTCAAGGACGCGTATGACAGTGCATCCGCTGAGGCGGTCGCGAACTTTGGCGACGGCCGTCTGTACATGGAAAAATACATCCATAACCCGCGTCATATCGAAGTGCAGATTTTGGGCGACAGCTTCGGCAACGTGGTGCACCTGTTCGAGCGTGAGTGCTCGGTGCAGCGCCGCCACCAGAAGCTGATCGAGGAAAGCCCGTCGGCGTTCGTCACGCCCGAACTGCGCGCGCGCATGACCAAGGCGGCGGTCGACCTCGCCAAGCGTGTCGGCTACCGCAACGCGGGCACGATCGAATTTCTGGTCGACAACGACCGCAATTTCTACTTCTGCGAGATGAATACCCGTATTCAGGTCGAGCATCCGGTCACCGAGCAGGTGACTGGCGTCGACCTTGTGTGCGAGCAGATCCGCGTCGCGGCGGGCGAGCCGCTGTCCTTTACGCAGGACGACCTAGAGCTGCGCGGCCACGCGATCGAGTGCCGCATCAACGCAGAGGACCCGTCGCGCGACTTCGCGCCCTGCCCGGGCACGCTGGTGTCCATGCACCTGCCGGGCGGACCGGGCGTGCGTATGGATACGGCCGCCTATCAGGGCTATAAGATCCCACCGTTCTACGATTCGATGATCGGCAAACTGATCGTCTATGGTGCGGACCGCACGCAGGCGATTGCGCGCATGCGTCGTGCGCTGGTCGAGACGCTGTTCGAGGGCGTTGTGACCGGTACGGATTATCAGATGCACATTCTGCGCTCGAAGGCGTTCGAGGACGCGGAATTCCACGTCAATTCGATCGCAAACGGCGATTTTGAGAAATAACAGGGGGGAGGGAACGACATGCTGCTCGATTTATTCCAGAAAACGCGCGAAACCTCGATGGAGATGAAACCGCAGGATAACGAGGGCGTCAAGGTCGTCAAGTGTAAGGGCTGCGGCGCGGAGCTGAAAGCCTATGCCTACGGCAAGAATCTGTATGTCTGCCCGCACTGCGGCCGGTATGGCCGCCTGCTGGCGCGCACGCGCATCCGTCAGATCGCGGATAAGGACAGCTTTACCGAGCTGTACGCCGACCTTGCCCCGGCTGACCCGATCGACTTCCCGGGCTATGCCGAAAAGGCCGCGCAGCTGGCCGAAAAGGTCGGCATGCCGGACGCGGTCAAGACCGGCGTATGCCGTATCGGCGGGGTAGAGACCTGCATCGGCGTGATGGACAGCCACTTTATGATGGCGTCCATGGGCTCGGTCGTGGGCGAAAAGCTGACCCGCCTGTTTGAGTACGCAACCGAAAAGAGCCTGCCCGTGGTGCTGTTTACCTGCTCGGGCGGCGCGCGCATGCAGGAGGGTATGTTCTCCCTGCTGCAGATGGCTAAGGTGTCGGCCGCCGCGCGGCGGCACTCGGACGCCGGGCTGCTGTATATCACCGTGCTGACCGACCCGACGACCGGCGGCGTGACCGCGTCGTTCGCCATGCTGGGCGACATCATCCTCGCCGAGCCGCGCACGACCATTGGCTTTGCCGGCCGGCGCGTCATCGAGGGCACGATCGGCGAAACGCTGCCGGAGGACTTTCAGTCGTCCGAGTTCTTGCTTTCGCACGGTTTCTGTGATAAAATAGTTCCGCGTAATAAACTCAAGGGCACGCTGGAGACTTTATTGAAACTCCACCGCCAGCCCAAACCGAAGAAACGGCAGGTGTGGCACCATGGCGAATAAACCTGCAAGCGAGAAAATGCGCATCATCCACGATCCCAAGCGCCCGCAGATCGAGGATTATATTAACGAGTTGTTCACCGACTTTGTTGAGCTGCACGGCGACCGTTATTTCGGCGAGGACCATGCAATCTGCGCGGGCGTTGCCATGTTTAACGGCATGCCGGTGACCGTAATTGGCCACCGCAAGGGCAAAACGACCGAGGAGAAGATGGCCGCCAACTTCGGTATGGCCAATCCCGAGGGTTACCGCAAGGCGCTGCGCCTTGCGCATCAGGCCGAAAAATTCCATCGTCCCGTGATCAATCTGGTCGATACGACCGGCGCGTTCCCGGGCGTGGGTGCGGAGGAGCGCGGACAGGGCGAGGCGATTGCCCGCAGCCTGTATGAGTTCATCGAGCTTCGCACACCGGTCATTTCGATCGTGACGGGCGAGGGCGGCTCGGGCGGCGCACTGGCGCTGGCCGTGGCCGATCGCGTGTTCATGCTGGAAAACGCGCTGTATTCGGTCATTTCGCCGCGCGGCTGTGCGTCTATCCTGTGGAAGGACCCGTCCCGCGAGGCCGAGGCTGCCGACACCCTGCGTATCACCGCGCAGGACCTCTACGAGTTCGGCATGATCGAGGGCATCATCCCGGAGGGGCAGACGAACGCCCAGTTGATCCGCAATGTAGGACGCGCGCTGCGCGACCAGCTCGCGGAGCTGGCAGCCGAGCCGGATATGGACACGATGCTGCAAAAACGGTATGAAAAGTTCCGCAAGATCGGAATTTTCAGAACAATAAATCAAGACCAAGATGAAGGAGTGTAAATCCCATGTTTGAAAAGGTATGCGAGATTCTGGCCGAGAAGTTCGACGCCGACGCTTCCACCATGACCATGGATACCAAGGTAAAGGAAGACCTGAACGCGGACTCCCTGGACGTCGTTGAGCTGATGATGGACCTCGAGGAGAACTTCGGCGTGACCATTTCCGATGAGGAAGCTACCAAGATGAGCACCATCGGCGATATCGTCAAGTATATCGAGGACAACCAGTAAGAACCTTTTGGAAAGCACGCTTTCCATCAAAAACGCCCGGAACGAAAGTTCCGGGCGTTTTTGTGTATATTACTGGTTTTCTAAACGGAAGGTGACCTGCCAGTTGCCGTTGATCTGTCCGCCTGAGGTGCGCAGCCAACCGGTCAGAGAGCTTTGGGATAACTGGTCATATGCCATTGGGAAAACCCATTCTTCGAACGCGCAGTCCGTGCCGTCGGGGGGGAAATAGGTGGCGACGAAATCTGGCTCAACCGGTGCGCCGTTTGCATCAGACAAGAATAGCGAAGCCTGATTTTCGCAGCGCTTTCTGTCGAGCGCAGAGAGCAGCAAATGCAGCCGCCCGTCCCGATAACCGGCTGCAGCAAGGGCAAAAACGTCGTCCTCGCTCTGCCACAGCGCATCCTGCGGCTGCAAAAAATCATATGTGCCGCTGGAAATGGCCTGCTGTGCTTCGGGGGTGCCGTCGCCGCTTGCGGCAACGCTGTAACACATCTGCTGTTCGGTCGGCGGGTCGAACGGCACAGCGGACAGGTCGACCGGGATTGACACATCAAGTTGGCTGTCTCGACCGATCAGCAGCGCGGGCAGGGTGAATGTGTATTTACCATCTGAAAAGGCCTGACCGTCCAGATTGGTCAGTTCCAGATAGAACGTTGCGGTATGGGTTGCCGCGTCGTACGAGAGCAGTGTGTGCATATATCCCAAATCACTGCTGGGGGAATTGAGCGTCCATCCTTCGGAAAAGGCAGGGGCAAGTTCACCGAACAAGTCGCCGCTGGTATCCGTCAGGGTCAGATACACGCCGGCGGTATCACCGTCAATCGCGGCGGACACCACCTCCATTTTGACCCCGTTGCTCTCACAGGATTCATTGACCGGCATCAATGCTTGCGCGATCGTGGGCGAAATATCATATAGCGCCTGATACACGACGGGTACGTTTGCAGCAAGCGCGGGCGTGATACAGCCCAGCACGAGCGCCGCGGCTACCGCGATGACAATCACGCGCCGCAGCCGCCGCTTGGGACGCTGCCCGGCGCGGGCGCGCCCCAGCGTGTCGGCAAGCAGCGCATCGCTTGGCGCAATGGACTCATTCATGCTGCGGTAGGTCTGCTCGAAGTTCATCGTCACTCTCTCCTTTCAACAGGTCGCGGAGCTGCGCCCGCGCACGGGTCAGACGGGTGCGGATGGCGGACGGCTTTTCACCCGTCATGCGCGCAATCTCCTCGGCGGAATAGCCCTCGTAGTAAAACAGGTGCACGGCGGCGCGGTACTTTGGTGCGAGCTGCCGCAGCGCATCGTCCAGTGCGCGCTCTTCGGGGGCGGGGAAGGGGATGCGCTCGTCAAGCGGTACATCATGCCGCCGCCATGCGGCGCGCCAGTGGCTTTTCAGACAGTTGAGCGTGACGCGCAGCAGCCATGCCTTGGCGTGCTCGTCGCTGTCAAATGTCGGCCGGTGCTGCGCCACGCGCAGGAACACCTCTTGAAAGATATCGTCTGCGTCGTGACGGCTGCGCGTCTGGGCGTAGGCCAGCCGATACACCGTGCTGCCGTAGGTGCGAATGAGTTGCTCTGGGGTGTGGTCTGTCATGCGCTCCATCCTCCTTTCATGGGTAATACGCAGCAAGGGCGCAGGGTGCTACAAATTTTATCGAATTTTGGTTGCAAAGCAGTGTGCCATCTGGTATCATAAACAAATCAAAGGAGGGATCGAGATGAATGAAAATTTTGAAGGCATACAGCGACCGATCTATCACAACCTGTGGGTTTACTGGCTGATGCAGCTGATTGCTTTGGTGCTGCTGCCGTTTGAACACATTATTGCCTCGATTATATGGCTTGTAGCCGGGGTAGTGCAGCTTTATGAGCTATATGCAATGCGTGAGGTATCGGACGGCATGGGACGCGCATGGCGCACCATGCTGATCAGTCTTGCGCTGACTTTTGGCGGCTTGCTGATGACGCTGCTGGCGCTTGGTTCGGTGCTTAGCGTTCTGCTGTTGTTTGTCACGCTGGCGGGGCTGATTGTCATGATGGTAGCGGATTACTATTTCTTTTTCGCTTTGGATGAGTTGATTATCCCCCGCGGCTATGACTATCCGCTGGGACGCATCCGCTGGTGCTTCTGGCTTTCCCTGATCGGCGGCATTGTTGCCACCATTATGGTAGTGTTTTCTCCCTTTATGTCGGTTGTGGTGCAGATTATCATGGCGGCGATCATCCTCTGGCTGCTGTGGCAGTATTTGCAGGCGGTTAAGGCGCGCGAGGAGGCATAACAGAAAAGAGGACGGAAATTTCCGTCCTCTTTTTTATTCACCGATATACTGGAAACGCGGACCGCAGTAACCATCCCGCTGCACGGTTTCGTTCCACATCGCAGCAGGACGTACCCACAGGCCGCCCTCGCCGTAAAGTGCACGGTAAACAACCATGGGTTCGAGCGTTTCCGAGTGGCGTGCCATGCTGAGCACCTCGTACTCGTTGCCCTTGAAGTGGCGGTAGCGTCCGGGTTTGACGGTATCCATCAGCCCTGGACCGCGATAACCTCGACCTCGACCTTTGCACCCATCGGCAGCGCCGCAACCTGTACGCAGGAGCGCGCCGGTGCGCCTTCGGGGAAGTATTTGCCGTATACGCTGTTGAACGCTGCAAAGTCGTTCATATCCGCGAGGAAGCAGGTGGTCTTGATGACGCGGTCAAACGCCACGCCGCCCTCGGCCAGCACGCAGTGCAGGTTCTGCATGACCTGTTCGGTCTGCTCTTCGATGGTAGTCGCTTCGATCTTACCGGTCTTGGGGTTGATCGGGATCTGGCCGGAGGTGAAGATCATATTGTTCGCAGCAACGGCCTGCGAGTACGGGCCGACAGCTGCGGGAGCGAGATCGGTGTGCAGAATTTCTTTAACAGACATGGTGAAATCTCCTTTATATCTTGAAAAATAGCTTACTTTTTGCCGCCCTTGACCTTTTTCAGACGTTCGGTGTTGGACAGGATCTTTTTGCGGATACGCACGCTCTTGGGCGTGATTTCGAGCAGTTCGTCGTCCGAGATGAACTCGAGCGCGGCCTCGATCGACATCTGGCGCGGCGGGATCAGGCGCAGCGCGTCGTCCGAACCCGAGGCACGCATGTTGGTCAGCTGCTTTTTCTTGCAGACGTTGACCGCCATATCGTCACCACGCGGGTTCTCGCCGATGACCATGCCCTCGTACACCTGCGTGCCCGGCCCAATGAACAGCGGGCCGCGCTCCTGCGCGTTGAACAGGCCGTAGCCGACGGCTTCGCCGGTCTCGAAAGCGATCAGCGAACCGGTGGTGCGCTTGGAAATGTCGCCCTTGTACGGCTGATAGCTGTGGAATACCGAGGACAGCACGCCCTCGCCCTTGGTGTCGGTCAGGAACTCGGTGCGGTAGCCGAACAGGCCGCGCGCCGGGATCAGGAACTCGAGACGCATGCGGTCTGCGCCCTTGGGGTTCATCGAAACAAGCTCGCCCTTGCGGCTGCCCATCTTCTCCATGATCGCACCGACCGCGTCCTGCGGCACGTCGGCGATCATGCGCTCGACCGGTTCGCAGGTTTTGCCGTCGATCTCGCGGAACAGAGCCTTGGGTGCGCCGACCTGGAACTCATAGCCCTCGCGGCGCAGGTTCTCGATCAGGATGGACAGGTG